>NZ_CP100376.1:1800000-2100000 GCF_030515985.1 Corynebacterium accolens | reverse complement strand
CTCCAGCTCGGCCGAGATGGACCATATCTACTTTGAGTCCGTGGGAATGGTCATTACCTTCCTGCTCCTCGGCCGCTGGTTCGAGGTCAAGGCCAAGGGACAATCGTCCGAGGCGCTGCGCACCCTGCTGTCCATGGGTGCGAAGGAAGCCTCCGTGCTGCGGGATGGCAAGGAAAAGCGCATCCCCATCTCCCAATTGCAGGTGGGCGATGTCTTCGTTGTGCGCCCGGGCGAAAAGGTTGCCACCGATGGTGAGGTCGTCTCCGGCAATTCCGCCGTGGATGCCTCCATGATCACCGGTGAATCCGTCCCGGAAGAGGTGGGCGTGGGCGATACCGTTACCGGCGCCACCATTAACGCTTCCGGCAAGTTGGAGGTCAAGGCCACCCAGGTGGGCGAGGACACGGTCCTTTCCCAAATGGCCACCTTGGTCACCAACGCGCAGGCCTCAAAGGCCCCCGTGCAGCGCTTGGTGGACCGCATCGCGCAGGTCTTCGTTCCGGTAGTGATCGGGATTTCCGTCCTCACGCTGCTGGTACACCTCATCTTTGGCGGCGTGGCGCCGGCGTTTATCGCCGCTGTCTCAGTGTTGATCATCGCCTGCCCTTGCGCGCTGGGCCTTGCCACCCCAACCGCCATCTTGGTCGGCACGGGGCGCGGTGCCCAGCTGGGCTTGCTCATTAAGGGCCCGGAGATCCTCGAGTCCACCAAGCAGGTCGATACCATCGTGATGGATAAGACCGGCACGGTGACCGCCGGTGAAATGTCCGTTACGGCCGTGCATGGCAATGTCCTCGAATACGCCGCAGCCGTCGAGCGAAACTCCGAGCACCCCATCGCCCAGGCGATTGCCCGTGAGCGCGACGTAGAGCCCGGCACCGACTTTTCCACCAGCACCGCTGGCGTGGAAGCAACGGTGGATGGGGTGCGCGTGGGCGTCGGCAAGCCGCGTGGAGACCTAGGCCAATACGCTGATGCCTTCCGCGAGGCCGAGGCCGCGGGTGCTACCCCGGTGGCGGTGTACCTCGACGATGAGCTCGCTGGGCTCATTGAGGTCCGCGACACCGTCAAACCCACCTCCGCTGAGGCCGTCCAGCAGATGAAGAAGCTGGGCCTGACCCCGCACCTGCTGACCGGCGATAACGAGGGCGCGGCCAAGCGCGTGGCAGAGGAAGTTGGCATCACCGAGGTCACGGCCGGCGTGGTTCCGGAGGAAAAGGTCGACGTCATCAAGAAGCTGCAGTCCGAGGGGCACAATGTGGCGATGGTTGGTGACGGCGTCAACGATGCCGCGGCCCTTGCCCAAGCGGACCTTGGCTTGGCGATGGGCGCCGGGACCGACGTTGCCATCGAGGCCTCCGATATCACCTTGATGAATGGGGACCTGCGGTCTGCCGCCGATGCCATTCGCCTGTCCCGCCGCACGCTGCAGATCATTAAGGGCAACCTGTTCTGGGCCTTTGCCTATAATATTATTCTCATCCCCGTGGCGGCCTTTGGCCTGCTCAACCCGCTATTTGCAGGCATCGCCATGGCATTGAGTTCCGTATTCGTCGTATCCAATTCCCTGCGTCTCCGGAAATTTTCTAGCCAGCGCTATGATTAGCGCATGCTCAGCCGCAATGAACGATTAGACCGGCTCCCGGTCACCAGCAAACACAAGCGCCTACTCCTAGGCTCCGGCCTAGGGTGGGCGCTCGATGCTATGGATGTGGGGCTCATTTCCTTCATCATGGCCGCCCTGGCCGTGCATTGGGATTTGAGCAGCACCCAAACCTCCTGGCTCGCCTCTGTTGGCTTCCTCGGCATGGCTCTGGGCGCGACATTCGGCGGGCTCCTTGCGGATAAATACGGCCGCCGCCACATCTTCTCCCTCACCCTCTTGGTCTATGGCCTAGCCACCGGTGCCTCCGCCCTGGCCGGTGGGCTGACCATGCTTATCATCTTCCGCTTCATCGTTGGGCTGGGCTTGGGCGCGGAGCTGCCGGTCGCCTCCACTCTCATCTCCGAATTCTCGCCGCGCCGCGTCCGCGGGCGCATGGTGGTCCTCCTCGAGGCCTTCTGGGCGCTCGGCTGGATCCTCGCCGCGCTCATCGGCACCTTCATCGTCGGCGCCGGCGAAAACGGCTGGCGCTGGGGGTTTGCAGTGGGTCTCATCCCCGCCGCTTATTCGGTTTACGTGCGCTTGGGCTTGCCGGAATCGGTGCGCTTCCTCGAGTCCAAGGGCCACCACGAGGAGGCCGAAGAGATTGTGGCATCCTTCGAAGAGGCCGCCGCGGGCCAGCCGCTTGACGATGCCCACCCGGAACCCACCGCCTCCACCGAGACCTCCATTTGGGGGCCGGGCCTGCGCCGCCGCACAGCGGCGCTGTGGACTATTTGGTTTTGCGTCAATTTCTCCTATTACGGCGCCTTCATCTGGATCCCGTCCCTGCTGGTTGCCGATGGTTTCTCGCTCGTAAAATCCTTCAGCTTCACCCTCATCATTACCTTGGCGCAGCTGCCGGGCTATGCCACCGCCGCTTGGCTCATTGAGGTCTGGGGCCGGCGGATTACCCTCGCCGTGTTCTTGGTCGGCTCCGCCGTCTCCGCCGGGCTCTACGGCACCGCAAGCTCCGAGGTATTCATCATCATCGCCGGGTGTCTGTTGTCCTTCTTCAACCTCGGCGCCTGGGGTGCCCTGTATGCCATCGGTCCCGAGCTCTACCCCACCGCGCTGCGCGGGCGCGGTACGGGTGCCGCGGCGGGGTTTGGCCGCATCGCCTCCATCGTGGCACCCCTTATTGTGCCGCCGTTGATCGCGGCGACCGGAGCTGGATTCCTCTTTGTGTTATTTGCGGCCGCATTCGCCATCGCCGCCGTAGCGGCATTTACTTTGCCTGAGCTTAAGGGTGAGGCCCTTGCTCGATAAATTAGCCCTTAGCGCCTGGATCGGCGTCATGGTAGCGCTGACTACCCTGAAGGCCTTCTTCCAGATCGGTTACCTGTGGAAGCCCGAAAATCAACGCGTCCGCGAGCTCCACTTAGTTCCCCTCGACGAATTCTCTGGCAATAGCTGGTTCGCCCCGATTTTTGAGTACGCCGGTAATACCGCCTTCTTCATCCCCTTCGGGCTCCTAGTATTTACGCTATGCCGTTCCGTGAAGGTATCCACGGCCTGGGGATTCGCGCTGAGTTTAACCCTGGAGACGGCCCAATATGCCTTCGCGCTGGGCCGCACGGATGTCGACGATCTCCTCTTTAATACCCTCGGCGCGCTCATCGGTGCAGCGATCGCCTACTGGTGCGGCCAACGCTTCTTCCCGGTTTGGCGGTGGCTCTCTCTGGCCGCTGCGGCGGTCTTTATCGTGCTGGTAATTCTGGGTCCCCGGTTAGGGGACCCCGCGGCCGTCGTGGACCTATAAGTCTTTTATCCGTGCGCCATGTTGACGAACTTGGAGTAGTGCAGCTGGTGGGCCACCTGTACGGTGTCAATGGGCCCGCCGCGGTGCTTGGCCAAGATAATATCCGCTTCACCGGCGCGCTCGTTATCACGGTCCTGCGAGTCTGGGCGGTAAAGCAGCATCACCATATCGGCGTCCTGCTCCAAGGAACCGGACTCACGCAGGTCAGCCAATTGTGGCTTCTTGTCGTTTCGGGCTTCAGGTCCACGGTTCAGCTGCGAAATGGCAATCACCGGCACCTCAAGCTCCTTGGCCAATAGCTTAAGCTGGCGCGAGAATTCCGAGACCTCTTGCTGGCGTGACTCTACCTTTTTGCCCGAGGACATCAGCTGCAGATAGTCCAAAACGATAAGGTCGAGGCCATGCTGCTGCTTGAGCCTGCGGGCCTTGGAGCGGATCTCCATCATCGTCAGGTTCGGGGAATCATCGATAAACAGCGGCGCATCTTGAACGCGGTTAAGCGTGTCATCGATCTTCGCCCAATCCTCTGTGGACACCCCGCCACTGCGCATATCGGTAAGCTTGACCTCGGATTCCGCGGAGAGCAGGCGCATAACGATCTCTGAGGCGGACATTTCCAAGGAGAAGATGACGGAGGACTTGCCGTGCTGCAGCGAGCACGAGCGAATGAAGTCCATCGCCAGCGTGGACTTACCCACACCGGGTCGCGCGGCCACGATGATCATCTGGCCTGCGTGCAAACCGTTGGTGAGCTTATCCAAGTCAATAAACCCTGTGGGCACACCCAATTCAACGCCGCCGGCCTGCTGCAGCGCCGCCAACTCATCAATGGTCGGGTCAATCAGATCCCCCAGCACGCGGTAGTCCTCAGCGGTTTTGCGCTGGGCGATGGCAAAAACTTCCTGCTGGGCCCGGTCGATCACCGATTCGATCTCAGCATCCTCCGTGCCCGAAAAGCCCAATTGGACCACGCGCGTACCGGCATCCACTAGCCGGCGCAAGACGGCCTTTTCCGCCACGATTTCCGCGTAATAGCGGGCGTTGGCAGCGGTAGGAACCGTAGCCAAAAGCGTGTGCAAATAGGGTGCGCCGCCAACGCGCTCAAGGTTATTGAACCTATCCAACCGCGAGGAAAGGATAAGCGGGTCAATGTCTTGGCCCGCTGCATAAAGGTCCAGCATCGCGCCATAAATTAGCGCGTGGGCCGGATAATAAAAGTCATCGGGTTCGAGCTCTTCAATAACCTCCATGACCGTATTGGGGCTAAGCAGCATTGCACCCAATACGCCCTGCTCGGCTTCCCGGTCCGATGGCGGCTGACGATACTCCTCGTAGCGCTGCGGTTGGTCCTGTTGATACCGCGGCCGGCGCGCTACGGCGTTATCCGGCGCAGGCGGTTCCGGTGGAAGCTGTTCATCATCAAAGCTCGCGTTGGTCATGTGTCCCCCTTGGTGTCCGTGAAGCGACCTTGTGTAACGCTGTCCAAGTGTAGACGAGCGCCCGGACACTACCCGCCTGGGTATAACTCCCACAGTTATCCACAGGGTCTTGTGGAATTACCTGGTAGGCCGATCCTTGCATTTCATTTACCGAGGTCACGGGTGTGGATAACTCAACACCGCCCTGACCTGCAGCGATAATAACCGCTGGTCAGAGCTGTTATTTGCTAGTGTGAAAATTCCCACAGCGTAGCGGAAAATAGGCCGTGACCAGCGGTAAAGTCGTGACAAAATCGTGGTGTCCCCGAACCCTGAATTCCACATTCATCCACAGATTTTCACAGTTATCCACAGGCCAATTGGGTAGGCAAAAGGCCCCAGGAATTCTCCACCTCACATAGAGAATTCTTGGGGCCTTAAGCCGTGCTGTTGTCTTTGGGTCTGTGGACCGTCGAGCGCTGCTTAGGCAGCGACGACCGAGAAGTTCACCTTGCCGAGCACGTCAGCATGCAGCTTCAGCTCGACCTGGTAGTTGCCGGTCTTCTTGACCAGGCCCTTGGGCATATCAACGATACGCTTATCCAAGTTAGGGCCACCGGCCTTGGAGACGGCCTTGACAATGTCTTCTGCGGTAACGGAACCGAAGAGCTTGCCGGAAGTGGAGGTCTTAACCTTGACCTCAACGTTCGTCAGCTGCTCAAGCTGGTTGCGGACCTCGCGTGCGTGGTCCAGGTCGCGAATTTCGCGAGCTTCCTGGGCGCGCTTGATGCCCTCAATCTGCTTCTCAGCGCCGCGGGAAGCCACGATAGCCAAGCCGCGGGGAAGCAGGTAATTACGTCCGTAGCCGTCCTTAACCTCAACAATTTCGCCAGCGGCGCCGAGGTTCTCAACGGCAGCGGTGAGGATCAGCTTCATGATCCCTGCCTTTCAATTGAGTTAGTTGAATAGTTGCGGGTGACAGACTTAGAACGGGGGTTCAGAATCAGCGCCTCCGAAGCCGCCAGCGGGCGGTGCGGAGTTCCACGGATCCTCTGCAGGAGCCTGGTTCTGCTGCTGCGACTGCTGCTGTTGCTGTTGCTGTCCTCCAAAGCCGCCCTGATTATTGTTATTCGAGCGCTGCTGCTGGCCGCCACCATAGTTGCCGCCGCCCTCACGGGGATTGCGGTTTACCTGTGCGGTGGCGTAGCGGAGCGACGGACCGACCTCATCGACGTCGATCTCAAATACAGTGCGGTTTTCACCCTCGCGGGTCTGGAAGGAACGCTGCTTCAAGCGGCCGGTAACGATGATGCGCATGCCCTTGCTCAGGGTCTCGGCGACGTTCTCCGCCGCCTGGCGCCATACGTTGCAGGTCAGGAACATAGCTTCGCCGTCTTCCCACTGGTTCGTCTGCGAATTATAGCGACGAGGCGTGGAGGCGACGCGGAAGTTAGCTACCGCCGCACCCGCTGGGGTGAAGCGAAGCTCGGGGTCAGCAACCATGTTGCCCACCACCGTAATATTGGTATCTCCCTGTGCCATGTCTTTACTCCTTATCGGTTACGTGGATTGTGCCTGATCCCAGTATCCGCTACTTGCTGTCGGTGCGCAGAACCTTGGTACGCAGGATGGTGTCGTTCAGGTTCAGGCGGCGGTCGAGCTCGGAAACCGAAGGGTGCTCGCACTCCAGGTTAACGACGGCGTAAATGCCCTCTTCCTTCTTCTCGATGGGGTATGCAAGGCGACGCTTGCCCCATACATCGAGGTTCTCAACCTTGCCGCCGTCCTTGCGGACGATGTCGAGGTACTTATCTAGGGACGGGGTTACGGTGCGCTCATCCTGATTAGGATCCAGAATGATCATGACTTCGTAGTGACGCACGGACCTCATCACCTCCTATGGTCTAGTCGTTTTCGGCTGCATCACCTTTGCGGATGCAGCAGGAGGGTACGTTGCGTCAAGCAACCCCACCACAGTACCGCATATGACCGGCGAAAAGAAATCTATCCCGTCGTGGTGGCGGCAAAAAAGATAGCACACGTCGCAGGGATGATGGTCAGAAAAACAATGGCAAGGACGCCCAAGATGATGGGCCCGCGCTTATCTTCCCTGTTATGAAACAGCCAAAACGCCGCCATGACGCARAWAAASCCCAACAAGAYCGACMCCATGCCGATTAATGYCAMAATCATTRAAATMCYCCCGCCACTGGGTCGCGGCCCGTATGCGCAGCACGCACTTTATCTTCCGTGTTATTCCACATTTGCCGCAGAACAATCACCGCCATGGCGATAATGAATCCATCGCGCACGAGGATCGCCACGTCCAAAAGCTCGTGGGGAATGCCCTTATTATCAATGCCGAGCATGTGCCACATAAGTAGGGGCCATACGAGGGCATCGGCAAGCGCCCAGCCCAAAACCAACCGCCAACGCGGCACGGCCAAGGCCGCTGGGACCAGCAGCCAGAGCGAATACTGCGGGGACCATACCTTATTGACCAGCAGGAAAGCCGCAACGATGAGGAATACCAACTCCGCCACCCGCGGGGTAAGCGGGCTGCGCCAGCCGGCCAAGGCAATACAGACGCACAAGAGGATGAATGCCACGAGGGAGAAGGTATTCAAAAAGTCCTGGCTGAAAGAAATGCCCGAATTCCGGCTAATCAGTGCATACAGGGTGGTCCATTCCGCGCCGCGCTCCTGGTTCAAGCGGAAAAATTCCGCCCAAGCCGCCGGGTATTTCAAGGCGACGGGAAGGTTGACCACGAGCCACGCGGCGGCCGTAGCGACGGCGACCTTGGCAAAAGCGTCCCAGCGGCGATTGCGCCAGGCAAGGACGAAAAACGCACCAAGCAGGAATACCGGCCATAATTTGAATGCGGTTCCAAGGCCGATGAGGATGCCGGCGAGCCAGGGGCGGTGGCGGCTAATGGCCAGCAGCGCGCCGACGGCAAAGGCGATGGCAGGTATATCCCAATTGCTAAAGGCATGGATGATAATCAACGGGCTGGCGGCCACCAGGATGGTGTCCCACGTGCGATTTCCCACCAAAAGGTAGACCATGTAGATGACGCCGACCCAGATGCAGGCCATGACCATGGCGGTTAGCCCAAAGTACCAACCAGCGGCGGGCMCCCCGGCCCACTCCACGAGCCCATAGGTATGGCGCGCAAYCCAGCCCATCAGGCCCTGGAACATGCCCGCCAATACCGGGTATTCCATGTAGCGGGTCAGGCCATCTTCCTGCCAGGAATAGGCGTAGGGAAAGCCCGGTTGATCTAAACCGCGGCCTTCATACAGCGGGACGATGTCGTTATAGCAAAAAGAGGTGTACTGGCGGTTGGSGGRCCAAWCAARCTTGATGGTGSCGTCTTCGCCGGGRGKACCAGTAGCGCAATTTKCCTTGGRTAAGAACCCGCCSGCTAAGAAAACCCATGCTACCGCGATGAGCGCGCGCAACGGGGTCCACCACTGCGTGCGGCTGCCCCGGGCAAAGCGTCCCCTCGGCCCGCCCAGGAACTCGATGACGCCCCGCGCCATCGGTTCGTCTGCAGCAGACAAGCGCTGATCTTGGCTCACGCGTACCGCTCCTTGCTTAGCCTAAGAGGTCAGCCAGGCCGCCTTCGCGGTCAAGGATGTCATCTAAAGACGGAGCTTCGGGTGGGGCCGGCTCATTATTGCCGCCGCCGTTGCCCCGGTTGCCGCCGTTTCCATTATTGCCTCCCTGGGTCTCCGGCTGCTGTGATGGGGCATCGCGACCCGCTTCCGGGCTTTCCGCAGGTGCTGGGCTGGTCTCTTCTTCAGGGGCGCCATTTTGCGCTGGACCAGTGTAGTTCTGGGTGCTTTGCCCGCCGGCGCTACCACCTGAGTTGTAGGCCGGAGCGCCACCGCCGGCAGAAACCGTGCCGAAGCGTACGGGATAAGCAGAGGGGAATTGCTGGAATTCCTGGTCCGCCAAGGAGTTATCCAACACGGACTTCCAGATCTTCGTCGGTGCGCCCGCACCGTACATGATGCCGCCATACTGGTCGAAAATGGCAGAGGTGTTATCGGCCGTACCGACCCACACGGCGGAGGCAAGCTGCGGGGTAGCGCCGACCATCCACGCATCCTTATTAGTYCCCGAATCMCCCAGCTGGGTCGTACCGGTCTTAGATGCCGAAGCMCGYCCGCCCGCCAGCGAGCCGTTGGACCATGCCGCCACCGGCCCCATGGCCTCAAGGACGTTATTGGCCACATTGGCAGAAACGCGGCGCTCGCCCTCATCGTCTGGGTGTTCATACAGAACTTCACCGGCGGCATTTTCTACGCGCTGCACAAAGTGCGGGTTGTGCCAGACGCCCTGGTTCGCAAGGGTAGACATCGCGGTTGCCATGTCCAGCGGACGGGACTGGTACTGGCCCAAGACCACGCCTTCGAAAGGCTGCTTGCCGTTTTCGGTCAGCGTCTCTTCGATACCCGGCAGCGAGCGGGCAACGCCCAAAGCGTGGGCCATATCCGCGGTGTCCTGGGTACCGTTCTTCAAATCGCTCTGCAGGCGCAAGTAAGACGTGTTCAGGGACTGCTTGGTCGCCTCGCGTAGGTCGCATACGCCACAGCCGCCGCCCACGTTGGTGACCAGATCGGAGCCCGGCAGCTGGTACGGCGCCGAGGAGTAGTTGGTATCCAAGCTAATGCCCTGCTGCAGTGCAGCGGCAAGCGCCATGATCTTGAAGGTCGAGCCGGTCTGTAGCGGCGAATTGGCGTAGTCCCAACCGTTGGAATCATGCCCGCCAAAGTAACCGCGCACCGCACCCGTCTTCGGGTCGATGGTCACGGAAGCGGCGCGGGCGTCTTCTTGCAGCGGCGCCAGCTGGTCATCGACTGCCTGCACCGTATTGTTTTGCACGTTCATATCGATGGTGGTGGTAATGCGCAGGCCGCCGGTGGAGACCTGGTTTTCCGTAATTCCCACCTCTTCAAGTTCGCGGATGACCTGGTCCTTAATGTGGCCATTAGCACCAGGGGCTTCCGTATATGCCGAATACTCAGAGGGGTCGCGGATCTCCGGGAAGACCATTCCATCGCGCTCTTCCTTGCTGAGATCGCCCATGTCCACGAGGCCGTCAAGAACGTAGTTCCACCGGTTTTCGGAACCTTCCTGGTTCACGCGCGGGTCCAGGCCAGAAGGCGACTGGATAAGACCGGCGAGCATGGCGCCTTCCTCAGGGGTGAGGTCCTTGGCGTCCTTATCAAAGTAGGCGTTGGATGCAGCCTGGATGCCGTAGGCATTGCGGCCGAAGTAGACCGTGTTCAGGTAGGCGTTAAGGATGTCTTCTTTTTCCCACTCATTGGTCATCTTAATGGAGTAGATGAGCTCGCGCGCCTTGCGCACGTAGGAATATTCGTTGCCCACCAGGGTGTTTTTCACGTACTGCTGGGTAATCGTGGAACCACCACCGGCGGTGTCATTGCCGGTGACCTTACCCAGTACCGCGCGGCCCAAACCGGTAAAGGAAAAGCCGGAGTTTTCCCAGAAGTCGCGGTCCTCGGCGGCGAGCACGGAGTCTTGGACAAAGACGGGTACCTCATCCAAGGTCACATGCGTGCGGTTGCCTTCCGGCGGAACCAAACGCGCCAACTGGGTGTCGTTATCGGAGGCATAGATGGTAGAGACCTGGTTATTGGCCAGCTCTTTGGGCTCCGGAACGGTGTATTGCGAATAGGCATACGCAAAAAGGCCTGCAGGCAGTGCCACAAAAACCACTAGGAGAGCCGCAACGACCCACGGCCAGATGCGGCGCTTTTTGGGTTCTTCGCCTTCTTTACGGCGGTCCACCTTAGTGGACTCGCCAGTAGATTCCTTCTCGGTCACTGATTCGTGTCCTCATTCATCCCTGGTAACAATCTAAATAATTGCAGCTTACTGCCTAAGGCGGTGCGTCGAAAACTAACACGCGTTAAAAGCCGTTGCAGAACGCAACAAATGATTCCACCGGCAGTGTCGACAGACCTCCACCTCATGCACGGTAAATTCCAGGCCTTCACCAACAAATTCCGCTATTTCTTGCTCGCTACGGGCGCTCCCGGCGCGCCGGCCTAGGCTCTCGCCGTATACCCACCGGGTCAGGCGCAGGTCCTCCCCACAGACCGGGCAGGGCTTATCCATGGTGCGGCCGTGGTGCTCGGCGGCGGCCCGGAGGAGGAAGTCCGCGTCACACACCTCATCGCGCCCCAAGTGCCCGGCGCGGTATTCGCGGACGTGTTGGGTGCGCTCCCATTCGTGAGAAAGCTCGTGCTTAAAGGCAACGGAATTCACCCGCATTATCTTAATTTCCTCTTCTTGATCGATCCATATGCCGTCGTGCTACCACCAGGCATAATTTCTGGCCTAACGTTGCGCAGGCACCACACAGCAACGAATTTATAAAGGAGCATAGTGTGTCTGACAAAGTAAAGGTCGCCATCGTCGGCGTCGGCAACTGCGCCACATCCCTTATTCAGGGCGTGGAGTTTTATCGCAACGCCGCAGCAGAGGAAAATATTCCTGGCCTGATGCACACCCAGTTCGGGCCTTACCACGTCGGCGATATTGAGTTCGTCGCGGCCTTCGACGTCGATGGAGACAAGGTGGGCAAGGATCTTGCGGAGGCTACCCGCAGCTCCCGCAACTGCACCATCACCATCGCAGACGTCCCAGACCTCGGGGTCACCGTTCAGCGCGGCCCCACCATGGATGGCCTGGGCCGTTACTACCAGGAATCCATCACGGAATCGGATGAAGCTCCTGCCGATGTCGCAGCTGCCCTCCGCGAGGCCGGTGCCGAGGTTGTTGTTTCTTACCTGCCGGTTGGTTCCGAAGAGGCGGATAAGTTCTACGCCCAGGCCGCTATCGACGCTGGTTGCGCATTCGTAAACGCCCTGCCGGTCTTCATTGCTTCCGACCCAGAGTGGGCCAAGAAGTTTGAAGACGCCGGCCTGCCCATCGTGGGCGATGACATCAAGTCCCAGGTTGGTGCCACCATTACCCACCGCGTTATGGCGAAGCTTTTTGAAGACCGCGGCGTGCGCTTGGACCGCACGATGCAGCTCAACGTGGGCGGCAACATGGACTTCAAGAACATGCTGGAGCGCGAGCGCCTGGAGTCTAAGAAGATTTCCAAGACCCAGTCCGTGACCTCCAACGTGCACAATTCCCCTATTGCTGGCAAGCGCGCAGACCGCAACGTCCACATCGGTCCCTCGGACTACGTGGAGTGGCTGGATGACCGCAAGTGGGCCTATGTCCGCTTGGAGGGTTCCGCATTCGGCGAGGTCCCGCTGAACCTGGAGTACAAGCTCGAGGTCTGGGACTCCCCTAACTCCGCCGGCATCATTATCGATGCCGTCCGTGCCGCCAAGATCGCCTTGGACCGCAAGGTTGCCGGACCGGTACTTTCCGCTTCCTCCTACCTGATGAAGTCCCCTCCAGTGCAGAAGGGCGACGATGTCGCGCGCAATGAGCTGGAAGATTTTATTAAGGGAAGCTAATTTTTTCGTCGCGATACTACCGCCAGGCGGTAGGGCACGATAGAATTTAGTTCTATGACGCAACACCATGATGAGACGGACCCAACGAAGTCCCCGTCCAACTACGAGGACGCGGTAGAGGTAGCGCGGGACATCCAACCGGCGCTCAATAAGTTAATTCTTATTTTCCAGCGCACTGCAGAGGGTTCATCGCTGACTACCTCGCAGGTCTCCATCATGAACCAGTTGCGCTTGCGCGGGCCTTCCCGCGTATCCACCATCGCCCAGGCAGAGCTTATCCGCATGCCCACCGCGTCCAACGCGCTCTATCAACTAGAACGCCGCGGGTTCGTGGAACGCCACCGCGATGAAGAAGATCGCCGCGGCGTGCTGGTCGCGCTCACCCAACTGGGCGAGTCCGAATTGGCCATAGTTTCCGGGCAACGCGCCGCGGCCCTTGCGGAGATTATGCGGTGGCTCGAGCCCGAGGACTTGGCCACCGCCCGCGAGATGGGCGCGGTCATTTCCAAGCTTGCGGATGTCTACCGCCCCACCATGGATAGCGAGTAGCGAGCTTACGGCCACATGCAATTTTAGTTTTGCGGCCGCAACAGACGATAATGAGCTTTAGTACTCATTAAGCTTTCGCATACTTATTCATTCTATGGGCAAAAAATCTAACCAACCGCTGCTGCCGACCCTGCATAAAGGCTCGGCCAAAGAGCCGTTGCGCATCCTCATTTCGTGGAGTCCTTCCTCTTCCGGTACGGAACCCCTCGACTTCGCCGCATGGCTATCGCGCACCGCGGTGATAGAGGTGCGCGTTATTTCCACGGTTTTCCAACCGTGGACCACGACGTCCTTGTCCAAGCTAGGCGGGAAATACAAAAAATGGTTTAAAGAGCAAAAGCAAGCATGCACGACAGCCACCGCTGCGGCCCTGACGGAGGCAGGTATCCCGGAAAAGTACTGGGACGATACGCCCTCCGTGCTTGTCGATGGCCCTTCCCGCCCCCAGCTCCTTACTGAGATGGCCCAGGATTTTCAGGCTGATCTCATACTTTTAGGCCCCAACCAGGCCGCGCCCAAGGGCCGCTTTTTCCCCAGTTCAACTGCGGATACCCTCCTGCACTACTCGCCACAATCTTTAGGGCTTATCCCGCGCAAGGCCAAATTATCGAAACACGGCGTGACCCGCTTTAATTTTGTCATTACGGAGCGCGGTGACCGTGCGGATAGGGAATTATTGGGTGCAGCCGCGCTGGCGGATCGCTGGGATCTACCCCTGCGCATCTTGGCTTTCTCAGCGAATGACCTGCTGAATTCCCCGTCGAAGGATAAAAGCGATATTGCGCTAAAGCTCACCGCCGAGTGGCACGAGGATTCGTTAGCAATGCTCGACCGGGCTCGCGACCGCATCCAAGATGCTTACCCGGAGCTCGAGGTCTCCTCTGAGATCGGTTCCGGGGCCGGGTGGTCCGGTGCCGTTGATTCGCTCAAGTGGAAAAAGGGCGATCTAATGTTGATGGCCTCTACCCCACAAGGCCCCATCGCGCGGGTCTTTTTGGGTTCTAACGCAACCGAGTTGCTCCCTCATATTCGCGTACCGGTACTCATTCACCCCGCGACCGACTAGGCTTTGATGTATGAGCTCGCGCCCAGAGCACCCCGAAAACGACCTGACGACCGACGCCGATGATGCCAACCTGCGCCGGCCCGAGCCGCAAAGCTTCGATGATTTGGCAGACGAGCCCGATCCCGTCGAGGTAGCCGCCGCCAACCGGCGCTCCACACGCCAAGCCGTCTGGTACATGGTGTCCGTGCTGGTCATCTCCGCGCTATATGGCTTCGGCGTCGCGCTCTTTTCGCGCCTTACCGGCGGACCCCTGTGCGAGGACGGCACCGCAAGCTGGCTGTGTACCGAAGGCCAAAGAAACTTCTTTGCCATTTCCACCATGATCATCCCACTGCTGGGCATGATTGGCTGCGCGATCATTATGGTGCGCAAGCTGCGCCGCTACCTGCGCTGGCGTAGCTGGATGGCGATCTTTTGGGTGGTAGCTTTCAATTTCATGATCTGGGCTATTAGCGATATCCAGCTTTTCCTCATGGATTCGGGCACCACCTAGAGAAATTCCACCTCCCGATGATCCCTCTGCTTGATAATTACGATTCTTATACCTTTAACCTCGCCCACCTCATCGCGGAGGTAGCAGGCTGCGAGCCACTCGTCGTCGCTGCCGGTGAGGCGGAGGGGCTCCCCGAGCGCGTCCGTGCGGGCGAGTTTTCTCATGTGGTGATTTCTCCTGGTCCGGGCAGGTCTGAACGGGAGGAGGATTTCGGTGCTGCCTGAGCCGTCATTGCCGCCGCAACCTCGGCCGAGATTCCGGTGCTGGGCGTATGCCTTTGCCACGAAGGGCTGGGCCTGTTGGCCGGCGCCCAAGTTTCTCGTGCGCCGCAGCCGCGCCACGGTTTTGTCTCTACCATTAGCCACTCGGGCGAGGGAATCTTTGCTGGAATCCCGCAAAACTTCGAGGTAGTGCGCTACCACTCCCTGCAGATTGACGAGGTCTTCGGTGTCACCGTTCATGCCCGCAGCGAGGATGGCGTCATTCAAGCGCTCAAGGTCGATGGGTTGCCGCACTGGGGCGTGCAATTCCATCCCGAGTCGGTGCTCACCCACTATGGGAGGCAGATCATGCGCAATTTCCTGGGTGGGTTTCGCCTGCTCCACCGCGAGATTCCCGGCGCGGTAGACTGCGCACGTGTCTTTGCCACCCTGCGCGCCGAAGGCGACGATGCCTTTTCCTCGACTCCGCGGATCCCCACAGGCGCTATTCCATCCTCGGTGATACCGCCGGTACGTTGAGCCGCTCCTTCCGCTACCGGCTTGGCGAATCCCCCGATATCCCCGCCCTCCTTGACCGTGAGCTCGCTACCCGCGTCACCAACGCCCCAGAACTTCCCTTCACCGGCGGGGKTATCGGCTACCTAGCCTATGAGTGCGCCCAGCTCACCCTGCCCATTGCGTTAAGCCACCGCTCCCCTTACCCAGATGCTTATTTTGTGCGTCCGCGATCCTTTATCGTCTATGACCACCAGGCAGAAACCGCGCATCTGTGCTGCCTGGCTGGCAACAGCGCTGAAGATCTGCTGGACCGATTGGAAACCGCCTTGGGCGCGGATGGGCTACAGGACACTGGGGAAGGCAGCGGGGCGTCGCTCAGCGCGGGCTCCTGGCGCAGCCCCGGCTACCTGGAGCGGATTAAGCGCGCCCAAGGATTCCTGCACGTCGGCGAGAGCTACGAGGTCTGCCTAACCGATACCTACTCGGCCACGGCCGAGGGGAGGGGGAGCTCTACCCCCAACTGCGCTCGCGCAATCCCGCTCCCTATGCCGCGCACCTCGTCTTCGATGGCGTAGAAGTGTGCAGTGCCTCGCCTGAGCGCTTCCTCACCGTGCACGGGCGTGAGATGGAGGCCAAGCCGATTAAAGGCACTATCTCCGCCGACCAAGATCCTGCGTTGTTGACCACGGACCTGAGGACGCGCGCCGAAAACCTCATGATCGTGGACCTGCTGCGCAATGACCTTTCCCGAGTATGCGAGCTCGACAGCGTGCGCGTGCCAAAGTTGATGCAGGTAGAAAGCTATGCCACGGTTCATCAATTGGTGTCCTCCATAACTGGACAACTGCGAACCGGTACCACCGCAGTAGATGCTCTCCGCGCGACCTTTCCTCCTGGCTCGATGACGGGCGCGCCAAAGCTGCGCACCTGCGAAATCATCGATCAGCTCGAGACCAGCCCGCGCAGGGTCTACTCTGGCGTGGTGGGCTACTTGGGTTTTGATGAACAAGCCGATCTCAGCGTGGTCATTCGCACGACCGTACGCGCGGGCGGTGAGGTCACTATCGGGGCCGGCGGGGCCATCGTTTTGGATTCGGATCCAATAGCCGAGCTAGAAGAGCGCAACCTCAAAGCGCAGTCCGTATTAGGGGCATGGCAATGAGCACCTATCTCTGGCACGACGGCAGTTTTATTCCGCACCAACCCCACCCCGGCCCCTTCGACGTTGCGGATTCCTGGCGGATGCTTGGCGACGCCCACTCAAACGGCCTTCACCTTCACCTCCGGCGCTTGGAGTCGGTGGCCGGACCGCTTCCCGCGGGATTCGTTCCTGCGATGCTGCAGCTCTTCGCCCCCGGGCGATCTTTTTCCCCGTATCTCGCTAGCCGCCGGACAACTGCGCCTGGATATTCGCCCCGCTCCCCCAGCGCGCCCAGTCACCCGGCTATCCTATGCACATGCTCCCGACCCTTGCTCGCAGCCGTTAGTCAAGGGCCCTGATTTCCCAGCACGGGCACGCTACCGTGCCGAGTATCAGGTAGACGGCACCGATGACACCATCATTGTGGATTCCACCGGTGCCATGATGGAGACTACCACCGGCGCGCTCGTCGCTTGGGAGGAGAGACTCTTGTCCTCCCCACCGGGACGGCGCTGCCCAGCATCACGCTGCACCAGGTCACCCGGCGCGCCGCGGCCCTAGGCATACGGACCGAAACACGCCCGCTCCCCCCCCGGAGCTCACCACCGAATGCCCCCTGTGGTTCCTCAACTCGCTGCACGGCATTAGCCCGGTGACCGAACTACACACGCCCGGTGGCGTCACCTATCCGCCAGGCAACCCACACGCCACCGCGTGGCAACAGTGGTGGTGGGACTCCTTCCACAAGGAAAAGGCGCGCGACTAGCTCTCCTGCTTGGCTAGCTGGGCTGCCAACTGCGTTTGCACTGCATGTTGACCGTAACCAGTCATGGGTACTGACTCTCTAAGTCGACTGTCCTCTACAAACACCTAACCACCCAGTCAGTAAGCACGAGAGCGGCCCCGCCTACTATGCTAGATAGGTAGACGAGGCCGCCGGAGAAAAGACTCAAAATCCTAAGCTGTTTGCTTTGAATTAACTTTCAAATTTCGAGCTATCAAAGTACAAAGGGTCGACATCACTAGTCCCGCACCAAGTACCCAAACAAGGGCCGGCGAGAAGATCGCAGTTTGCCCATCATTTTTTGAACCGATTAACAGACCGACTGCAATGGCAATGATGCCGATGATCATTCCTGTCAACTGAACTTTCGCGGACTGTTTCGAGAGAATTAACGTGGTAATTGCGGAAACCGCAGATAGAATAATGACCACAGTGCCGATCCAACCGATTCTGACTGGGGCCATAAGAACGAGAGCCACCCCTAAGACAGCCGCCACCAATTCAGGCCAAAGCGGACGGAGTTTTCCACTTGCCATAGTTACTCTCCTTTGCTTCTCTTATCCCGAAATCGTAGGGTTCCACTGGCTAGGATGAGCTGCAGTGACAAAAGCAAAATAGGTTGCTGCAGTAGAAAGACAGCCTCCCCTACGCGGATCGGCAGCGTTTGGATAAACGCTCTGGCAAATATGAACCATGTCCTTATTTAGTTGAACATTGCAGCCCACACGCTCACCGGGATCCTGATGGGCTCCGTAGCACATGTCGTGCTTTGCGCATGCGCCAGAGAAATCAGCATTGTCGCCAGGAGCGGGGAACTGATCGGGAGACTTCGTACAATAGTCATTCAGACTTCCCTTTGAAGGGTCATACACATAACCCGGTGGGGGTTCAACCCCTGCTCGGTTGAACATTACAATGTGCTTATCAGCAAGAGCCTTTTGAGTCTCGGTAGATGTAGTTACAGGTTCCTCTTGAAATTCGGCATCGAGATCAAGATTCTGAGATGCTGCCCACTCATCCAATTGCTTAGCAACCTCGGGAGGCAATTCTTTTCCAACAGCATCATTAACCGCGTTCACCGTCTCATCAGTTTGTTCAGCCGCAACGGCGGACGGAACTGCAACAGAAATCGCACCTAGGGCAACGAGTGCAGCCGCGGCAACGCGCCCCCCTTCATCTTAATATTGGGCATAAACTAAACTCCTCAAGTCGAATGTGAAAACCTTAGGCCCGCCTGCCACCGATGCGTACGATCTCTGCAGCGCAACGGCCAAAGCTGGACCTATAAAAATCAACATACTTGAAAGTACTTTGCAGCAAGTAAAATGGTGGTAAAATTTTATTACCACTTTGGTTAACACTCAGTCCACGCAAAGACGAAGCAAAGCATCTGCTGGGCGCTGCATCTAGCGATCTCGCGCCTGTTTTACAGTACCTAGCAATTTCTAATCAAGCCTTGGAATCTTGGTCGACGAATTTTGCTGCCACCTCGGCGCAATCTGGTCGGCCGCAATGCTGCGTTTCTACATGCTGGATGCAGTCATCACAGATGAGCACCTGCTGGCGGCACGTGTCCTCGTTGATGCAGTTGTGGAAGGTATTAGTGCCCTTGCCGCAGTGCACACAGTGGCCCAATTGGATAAAGCCCGGATCCTCTAGTCCTTGGCCAAACTCTTGGTGCATGCGCTTATCAAAGACGTACATGGAGCCTTCCCACAGGCCATCATTGCCGTACTTTTCGCCGTAGCGCACGATGCCACCATCAATCTGATAAATCTCGTTGAACCCGCGATTCTTCATCAGGGAGGAAAGGACCTCACACCGGATGCCGCCGGTGCAATAGGAGACGACCGGTTTGTCCTTCATCCAGTCGTATTTGCCGGATTCCAGCTCTTCAATGAAATCATGGGTGGTGCGCACATCCGGCACGACGGCATTTTTGAATTTGCCAATCTCTGCTTCCATTGCATTGCGCCCATCGAAGAAGACGACCTCATCGCCGCGCTCTTCTACCAGCTTGTTGACCTCTTCCGGCTTGAGGTGTGTACCGCCGCCGACGACACCGGTTTCATCTACCTTCAGCTCGCCTGGGGCACCAAAGGCCACGATTTCATCGCGCACCTTAACCGATAGGCGCGGGAAATCATCGGCTCCGCCATCGGACCACTTGAACTGCATGCGCTTAAAGCCTGGGTACTCACGGGTTTGACGCACGTAGCGCTTGCAGGCATCCATGTCGCCACCAACGGTGCCATTGATGCCGTGTTCCGAAATGAGGATGCGCCCCTTTAAGCCCAAGGACTCACACAGGGTGCGCTGCCATAGCATGACGGCGGTGGGATCCTCAATGGGGGTAAAGCAGTAATATAGGAGAACTTTGCCGATAGTCACGCCCATAATCTTAGGCCCGCTACCGGAAAGATCCCCAATTCCTTAGCGCTTCTGGTACAGCGCCTTCTTGCGGGCGAAGACCGGATCTGAGGTCACAAGCACGCCAAGGTTGCGGAAGATGCCCTCATCCACCGAGCCCAGGATGGTGGTGGTGTGGACATCGCAGCCGGAAAGTTCCTTGATCTGCTCCAGCGCCTTGCGGGCATCCTCGTCCTTTGCGGCGGATACGGACAGCGCGATGAGCACTTCATCGGTGTGCAGGCGGGGRTTGGAAGAACCCAAGTGCTTCGTCTTGAGCGTTTGGATTGGCTCTATCGATTCCGGCGAGAGCAGGTGGGTATCGTCATCGATGCCGGCTAAGTACTTGAGGGCATTGAGCAGCATCGCCGCGGAGCAGCCCAGCAGCGGGGAGGTCCGGCCGGTGATGATGGTGCCATCGTGAAGCTGCATTGCGGAGGCGGGTCCATCGGTTTCCTCCGCGCGCTTGCGGGCCGGGCCCACTACTGGGCGGTCATCGGCTTTGATGCCGGCCTTTGCCATGACGACGGCGGCGCGCTCAGACTGCTCATCGCCCAGCCCGGCGCGGGCTTCTTCCACCTTGGCCTTGAAGTAGCGGCGGATGATTTCCTGTTGGGCGGCGGCGCGGCAGACCGCGTCATCGGTAATGCAGTAGCCGGCCATATTCACGCCCATGTCCGTGGGCGATTCATACGGCGTGGTGCCGGTGAGCTTTTCCAGCAGGGTCCGCAGCAGCGGGAAGGCCTCAACGTCGCGGTTGTAGTTGACCGTGGATTCGCCGTGGGCGCTCAAGTGGAAGTGGTCAATAATATTGGAATCGTTGAGATCCACCGTGGCTGCCTCATAGGCCAGGTTAACCGGGTGCTCGAGGGGAAGATTCCAGATGGGGAAGGTCTCAAACTTGGCGTAACCAGCGTTATTGCCGCGCTGGTGCTCGTGGTAGACCTGCGATAGTGCGGTGGCGAGCTTGCCGGAACCAGGACCTGGGGCGGTCACGACGACCAAGTCCCGGGAGGTTTCCGCGAACTCGTTCTTGCCAAGGCCATCCTCAGACACAATGAGATCCGTATTCGTGGGATAGCCAGGGATAACGCGGTGGCGAGCTACCTTGAGGCCGAGGCGCTCGAGCTTTTCGATGAACGCTTCTGCCTGCGCATTTCCGTCTTCCACCTGGGTCATGACGATGTTTTCAACCAAGAAGCCGCGGCTGCGGAATACGTCCACCAAGCGCAGGAGGTCGTCTTCATACAGGATGTCTAAATCAGCGCGGACTTTGTGGCGGGCAATGTCTTTGGCGTTGATGCACGGGAGGATTTCAATGTCCTCTTTGATGCGCTCCAGCATGGCGATCTTGTTATCCGGGGTAAAGCCCGGCAGCACTCGGGAGGCGTGCATATCATCGAAAAGCTTGCCGCCCATTTCCAGATAGAGCTTTCCGCCGATTTCTTCGCGGCGGGCCTGTATGTGCTTTGACTGCAGCTCTATGTATTTTTCTCGGTCAAAACCGATTTTATGCGTCATGATTTATCGACCCTTCAATAGAAATAAAATCAATCCGCGCTTCGAGTTTACTCTTTTTCATCCCCCGGCGCCACGCACCCTAGTTGGGGGCGACCAACTATTTCACTACACTGAAGTCATGCCTGAAGGTCACGTGATCCACCGCCTAGCCCTCACACTCAACACTGACTATCGCGGGATGCCGCTCAGCGTGACCAGCCCGCAAGGCCGCTTCGCCGCCGAGGCGGCCATCCTGGACGGTACAGAAATCGACCACGCAGAGGCCTTCGGCAAGCACCTCTTCGTGCACTTCACCGCCACCAACCCGGCGCATATCCTCTATATTCACCTGGGGCTCATCGGCAAGCTCAGCTTCGAACCGCGCGAGGAAACCCGCGGGCAAATCCGCATACGCATAGACAATGGGGCGCAAGCCGCGCAACTGCGCGGGCCCCAATTCTGCCTGCTACTTACAGAGGAGGACTACCGGGCGCGACTAACCAAGGTGGGCCAGGATCCGCTCCGCGCCGATGCCGACCCAAAAGCCCTGTGGGCCAAGGTGAGCAAATCCCGCCGCAGCATAGGTTCCCTCATGATGGACCAGCACCTGTATGCCGGTGTGGGCAATATCTACCGCGCGGAGGCCCTCTTTCGCGCCTGCCTCTCCCCCTTCACCCCTGGCAAGGATGTTTCCCGTGAAACATTCTTCGCCATCTGGAAAGACCTGGTAGAGCTCATGAACTACGGCGTGGAGCACGGCCGCATCGATACCGTGCGCGCCGAGCACTCCCCCGAGGCCATGGGGCGCGACCCGCGCAAGGATGATCACGGCGGCGAAGTCTACGTCTACCGGCGCGCCGGCCTGCCCTGCTATGTCTGCGGCACGCCGATTGCGGAACAAGTAATGGAGGGCCGAAACCTCTCCTGGTGCCCTACCTGCCAATCCGCTGCTTAAGGCCTATAGTGGCGGGCATGCGRCCYGCCYATAGTGTATYCGCCGTTCGTTCCSCCGMATCCSCGCYCCYCSCGCMGCAGAGCCACGATGATGAGCTCATGCGCTTGGCCGCCAGGGGCGTTGCCGCCACGGCGAAATCCATGCTGACGGGCCCTGCGCCTCACCGCATCACCCTCCTCGCCGGACCTGGCGGCAATGGCGGCGATGGCCTTTATGCAGGCGCTTTCCTCGCCGAGGAGGGCTATGGCGTTGACGCGCTCCTCGTCGCCGATGCTGCGCACGACCCGGCGCTGCAGGCCTTTACTGCTGCCGGCGGGACCATTACGGAGCAACCGCGCGCGGAGGCTACGGGGCTGCTTATTGATGCCGTCGTCGGCCTCAACTCCACCCGCGGGCTTAGCGGTGTGGGCCTTGCCGCGTACCGCGCGGCCAAGCAGCACGATATCCCGGTGCTTTCGGTGGATATCCCCTCTGGCATCAACGCCGATACGGGCGTGGCCGCGGATAATGCCGTCGAGGCCACGATTACCGCGAGCTTCGGTTGGGCGCGCGCCGGCCATATCTTCGCCCCGGAATGCGGCACGGTCGTGCTCTGCGATCTGCAGCTGCCCAAGGCGCCGCGTTCCTTTGCGGAGGAACTAACGGCCACGGCTGAGCCGGCGGGCTATATCGCCAACGAGCCCACCATCGATCTCCCCTTCCAGTGGCCTGCGGACCCCGTGCTTGCCGATGCCCACCTCGGCCACGTCACCGCCCCCAAGCCCGTGGGTTGCACGGGGCCCATCGTGGACCCCACTCCCCGCGCTTCGAGCACGAAATACACCGGCGGGGTCACTGCCATCTGTGCTGGTAGCAACGCGTATCCCGGCGCGGGCATCCTAGCGGCTACCGGGGCGGKGCGCGCGACGCCCTCCATGGTGCGGGKGATAGATAACGATGCCGTGGTCCCCCACCTACCCGAGGTGGTTCCCCACGCGAGCGCCGAGGATAAGGTGCATGCCCAGGCGTGGGTGGTGGGCCCTGGCCGCGGCACCGATGAAGCAGCAGCCCGCGAGCTCCACGCCGTCTTGGATCGCGGGCTGCCTACCATCCTGGATGCCGATGCCCTGACGCTGCTCGCCCAAAGCGCCGAGCTGCGCGATAGCGTCCGCGCCCACCCGCGGGTCATCCTTACCCCGCACGCCGGCGAGTTCCGCCGCCTCTACGAGGCCACCTGCGGCCGCGAGCTCGATCTCAGCGAGGGCGTGGGCCCGCGCCAGCGCGAGCTCGCCGAGGACTTGGACTGTTTTGTCCTGCACAAGGGCCGAATCACCACGGTGACCGCGCCTGGCCAGTCCATCTATGGGATGAATGCCGGCCACTCTTATGCGGCCACCGCCGGCTCCGGCGATGTTTTATCCGGCATCCTCGGCGCCACCATCGCGCAGGTAGACCACGAGAAGGCCGATGCGGAGTACATCATTATGGAGATCCTCCACGCCGCCGCCCTACACCAGCACGCGGCCGCCATCGCGGCGCATACCCCCGATGGTTTTGGCATTTGTTCCGCTTCCCAGATCGCCGCGGCGATGCCCCAGTCCATCGCGCGCTTGCTCGTTATGCACCGATAGCGTCCTGCGTGCTCACGCGGCCGTCTTTGACCTCAACCACGTGGTCGGCGAAGGTGAGTAGGGAGCGATCGTGCGTCACGAGCACCGTGGCGGTATGCATCTCCTGGGTAATATCGCGCAGCAGGCGGATGATTTCCTGGGAAAGGTGGGAGTCGAGGGCGGAGGTGGGTTCATCGGCAAGCAGCAGGTTCGGCTCATCCATCAAGGCGCGCGCGATATTGACGCGCTGGGCCTGGCCGCCGGAAAGCTGGCCGATGCGGCGATTGCCCATGCCCTTAAGACCAACGAATTCTAGCAGCTCATCGGCCCGATCCTTACGCAGCTTGCGCCCGGCCATGTGGTCCATGATGAGCAGCTGATCGCGCACCTTGAGCGCGGACAACAGGTTCGACTGCTGGAAGATGATGGAGTTCGTACCGTTGACCTCTACGGTGCCGGAGTCCGGAGTGATGAGCCCGGCGCCGACGGAGAGCAGCGTGGACTTACCGGAACCGGACTCGCCCACGATTGCGGTGAGAGTATCGGAGTCGGCGCTAAAGGTGGCATTATCAAGCGCCGTAGTAGTCGTCGTGCCGTCCTGAAAGGTGACGGTGGCGTCGCGAATATCAAGAACGGTGGACATTTTAGGCATTTCCTCCCAATGCATCGAGGGGGTTGGCTTTGGCTACGCGGCGGGTGGAGACCAGGGCACCGGCCATGCCCAGGATCCAGATGCCGACCGCGGGAACAATGATGGTGCGCACGGATACGTCGAAGGGAACGGTGCCGGAGGCCAGCAGGCCAAGCAGCCAGCCGACGAACGCGCCGAGGATGGTGCCGGCGGCCAAAATCAGCGCGGCCTGGGCCAGGGCATCGCGCAGCAGATAGCGCACCGAGGCGCCCAGGGCGCGCAGGATGGAGAGATCGCGGGTGCGCTGGAGGGTCCACACCGTCAGGAAGGCCACGGTGACCAGCGCGGAGATGCCGTAAAGGAAGCCCTGCATAGTCAGCAACGAACCGCGTTCGGACTGATAAGCGGGCAGGCCGGAGAAGGAATCGGACATCTCGACCGAGCCGGGGACCTCTTCGGAATGGAGGGCAAGCGTGCCGACCACACCCTCTGGGGCGTGGCTTACCTTCTGCCAAGTCTGGGTAGATACCCATACCACCGGCGAGTGGGAAAACTGCGTTTCGGCAACGGTGCCCTCTACGGAAAGGTCTMCCCCGCCGATATTCACGGTGCCGGAGGCATCAATCGTGTCAGACAGGACGGCGCCATCTTCCGGGATGGTGGCTTTGGTATTAGGGATGGTCGTACCGGCCGGCAAGCCCATCACGCCTACCGCGCCCTCGCCCTCCAATTTGGTTTGCGCGGTGCCCAAGGCAATCGCCTCGCCGGAAAGGTCTTCCTCTTTGATCTCGGACTCGTTATAAGCGGGCTCTTCAGTAGAAAAGCTGACATAGGGGTATTCCTGCGCCACGGCCTCAAGCGCCGAGGTATTTTGCTTGGATAGGCCCTCCGTCAGGCCGGAAAGCATCACCAAGAGCAGGGTAATAAGCGCCACGGTGCGGCCGATGAGCCCGAAGCGGCCGCGCGCTGCGGTGATTTCACGAATAGCTAAGAACATACTTCTATAGTCCCTTTGCGCAGTTCAGAAGCAATCGGCGGCCTAGTTGAACCTCCAGTCAACCAACTGGTTGATCCCTCATCCACCCTCCGGCAGTTACTGTAGAAAATTGTGTTTTCTGGACAAAAATTATGGCTCTGGGGCTTACACGCCATGTTCGTGTTCCTGCTGCTTTTCGGTGTGGCCCGCGCCTATATCGATGACCGCCTAGATGCCCGCGCCATCCTTTTGGCCATCGGCCTAGCCGCGGTGTACGCGGCCGCGCGCTGGCTTCCCACCTGGCTCTGGCTCACCGGGTTGTGCCTGCTCTGGTTGGGGCTGATGGTCCACGCGCAGGACTTCATGTGGCTCGAGTTCCCGCTCATCTTCGTCTTCCTGCGCGCCTTGCCCAAGTGGCCAGGCCTTATCTCCATCACAGTGCTGTGGGCGGCGGCCGCGTTCATTCCGGCGTGGCTGCATCCGGATGGCTGGTCCATCGCCGCGGCCATCGGGCCGCTTATCGGCACGACCTTTGCCGCGGGCGTGTTCTATATCCAGCGCCGGTTGCAGGCGGAGGCGGTGCACCACAGGGACATCGCCAAGCAGCTGCACGAAACCCAGGCCGAGCTGGCTGCCAGCGAGCACCAAGCCGGGCGCCTGGAAGAGCGCGAACGCCTGTCCCGGGATATCCATGACACCGTGGCCCAAGGGCTGAGCTCCATCCTGCTGCTATCCCGCGCCGCCCGGAATACCGATGACCTAGCGACCAAGAATGAACAGCTCGCCGTCATCGAGGACMCCGCGGGCGAGAMCCKGGCCGAGGCCCGCCGTTTCGTCCGCGAGCTCGCCGGGCCCGATGAGCGCCTGGAGACCCAGTTGGATTCCATCCTGTCCCAGATGCGCCGACGCACGGAGGCACTGGGCGACGATACCACCTTTGACCTCGTCGTTTCCGGCAGCGGGAGCGTGCCCGGCGATATCAAGCAGGTGGTCGTGCGCGCCGCGCAGGAGGGCCTTAATAACGTGATCAAGCACGCGCACGCCTCCCGCGCGGTGGTCACCCTGGGCCTTTTTGAGGATGCGGTCACCCTGGACGTCGTGGATAATGGGCACGGTGTAGTCGAGCCCCCGAGCCACGGCGGCGATAGCGGCTTTGGCCTGCAAGGATTGTCCCAGCGCGTGGAGAGCGTCGGTGGCTCCCTGAGCCTCGAATCCGGCGACGGCACCGCCCTTGCCATTAGAATCCCCCTCAAGGAGCAGCCCCATGGTTAACGTCATGCTTATCGATGACCACCCCGTCGTCCGCGCCGGGCTGCGCGCGATACTCAATACCTTTGCCGATGTCCACGTGGTCATGGAAGGCGATAACGGCGCGGACGTGAACAAGCTCTTTGCCGATGACGCCCCCGAGGTCGACGTCGTGGTCTGCGATATCCAGATGCCGGGCGTCGATGGCATCACCGCCACCAAAAAGCTGACCGAGGCCGGCGGCCCGCCCGTGCTCATCCTCACCACCTATGACACCCAGGCCGATATCCTGGCCGCGGTGGAGGCCGGCGCGATGGGATACCTGCTCAAGGACTCGCCCGAGGAAGAGCTGCACGAAGCCGTGCTCAATACCGCCGCGCGCCAGCGCACCCTCGCCCCAGAGGTGGTCAACCTCTTGGCCCAGCGCGTGGGCCAGCCGGAGCAGTCCCTCTCCACCCGCGAGCTGGAAATCCTCCGTGCCCTTGCGACCGGCTCCTCCAATAAGGAGCTGGCCAATCAGCTCTTTATCTCTGAGGCCACGGTGAAGACGCACCTCATTCACATCTATCAAAAACTGGGCGTGGACACCCGCACGGCCGCGGTGACCGTAGCCCGCGAAAGAAAGCTCATTTAATGCTCGATTCCATCGTTATCGGCGGCGGGCAAGCCGGCCTGGCCACCAGCTATTACCTACGCAAGAAGGGACTCGACTTCCAGATCCTCGATGCCGAGCCCTCCCCCGGCGCGGCCTGGCGCCACGCGTGGCCATCGCTCACGCTCTTTAGCAATAGCGCCTCTTCCAACCTGCCCGGCTTGCCGATGCCCCACCACGACGGATTTCCGCCCGCCAGCCACGTCATCGATTACTTTACCCGCTACGAGCAGCGCTATGACCTGCCCGTACGCCGGCCGGTGCGGGTCCAAGAGGTCACCCACGATGGCGAGCGCTTTCATGTCATTACCGATGATGAGCTTTTTACCGCGCGCACCGTGGTCGCGGCTACCGGCACGTGGTCCTCGCCGTTTATCCCCTACTACCCCGGTTCCTTTGCCGGGCGGCAATGGCACTCGGCGGTCTACCCCGGGCCCGATCCCTTCCGTGGCGAGTCCGTCGCCGTCGTTGGGGCAGGCAACTCCGGGGCCCAGATTGCCGCAGAGCTTGTGCTCTCTGGCGTAGATACCACGTGGTTTACGGCGAAGCCGCCGCGGTGGATGCCCGATGACGTTGACGGCCGCGTGCTTTYCCAGCGCAMCCGCGCCCGCCTCAATGCCATGATGCGCGGCGAGCCCGATCCCGGCGCGGATACCAACTTGGGCGATATCGTCGTTGTTCCTCCCGTCAAGCGCGCCCGCGATGAGGGACTGCTTAAGTCCTCCCCCATGTTCTCCAGCCTCGATGAGGTGAAGGCAGATCACCTCATCTGGTGCACCGGGTTCCGCCCGGCGCTGGGGCCTTTCCGCACGCTTCTCGATGGCCGCACCCCCACCGTCGAGGGCCTCTTCCTCGTCGGCTACGGAACGTGGACGGGCCCCGGTTCCGCAACGATTACCGGGGTGAGCCCTTTTGCCAAGCAGACCGCTGCGGACATCGCCAAGCTCTGCTCCCCCGCTCGTTAGCCGCCCAAAAATGCTTGCATCACAATTCACGTACCATGGTGAGCATGAGCACGCTACTTGTTACCCGTAACGAAGACAAATCTGTCACTACCTCCTTTGAGGATGGAGAATTCCTCGGCGAGGGCGACCTGACCGTTGACGTCTCTTATTCCTCGCTGAACTACAAGGACGCGATGGCGATCACCGGTGATCCCGGCGTCGTCCGCACCAACCCACTGGTGCCCGGCATTGATGTGGTCGGCACCGTATCCGATTCCAATGTGCAGCGACTGCCGGTGGGCACCTTGGTTGCCTCCTTTGGCGACGGCCTTGGCGAATTCCGCCACGGCGGCTATACCCCGAAGCAGCGCGTCAATTCCCGCGCCACCGTTGCCCTGCCTGCGGATTTCACCGCGGAGCAGGCAGCTGCCGTCGGTACCGCCGGCTACACCGCGGCGCTGTGCGTTAACTCGCTGCGCGGGCTTCCCGAGGGCCCCGTTCTCGTCACCGGTGCCACCGGCGGCGTCGGCTCCATTGCCGTCAACCTTCTGCGCAATGCTGGCTACGAGGTCCACGCCATGACCGGCCGCCCCGACGATTACGCCAACTACCTCTACGAGCTCGGCGCACATGAGGTCATTGACCGCGCCGAATTCACCGAGCCGGGCAAGCCCCTACAAAAGGCCATCTACGCTGGCGCCGTGGACACCTCCGGCTCCCAGGAGCTGGCCAATGTCCTGGCCCGTACCAAGTGGGGCGGCACCGTCGCCGCCACCGGTATGGCCAGCGGCCCCGACCTGCCCGCCACCGTCATGCCCTTCATCCTGCGCAACGTACACCTAGCCGGCGTGAACTCCGTCGATGCCCCGCTGCACTACCGCCAGAATGCTTGGCAGCTCCTCGCCCGCACCCTGGACCTGTCCATCCTGGAGTCCTTGACCAATACCCTTCCCCTGGAAGATGCGGTAAAGGAAGCGCAATCGCTCATCAACGGCAACCACCACGGCCGCACGGTGCTGAAGATTTCCTAAGGTCCTAGTCTTTAGGATTCAAAACTAGGAAGGCACCCCATCAGTGACGGGGTGCCTTCCTTGTGCGATTGACTCCTTGGGGTCTAGGTATCGCCCGTTAAACCGCGCATGATTTTTCTTGAGATGGAACCCAACTGCCGCAATTCCTCTCCCGTCAAGACGGAGACCACCTTGTCATCCACCTTCGCGGTGTGGCTCTCCAGTGCTGTGGCGAATGCTTCCCCGCCGACTTTCGTCACTGTGACGTCAATAGCGCGGGGTCCTAACTCCTCCGCGTGCCGCCTCGTCACCAACTTGCGCCCCTCCATCCGGACCAGTTGTCGGTGCAGGCGCGATTTCTCCCACCCAAGTTCCGCGGCCAACTCGTGCGGCCGGGTGCTCTGCCCACGGCGGCGCTGCAGGACGGCCAACACCGCATAATCGGCCTCGCTCACATTCGCAGTTTCCTGCAGCGCGTTGGCCAACTCCTTATGCAGCGCCCGCTGCATTGCTACAAAATCCGCCCACGCCGCACTTTCCTCTGCGCGCACGGCATCTCTCCCTTTAGCTTCTGACTTAATTGGCATTATACCCTGCGCAGTTGATTACTCAACCCTGTATCGATTGCCGCAGTTGACCCATCAATCCTCAACATTATTAAACGTCTTGGATTCACCGTACCAATAATTTTCGTGCGCCATACTTTTGCTCGTTTAATCGCATGTACTTCGCTTTTTATAACCTATTTATTGGTATTAATATTCGGTTGATTGTCTCTATATTTAGTCACTAGTAAGTAAACACCGGACTATTTTCAGACCGCCCGCGACTCCTGTAGGGCAGACGCCTGTCTATGATGGCGGACATGGATAAACTTTTTAGCGTCTGCGGATTCGATTTCCTAGGCACCGAGGAGCTCATCGCGGAGCTTCCCGCAGAGCGGACCCTGTGGGATGCGCCTGCTTTTGATCAAGTGCTCTACTATGCGGATCCCTCCGGCATAGCCGTCACGGCGATGGAGTACGAGGGGGAGTGGACCGTGTTGCCGTCATTCCGGGGCGGGGAAGAGGTTAAGGCAACGCTTTATCGCGCCATGCCATTTATTGGCATCTTAGAAATGGAAGATCTGCGGTGGGCAGTGCTTAGCGATGCCCCCTTCACGCTACCCACCGGCAACCCCGTGGGCGGCGAAAAACTGCGCGGCCGCGTGCGGCCCGCGGTCGTTGCGCTGGACTATGAATTAACGGACCCGGCGGAGTTTTCGCTGCGCTCCCCAGCCACGGAACGGTTTTATCAGAACTACAAGCCCAGCCTGCTCAACCCGCAGGTGGAGCTAGCGGGGACCGTGAACAACGTCGAGAACAGGACCAATGAATTTGGGGGAGGGGAGTTCTGGGTATGCGAAATCGACGGGCTCCCGCTCATCGTTGATGCCCCAGTTGAGGCGGGCCAGGAAATCCGGGCGCACGGCATCGCGCTCTGCGCCACGGAATACTGGGATTAACCGCCTCGCTGCTAGGAGGATGTAGATCCTAGTGTTGCGGAGCTGCAGGTACCAACGCTAAAAGACGCTCGAGGTAGTCCCGCACGAAATCGATGGTGCTGGGAGGCGCGATCTTTCCATCCTCGCCGATGAGCTGGGGAGAATTGCCCAAGAATACCTCAGGCTGACCGGGCATCGGCATGTCAAAGTAGGACAAGGCTAGGCGCACATTCTTGTGGGAAGAATAGCCACCCATGCGGCCGACGGAGTGGCTGATGATGCCAGCTGGCTTATTCTTCCAGGCGACATCGGAATTGGGCTTGGACCCAATATCGATGGCATTCTTTAAACACGCCGGGATCGTCCGGTTATTCTCGCTAGTGACGAACAAAATGGCATCCGCTTCCTTAATGGCGTTGCGGAAATCGGTGTACTCTTCCGGCGTGGGTTTATCCTCCACGCCAGGATCGTCGTAGTCGAAATCATAAAGCGGGAGTGTGCGCAGGTCATAGCGCTGGCACTCTACGTGCTCGGGAACGAGTTCAATGGCATGGTTTGACGCGGGCTTGTTTTAGGGACCGGTAAGGCGGTACCAGGTACCGGGGTGGCGGTAGCCGCCCGGTAGCCGGTTTTACCCCCGCTTATCGTTTGGACCGTTGACGTTGCTTGAGCTGTTTGCTAAACCCACGCGTACACACTGCGTGGGCCGTCCACTAAAGAGTGCCTAAAAACTACCCCCGGTACCCGATATCCGCACCGGTCGGTACTCGATACCGCCCTACCGGTACTAAATAGCGTCGCGCGTCAGGTAATTATGGAGATTGCAGCTAGCGCGCAGAAAGGCTTCTTGCACGACATCCTGCGCGTCATATTCATTCCTTGTATAACGCCGCGCCACGGTGGTCAGCCGCTTGCGGTGGCGTTCCACGATGGCGGAAAAGGCTTTATTATCCCCCTCGATGAAAGCATCAACTAATTCTTCGTCGCTGTGGTCAGGACTTAATGGCATCTGTAGATTCCCCCCGGATCAACAAGTGTTAAAGCAATTGTGACCCGAGGGGAACTCCGGCGCGAGCCGGCGGCGGTACAGTCTATTGACCCGCCTACTGCTGAGCGCGCACGCGCAGGGTGCGGCGCAGGTGATCGCGGCACTCTAGGAGTACGCGGCGCAGCGCACCCGGTAGATCCTTGTGCAGGAGATCCGTGGTGGCGGACTCCGCCATGGAAGATTCCGGGTAGAGGCCGCGGATCAGCCGGTTGGCTATCTCAATGGGGTGGTTATCCCAGATTTCTTCGACGCGGCGGAAGAACTCTTCGGCGAATTCTTCCTGCAGCTCCGCCGAGCGCGGGGCATTAAAGCCGGCCAGCAGGGCATCGACCTCCGCATTGGAGTACTCCCCTGGCGTTAGCGCGCTATTGAAGGCGGCCCGCTTGGTCTGCGGCGTGGGGAAGGCGTGGCTAGCGCCCAAGAATTCGGCGGCGCCGGTCAGCGTATTATCGCGCTGCTTTTCTGCCTCCAACTCATCCAGTTTGACGGCGTCGCGGGCGGCTAGGGCGCGCAGGATGGACCAGCGGATCTGCGGATCGAGGCGCAGGCCCGCCACCGCGCCGGCGAGCAGGTCACGCAGGCGATCGGTGCCGGAGTCCTTAGGCGTTGCGGCCAGTGCGGCAATGGAGGTGCGGGCCAGAATGAGCTGCGCATCGGAGCCCGGATCCGCGGCGTCGAGCTGTTCCCACAGTGCATCGGCGAATTCGGCGCGCACCTGCTCGCGGCGGTCTTCGGCCACATAGTGCTGGATGGCAAAGTGCGCATTGCCGTAAGCGGTGGTCAGCAGCGTGGCATTGGTCTCTGCGGGCGCGTGCTTGGCGACGACCCCCACGTACTCCTCCGCATTCCATTCCCCGTCCCTAGTGAGGTTCCACAACGAGGTCCAGATGACCGCGCGGCTAAGCCCATCCTGGACCTCGGAGAGGTGATCGCTGATGGTGGCAAGCGAAACGTCGTCGAAGCGGACCTTGGTGTAGGTGTGGTCGGCATCGTTAAGCAGCAGCAATGCCGGGGCCTTCTCCCCCGCCGCCTCATCCACGATGGTGCGGTGGCCACCGGCGGGAAGGKCGATGTCGAATTCGCGGTACTTGTGCAAGGAGGCATCAAAAAGCGCCACGCTCAGGCGGKGTGGCCGGGTCGTATCCTCGGCCTCGGCGCTCACCGCGAGCTCGGTGATCTTGTCGCCCTCCGTGTGCAGCTCCGGGGTAAGTGTATCCGGCCCCCAGGTGCGCAGCCACGCCTTTGACCAGGAATCGAGGTCGCGGTCGGTGTGCTTTTTCAGGGCAGTGAGCAGGTCATCGAAGGTGGCCGCGGCGAAGGCATGCTCCTGGAAGTAATTCCTTGCGCCCGCGTAAAAATTATCGCGGCCTACGTAGTGCACGAGCTGCTTGAGCACGGCCGCGCCCTTGGCATAGGTAATGCCATCGAAGTTCTGGCGCGCGGCATCCACGTCTGGGATCTCGGCCTTGATGGGGTGCGTGGTGGGAAGCTGATCCTGCAGGTAGGCCCAGTTCTTGCGCTCGCCAGCGAAGTTGACCCACGCCTCTTCGTAGGCGGTGGCGTGCACGGAGGCATCGGCGCCCATGAACTCGGCAAAGGACTCCTTGAGCCAGAGATCGTCCCACCACTGCGGGGTGACAAGATCGCCGAACCACATGTGGGACATCTCGTGCAGGATGGTATTTGCGCGAGCGGCCTTCTGGCTGTGCGTGGCCTTAGAGCGGAAGATATAGCTTTCCGTAAAGGTCACCAGGCCCGGGTTCTCCATCGCGCCGAGGTTATATTCCGGTACGAAGATGGAATCGTACTTACCCCAAGGGTAAGCAAAGCCGAAATTCTCGTGGAAATAGTCCATGCCCTGTGCGGTAAGCTCCAAGATCTCCTCGTCCAAGTACTCAAACATGGAGGCGCGGGCAAAGGCGCGCAGCTGCGCGGAGTGCTCGCCATCCGGCGAGGTCCAGACGCGTTCTTGATACTGATAAGGCCCCGCGGCAAAAGAGGTGAGGTACGTCGAGAGCGGCGGGGKGGGSGCAAAGCGAACCGTGGCATTGTCCCCCYGCTCCTCGCGCTCGGTCTCCGGCTGGTTGGRGAGGATCTGCCAGTCCTTCGGCGCGGTCATGGCGACGTGGAACGGCGCCTTGAGGTCGGGCTGCTCAAAGCAAGGGAAGATGCGGCGGGCATCGGAAGGCTCGAGGKGCGAGTACAGATAGGTCGCGTCATCGGCCTGGTCGTGCATGCGGTGCAAACCCTGGCCCGTACGCGAGTAGCGCGAGGTGCCGCTGATCTCAATGGTTAGCTCCTCCCCCACCGGTAGCCCGTGGAGGCGGATAAGGCTGCCATCAAAGTCGATGTCCTGCGCCTGACCGTTAACTGTTACCTGCTCTACCGATTCTCCCAGGTAGTCCAGGAAAAGCTCGGGCTCGGTGGTGGTGAGCTCGATGCAGCTCGTCGCGCCAAACGTGGGGCTTTCCTTCACCTGAGATAAGTCCAAATGCAGGTGGTATGCCCGCAGGTCTACTGCTGCGGCGCGCTCTTGGAGTAGCTCGTGCTGGGATTTATAGCATTGTGTCGTCATAGTTAGAAACTATAGTTACCGCAGAAGCTGGGCTCAGGAAGATGTGCTCCTGAATCTGCGAGGAGCATTTCAACCGGCGACAATCCACCGAGTATTACTGCCTCTTTGTGGGCCCGATGGATCGATCGTGGCTTGTCCCATTTTTTCAAATGGCGCAGGATATCAGTTATCACCTTTCTGTCGACACCTAGTTCCTCGGCCGTCTCCCGTGCGGAGAGTACTTCGCCTGCTTCAAGCTGTGCCAAAATCCAATCTTGCACTGAGGCCGATGAAATTGCTCCTTGTTTATTCAATCCCATGAGTTTCCTCGCGTCACCAGACAGGATCCATTCCCCGGCGTTCCGAAGCCTTTCCAGGTATCCAATAGACGAATACCACTGGAGAATATCTTGGGCTTCTTGCTCGGTGACCTGCATTAGAGCGGCTGTGGATCGGTTGAGCAAAATCTTGTGATCCATGAGTTGGCGTGCGATAAGTAACCCATTGATACTTTCGAACGCCTTGTCCGGGTAATGGTCGTTTAATTTAGCTAACGCATAGACAAAGTCCTTGTCTACCTCACCAGAAGATAGGCTTACTTCGACAAAATTCTCCGCTGTATGCAAAGCCGGGGTATGGCGTCCACTAGCTAACATCGCTGCCCACATGCGGTCGAAACCCCGTGAAGATTCCTCTGCAAGGTCCAGCATTCTTAAGGCAGCCATGAGTCGCGGATTGCGGGGAATCGATTGAGTAGTTAAGATTCGCTTTTCTGTGACTCCCACTGGCAACGGTCCTGGTGACCACACAGTAAGCGCTGTCGGTGATTGGTCAATGACTACTGCACTACTAGCATCCCAATCCCTGTGTGCGAGAGCGTTAGAAATGACCTCGTCCACTGCGGTCTCAGGAAAGGCTGGGATAGAAATCTCTTGCCCGTTTGGGAAGGTCACGCGTGCAACTTCTGTTCGTGCTGCGGTTGCTACGAGCTCTTTTAGCCTCAGGTAGGCGGTGATCAAAGGTGCAGATATTTCCGTGGCCTGGGGATCTCCTCCAGGTACCTCACGGGCCAAGTGCCTGATGGTAGTTCGACTGTTGGCTGGAGTAATGAACAGGATTTCTGCGGCGTAGGTTAACTGACCATCGCGGGTGAGAAGACCGAGCTCGGAAAGTAGTTCATTGGTCGTGTGGGGTACTCGATCTAAGGAACCTGAAGCCGATCGTGCTTTTTTGAGGAGCCGGCGCGCTTGATCGATGGCTGTAGCATCCAAATCTTCGAAAGAATATCGGGACTCAGCTGCAGAAAAGTCCGGATTTGCGCGCTGAAAGGCGATGGAGCGCCGCTCTTCTTCAGAAAGTGGCACGCACGAGGTGCCTCTGCGAATGCTGGCCTGCCCTTTCGGGCGTTGGTAAAGTGTCAACCCCTTGGGAATTCGCAGACAAATAAGCCGCTGACCGCAATAGTTAAGTTCAGTTCCTTCTACTCTGATTCCAGGTTGAGTACCATTAAATATTTTCTGCTCAATCCATTCGATGCTGCGTGAGGTTCCGGTAAAAGCTGCGGCACCTGCCCTTTTATCTGAAACGCCCAAGACGATATGGCAAACCCCGGCGTTCGCGTTGGAAAAGCATATGGTTTCATCAATGAGGAATTCAGTAAGTGAAGCATCTGGGTTTCGATTCTGTGGATGTGTTGTGGGATCTTCTTTGAAGTCCAAAACCTGACTCTCTTGGCTATCGGCGGTAGCACCTTCCTCGATAGCTTTKAGAGCTGCGTAAACGGCCTGCAATTCTKCCTCAGACATAAATGAATGCTAGCACAAGTTGTTTYAAACAACTTGTGCACAACTCCTCGAAGCTTAATTACTCGATTACAACAGATGTGCTGGTCAGAAGAGTAGCAAGTTGTTTGAAGTTGTTTACCTTAAAATCGCGCGGCGATTCCAGGGTTTTAAACGAGGGACCTAGGAATTTCTTTAAAAACCCAGCCTAACTTCGATATTTTGGGCAAACTGCTACTTCCGGCGGGGGTGCTAACTCGCGAATACTTGGGGCTTCACGGAACCCAGAAGTTGTTTGAAATAACTATACACAACTCTCAACTAATATAATTCGGTCGCTTCTTCATACCTGCAGCTCAAGGTATAAATTCAAGTTGTTTGAAGTTGTTGTGGAGTTGTTTTGTGCTGGCCGAGTAATTGCCCAGACAAGGCACCAAACCTGAAAGATTTGCCTGGGGAATACGACTAAAGCCCGCGGCCGGGCGGATACGCGGCGCGGGCTTTAGTTATTGGTAACCAGGAGGCTGTGAGAGCCCAAGGTTTTCAAAGAAGTGCGATTACTGCTTGATGGCAGAAACCTCGAGCTCGATCTTGATGTCTTCAGAAACGAGGACGCCGCCGGTCTTGAGCGGAGCGTTGAAGTCGATGCCGAAGTCCTTGCGGTTGATCTTGGTCTGTGCCTCGAAGCCCAGGCGGAAGTTGCCGAATGGGTCTTCAGCGGTAGCGACCTCTTCAACCTTGAGGTCGACGGACTTGGTGGTGCCCTTGATGGTCAGGTCACCGGTGACGGTGCCGTTGCCGTCCTCATCAACGTTGACGTTGGTGGTGGTGAAGGAAAGCTCTGGGTACTCCTCCACGTTGAAGAAGTCTTCGTTCTTTACGTGGCCATCGCGGTCCTCGTTGCCGGTGGAGATGGAAGCAGCCTTGATGGTGGCCTCTGCGGTGGAGTCAGCGATGTTCTCGGCGACGTTGATGGTGCCGTCGAACTCACCGAAGTTGCCGCGCACCTTGGTAACCATGGCGTGCTTGGTAACGAATCCGATGACGGTGTGCTCTTTGTCGATGGTGTAGGTACCTGCTGCGAGGGACATGGTTGTTTCTCCTAACGTTGTTGTTGATGTAACACCAACTACGATACCCGATTGGGCGTTTTAGTCAAGCCTTGAAGTAAAAATTCTTTTTCCAACCCGCTGACCTCGGCATTAAGGATGGCCTACAAGCTGGACCTCCCCCAGTGTAACCTCTTTTGCCTTAGGCAGTTCCGTGATGACTATGAGCGCGGCATCGAATTGTTGGGGCGCTTCTTTTAGCTCCAGCTCCTCGTTTAAGTGCTTGAACTTTCCTTCCGCCAATTTGGGAAGAGAGCTCAGCTGCGGGTGCTTCGGATCGAAATCGTCTTTATTAACGCCATAGATTTCGTAGTGCGCGCCATTGGACCTGGTGTGGGTCACGGTCATGACAGAAAGGTGGGCCGGGTTATCCAGGGTGACCAAGGCGCCGGAACCGGATTCCTTCGTGGACCAGGTGGTGATCGTCTTGCCATCGATAAGCTGCTCATTATCCTCGCCATCTGGCACCGTGATGGCGGATGATTCCTTGAGGTGCACTGGCGGGGTATCCGGGATCATCGTGGAGCCCTGCACGGTTTCGGTAACCGAACTGGTCTTTTCTACATCGCTGAGCAGGGACATCACCCACGTCGTCAGCGCCGCCATGCCCACGACGAAGATGGTGGCGAAAATGCCGATGACCACGACGCCAGAGCCCGAGTAACCGCGGCCGCCAAAGCCGGGTTCTTGCTTCGGATCCTCTTCCTGCGTGGGCTCATCTTCAACGACCACGGGGAGGGCCTCCGTCTTTTCTTCCTGCTCTTCCGGGGCAAATTCGCGCAGGCGCTTGGCGATGCCCGCCGAGGTCAGCCCCTCCGCCTCCTGCAGCTCTTCCAGCTTCTCTTCGCGGGTCTCTGCATCCGCAGCATCAAAGGCCAGCCGTGCCTCTTCGAGGCGCTCTGCGGCCTCATCGGCGGTGAGATTGGCGTCATCGGAAATATCGCGCAGCTTCTTCGGCGRTGGTTCGGTCGATTCAACCAGCATGCTTAGCGCGGAGCTGAGGGCCTCGCGGTCGCTTTCTGCAGACGTCCCATCCAGCACCGCGGGGAAGGCAACCTTGACGATGCCGGAGGTGGATACGCGGAAGCGGTCGCGGTGCTCCACGCCGAGGATGAGGCCGGCGTCGTGGGCCGTGGCGGCATCGGCAAACAGCGGCGCGGTAGCGCGGGCAACGGAATTGGGATCGAGGTTATCTGCCTCTGCCACCTGCTTGAGGGAGGTGCCCTCAAACCAATCCGCCACCACCAGGCAGCCGGTGCGGTAGGACAAAATCTCGATATTATCCGCCATGGTCTCTAGGTTGAGCTCGGCCAAACGCCGCGTATTGCGGGAGATTTCGGCGGAGCGGCGGGCAGAGACCGTGGGCGTCGACGGCGCGATGGGTGCCTGGGKATTGGTATCGACGAACGTCAGCGCCACGAGGCGGCCGGTGGCTTGTTCGCGGGCTTGCCAGAACCGGGCGCCGGATACAGCGCCGTGATCCTGCAGGAGGCGGAAGCGACCGTCCGATACGGGGGCGCCGGGGACCAAGCGCGGGCCGCGGACGATACCGGCGGACATTGGTGGCGGGACCAAGGTGGCATTGAAGGAATCCTGTGTATAGACCGGCTGGATTTCCTGCAGGTCTGGTTCCTCGACCTCGATGGCCTTGGAATTGTCCACCGTGATGAACCGGGACATTCCCGGGATGCGCTGGAGGGCGCGCGCCAGGTTCTGCACCTCGGGCAGGGAGGACTTGGACAGAACCAACCCAGTGATAATCACAAAGACGATGCCCAGCACGACGACATTGACCAGCGAGACGATCGAAGGCAGCTGCTCCGGCAAGAACAATTGCACGAGCCAGTACAGCGCCCACGAGACAACCAGGCCTACCGCGCCGGCACCGGAGGACCACAGGACCGTCTGGGTCACGGCCTTGCCGCCCAGGCTGCCCAGCTTGCGCTTGAGCAGGAAGCCGCCGATGACCGCACCGGAGACAAAGCCAAAGCCGTTGGCGGTACCGAGGAGGATGACCACCCGGTCTGGGTTGCTGGTCATCAGCGGTGCCAGCAAGGTCAGCACGATCTTGGTCAGCGTGATGCCGGCAATGATGAAGGTGGGCGTCCACGCCTCTTCCCTGGCGTAGAAAACGCGCAGGTGCAGCAGCACCAACGCATATGGGATCAAGGTAAAGGCGGAAAAACTGATGGTGAGGCCGAGCTGCTCTGCGCTATCCGCGCCGTAGGCGCCGTACTGGAATAGCGCGCGGGCGATGGGCACGCCGAAGCCCGTCATGAAAATGACGATGGGGATTAGCGCGATGAAGGTCAGCTTGGTACCCAAGGTGAGGTCGCGCACCACGGCATCGACATCGCCATCGGCGGCATTGCGCGAAAGCCGCGGCATGATGGCGGTCAACAAGGTCACGCCGATAACGCCGTACGGCACCTGCAGCATCAGCCATGCGTTCTGGTACACCAGCGGCGCACCGGCATCGGCATACGCCGCCACACGGGAGGTGATGACGTAACCCAGCTGGGAGATGGCCACGTAGGTAATAATGGCCAGCGCCATGCCGCCGAATTGCTTGATGCGGGCATCGAGGCCCCACTTCGGGCGCAGGTTGATGCCGGCCTTTTTCAGGTACGGCACAAGGATAAAGCACTGCACGATCACCGCCGTGGTGGTGCCCAGGCCCAGCAGCATGATGTGTGGATCCGCCACCGGCGTAGGTTCGTGCGGGTCGAGGCGGCCTGGCAAAAAGCGATACGCCAGCAGGACGCTGATGGAGATGATGTTATTGACCACCGGCGCCCAGGCGCCAGGGCCAAAGATATTCTTGGTATTTAAGACCGCTTGGAAGAGGGCGAAAAGGCCGTAAAACAGGATCTGCGGCAAGAGCAAGAAGGCCAATGATGTTGCCTGCACGGCATTGGCCTTGGAATCTTCAGGCAGCATCATCCTTGTTAAGAATGGTGCGAAGATAACGGAGAGGATGGTAACGATGCCCAGGATCGAAAACGCCAGGGTAAAAAGTCTTCGGACGAAGGTTTCGCCGCGGTCCGAGTCCTCCTTCTCCGCGCGCACCAAGACCGGAACCACCAGTGAGGTCAGCACCGCGCCCAGCACGATTTCGGTGACCAGGTTGGGGATCTGGTTGGCGCTGCTAAAGGCCGTACCCACAGTGGCACCAAGGGTGGCGCCGATCAGCATCTGCCGCAGGAAGCCGGTGATGCGCGAGAGCAGCGTGGCGATGGCCATCGTTCCCGTCGCGCGGATGACGTCCTGATTGGAGGCCTCGATCTCCGCATTGCGGCCAGTCAGCGCGGACTTATCTTCCTCAGGGGGAACGGTCGTGTTCTGCACTGAGGGGGTGGGCCGCTTTTCTGGTACCGGTGCGGGCGGAGAGGCGCGCACGATGCGGCCGCGCGCGCCGGCGGTAACCGGGACACGGTTTTCTTCCGCATTGGGGGCGGTATCCGTGGGGTCTACCGCGCCTGCAGGTGCCTTCTCCGCGTGGTGGGCCTGGCGGCCATCTTTTTCGGTCATAGAGGATACAACTTCAACTTTTACTTTTCAGCCTTGTGATTTTTGCGTCGGTGACGGCCAAGCCGAAAGAGCGTAGCCAAAACCAGCGCGAGAGCGCCGGCTATGCCGGCAGCGTATAAGGTTACGATACCGGCACGTGTCTGCACCGAGATAGTGATGGGCTGCGAAATGGTCTGATCTTTAGGAGTGGCCAGCCACAGCCCAATGTCCGTGCGATCCGCATCCTTCGGCATATCAGCGGTCATGGATACAGTAATAGAGCCCTTAGCGGGAATACGGACGCTTTTGGGCGTGTTGAGCCGCGCGCCATCGGGGGCATCGTATTGCAGCTTCGCCTCCACCGGCAATGGCAGGCCATTTTCGGCCACGATGAGCAGCGGCGATGACTCAGATACGCGGGTATAAACATTGCCCGGCGGGATGAGGGAGACGGAATCGCGCAGATCCCGCAGCGTATTGGAGTGCATCTCCATGGTGCGGGAAAAGGACTGGCGCGCTGCGGCGTGGGTGCTCAAGCTATCGCGATTATTCAGCGATAAGGAATTGAGGAGATCGCGGCGCAGTGGCAGCACGAATTCAGAGCGCGTCATGGTGATATCAGGGTCATCCACCACGATATTCATTAGCTCATCGGTATAGCGCGCCTGTTGCTCAACGCGGGCCAATTCGGGCTCCGAAAAGACCGCCGGATCGATAAAGGGGCTGCCGGTGGGAGCGTTCGGATCGCCCTGCTGCAATTCCACCGCGCTGATCCCGCGGGGACGGGAGTGGCCGGAGTCGAGCAAGTCTTCCGCGGCGGCGAGTGCATGCTCGGCCGCGCTAGGGTCTAAGTAGTTGGGAAGCTTGGCCACGGTATCTTCCCCGCCCGCGAGGCTGAGGGCCGCCCCGCCCGTGATGGCGCGGGACAGAGCAGAATCTTTGGCGTAGTCATAGCGCAGCTCCGGGTTGGAATAGCCAACCGTCTGCGGCTTGGAGCCGGTTTGGGATAGCAGGGCGCCGAGGGAGGCATCGAAAGTCGCGGCCTCGCCGGACCAGTTCGAGTTATCCGCAACAAGGGATGGCACCGGCAATTTTTGGTCAATATAGCCGGAACCTACCGCCAAGATATTGCTGGCCGGGGCCTTGCCCAGGACGCGTTCGATGGTCTGGTTGCCGCGCTGCAAACCCTCAAAGACAAGGGCGGGATTATTAGCCCTTGCTACCGCAGAGGCATTCGCATTGGCCCAGGGCATGGCGATGAAGCAATCCAACTCGCGCAGGCGTTCCAGCCACCGCTCGGCATCATTTTTCGCATCGCCTGGCTCCCCCTTGTCATCGTCACTGCCCCGCGACCAGGAATCGCGCAGGCGCTTGGGGCGATCGCCTTGGGCGGGGCGGGTGGAATTGACCGTATAGCCTTGCGACATGCGGTTGACGGTATCGAGCAGCGCGGGGTCGATGGCCACACAGCCCGCCCCCTGCAGGTCATGATCCTCGTAGGTAGAAACCAACCTATCGAGGCGGCCGCCTTCGCGCAGTTCGTGCCCTAACTCATCGGAGGACAAGATGAGCTCTTCTCCCCCAAGCCCGCCGGGGACGATGTCTAGGTTGGCGCTGATGGGATAGACCACCGTGAGATCGTGGGGTTGGGAATCCTCGACTTCGTCGTGTCCTTCTTCTAGTGCCGTTTCTTCCGGTGCCTCGGTATCTTTGGCATCCGTGGGGCCCTCGTCAGAGAATTGGGCCACAAAGCGCTCCTCCGCCAGGCTCACCGCATCGCCCTCGAGAGTGCCGGTCAGGGTAAAGAGCAGCGGATAAGCGCCCGGTTCATTGATGGCCAAGGTGCGCTCGGCATCTAAGCCACTGGGCACGGTGAAGCTTATTTCCCGGGTTTCACCTGGTTGCAGCGGTGCGGTGGTCATGCCCGAGCCATAATAAGGAAAATTACCGGTGGCCATTTCCGTCCGCGCTTCTGCCGCATCAGCAACGCTATCGCCGCGGCGGCTAGTTACCTGCAGATCTTCCAAGGGCTGATCGGTGGGGTTATGCACGCGGAACCGCAGCCGCATGTCAGTGCCTACGGTAAAGGGCTGGGCATCGATAAGATCCAGATCGGCGCGCTCCGGCCCGCGCGCTCCCAACCAGGCTTGGATATCCATCTGCTCGTCCGGAACAGAGTCCATTTGGGCCGCCGCGTTTGGTAGGAACAATCCCCAACCGGTAAGTACCGCGCAACCGCCGGCCGCAGCGAGTGATTTCAGGCGCTGGTGCATTAGCGTGGGGTCGCTTTCCCTGCGTCGGCTTCCTTTCGTGCAAGATCGGGGAGGAGATCGTGCGCGATGCGCGCGAGCTTGCGTTCGTCCGCGTACGCCAAGTGCTCGATGAGTTCAGAAACGGGGATCCAGGACACCTCGGTAACCTCTGGATCCTCATCGTTCATGATGCCGTCCACAAAGCGCAGTAGGTGGTGGTGCACCGTCTTGTGGATGCGGACGCCATCAGAAACGAACCAATAATCGATCACGCCGAGGTCAGCGAAAACCTCGCCGGAAATACCGGTTTCTTCCCATACCTCGCGCTCCGCGGTGACCTCCTTGGCCTCGCCATTTTCCACGTGCCCCTTGGGCATGGACCACAATAAACGCCCGCGACGGTCTAGGCGCCCGATAAGAGCCACGTAGACGCGGGACAGGTCCGCTTTACCGTTGCCGTCGACGCACTCGGCCAGCCCAGAGATTACGAGCCCGCCCGCAGAGGTCTCATCGCGGGTCTCCATGACGGTGGAGGCGCCGTGATTATTGCCGCTGCGTTGCTGCCTGCGCTGCTGGGTGTTGCGGCGCGTGCGGTTATCCGGCCGCCGCCGGCGCCGGCGCCGGTTACGGCTACGGCCGCCTCCTTTGGAGGGGCCTTGCGCGGAGCCTTGTTCTTGGTTAGTCATCCCTGCCAATCGTAGTAGACTCTCACCCGTGAATTTTCAGGACACTCAGTTAATCGGCGTTCTTGCGCGCGCGGAGTCTACCGTGAACTCGCTCAGTGGCTTATTGAGCGGGCTGGTAGACAAATTCAGCGCGCGCGGGCATGCCCTCTACCTCGTGGGCGGCTCGGTGCGCGATGCCCTCCTCGGCCGCTTGGGCAATGATCTGGACTTCACTACCCCAGCGCGCCCGGAGGTGGTCAAGGAAATCCTGGATGAGTGGGCCGAAACGGTGTGGGATACCGGCATCGCCTATGGCACTGTGTCCGCCGTGTACAAGGGCCAGCAGATTGAAATCACCACCTTCCGCTCCGATTCCTATGATGGGCAGTCCCGCAACCCCGAGGTCATCTACGGCGATAGCCTGGAGGGCGATCTGGTGCGGCGCGATTTCAAGGTCAACGCGATGGCCATTGAGCTGCTTGCCGATGCCACCTTTGAGTTCCACGATCCCCTTGGCGGCCTCCACGATGTGGCCAATAAGGTGCTCGATACCCCGGATAAACCGGAAATCTCCTTCCACGATGATCCGCTGCGGATGCTGCGCGCTGCGCGCTTTGCGTCCCAATTGGAGTTTCACGTGGCAGACCGCGTGGTAGCCGCCATGCGCGATATGGCGGCAGAGATTCAGCGCATCACGGTAGAGCGCGTCCAAGTGGAGCTGGATAAGCTCATGTGCGGCAAAGCCCCGTGGGATGGCATCGATCTGCTGGTCAATACCGGGATTGCGGATTACATCTTCCCGGAGATCCCCGCCCTGCGCATGACCACGGACGAGCACGCCCAGCACAAGGATGTTTACGCGCACTCGCTGAAGGTGCTGCGCCAAGCCATGGATCAAGAAGAGGACGGTCCCGACTTGGTATTGCGGTGGGCCGCATTGCTGCATGACATCGGCAAGCCCGATACCTTCGATAACACCGACGGCAAGGTTTCTTTCCACCACCACGAGGTGGTGGGCGCCAAGTTGACGCGCAAGCGCCTGCGGAAGCTGAAATACCCCAAGGCCACGACGGAAGATATTGGCCAGTTGGTCTACTTGCACATGCGTTTCCACGGTTTTGGGGAAAATCAATGGACCGATTCTGCCGTGCGGCGCTACGTCAACGATGCCGGTGACCTCCTCCCCCGCCTGCACAAGCTGGTGCGCGCCGATTGCACTACCCGCAATGCCAAGAAGGCGCGGCGTTTGCAGCGCACCTATGACCAATTGGAGGAGCGAATCGAGGAGATTGGCCGTAAGGAAGACCTCGCGCGGGTGCGTCCGGATCTCGATGGCAACGAGATCATGGAGATCCTAGGCCTCTCCCCTGGCCCCGAAGTGGGACAGGCGTGGTCCTATTTGAAGGAAATGCGCCTGGAGTACGGCCCCCTCGAGCGGGAAGAAGCTATTGCGAAGTTGCGCCAGTGGTGGGAGTCTAAACAGTGATGTTTGCCGATAGATTATTTAATGCCCTCGAGCGCAACGATCCCGCCCCTGGGCAATTACTCGTGTCCGCACCAGGGATGTTGTCCCCGGAATTCGCCCGCTCCGTCATCTTATTGGTCGAGCACAATGACATGATGACCTTTGGCGTGGACCTTACCAAGCGCTCAGAGGTGGCCATTTTTAATGTGCTCCCAGAATGGATGCCCGTCGTTGCTAAACCGCAGGCGCTGTATATCGGTGGTCCGCTCAACCAGCAATCCGTCGTGGGCCTGGCGCAGACCAAGCAAGGCGTGGACCCAGATAAAGAAGAACAGCTCAACCGCCTCGCACCGCGCCTAGCGCACGTGGATCTGCGCTCCAACCCAGAAGATATCGAGCCGCTGGTGACCGGCATTCGAATGTTTGCCGGTTACGCCGAGTGGGGTCCCGGGCAGCTGGAGGAAGAAATCGAGGCCGGCGAATGGTTCGTGGCGCCCGCCCTAGCGCAGGACGTGGTGGCCCCAGGCCCGGCCGATTTGTGGGCCGATGTCATGAAACGCCAGCCTATGCCCCTGCCGCTGTATTCCACCTATCCCGTGAATGTGGATGATAATTAATTCCTAGCGGCCGGTATGTGATCGGTTACACTGACCCGTATGCGCGAGGAAATCCACAAGGGCATTAAAGACACGTGGGCGGTGGCTCTCGGGCTAATTCCATTGGGCTTGGCTTTTGGCCTCCTGATGGTGCAATCCGGCTTTAGCTGGTGGTGGACGCCCATATTTTCCATCGTTATCTACGCCGGCTCTATGGAGTTTCTCGCCATCTCCATGGTTACCGGCGGTGTTTCCGCGCTGTCCTCGCTCCTTACCGGGKTTATGGTGAATTTCCGCCATATCTTCTATGGGCTAACATTCCCCCGCAAACGGATTAATTCCCCCGTGGGCAAGGCCTATTCCACCTATGCCCTCACGGATGAAACGTATGCCATCGTCTCGGCGCTCCCGCGCGAGGAGCGGCCTACCGGCACCCGCATTTTGAGCATACAAATCTTTTGCCAAATTCTGTGGGTAGGCGGCGGCATCGTTGGCGCGCTCGCCGGCCAGGTAATCCCCTCTTCCGTCGAGGGAATGGAATTCGCCCTCGTCGCCCTATTCGTTGTCTTGGCGATGGACTCCTTCCGCAACAATCAGGATCTGTCCCTACCGCTATCGGCCGCGGCCTTGGGCATCCTCGCCGCTTTCATCACCCCGGGGCAGCTGCTGATGGTCTCCCTGAGCGCCTATTTCTTGTTGCTCATCATTCGCTACCTGTCACCGCGCGCGGATAACGCGCTTACCTGGCGGCTGCAGCCCCTTCCCTCCACGACCGTGGAGGAGGATAACTAAATGCCGGACGGAGTCAGTTTAGGGGCGATTGCTGCAGTGCTCATCCCTGTAGGCATCGTGACCGTCTTATTGCGGGAGCTTCCCTTCTCCGCGAAGAAGTGGATGAAGGATAGCGAGTTCTTTTCGCTGCTGGGCTTGATGATGCCCGTAGGCGTCATGACCATCTTGGTGGTCTATGCCGTTGCCGGACAGGCGGATGGCACCGGCGGGCTGTGGCCGGKGCTCTTGGGCGKGCTAGTTACCGTCGGACTACACAAGTGGAAGCGCGATTCCGGRTTATCCATATTCGGCGGTACCGCGTTCTACATGATCCTGGTGAACCTGGTGCTGTAGGCCGCGGCTAGCTAAGCCCAAACTTTGTGGTGGCTTCCGTCCACAGCGCTTCAAATTGTTCTTGGTCCATGTACTGGGCGCTAATATCCGGGAACTCATCGTAGGTATCGGGGTGCGGAACTACTTCTTGCGGCGTGTCCACGTTTCCCGTGGAACTATCCGGGGTCGCTACCCCGACCACGGAATCCGCGGGATCCAAAGCGATCATGCGGTGCATGCGGCAGCGTTGGGCGTCGTGTTCTTCTAATTCTGCGAGGTGGACCGCTGAGCCCACTCCTGGGACGGAAAGCTCGGTGCGCACATAAAGGTAATTAGCCATGGGCACTTAGTGTAGTTGCTCCTCGTCCTCCTGTGCGTACCGGGAGGCCAACACAGAACAGATCATCAGCTGCACCTGGTGGTAAATCATGAGCGGGAGGATCAATAGCCCGAGCGATGTCGACCCTGAGGCAAAGATGACCGAGGCCATGGGAAGGCCGGTAGCCAAAGACTTCTTAGAGCCACAGAACTGGATCGCGATGATATCGGCACGAGAAAATCCTAGCTTCCCGGAGATAAACCGCGTCAGCCACAACATGAAAATGACGAAGGCTGCGGCGAAAACCACGAGGAACACGATCTCCCAGATAGAGATGGAGGACCAGATTCCATCGACCACGCCCTTAGAAAATGCGGAATAGACCACCATGGCAATGGAGCCGCGGTCGACCACCTTTGTGGCCTTGCTCTGAGCGAAGTCCGCAATCCAGCGCCGGGTTAATTGGCCCAATATGAATGGCGCGAGAAGCAAGAGGGAGATTTCCCCAAAGACGGAGGTATCGATATGTAGGCCGGAACCGGTACCCATGAGCACCATGACCAGGACAGGCGTGATGAAGACGCCGGCCAAGTTAGAGGTTGAGGCGGAGACAATTGCTCCAGATACGTTGCCCTTGGCAATGGAAGTAAAAGCCACGGAAGACTGCACGGTGGACGGGACCAGCGTAAGGAATAGGATCCCCATGTACATATCGTCAGTGATGAACTCGGTAAGGGGCCGCAGGGCCAGACCGATGAGGGGATAAATCACGAACGTGAAAGCAAGAATCGTGATGTGGAGCCGCCAGTGCTTAAGCCCGTTTAGAGCTTCTTGGGTGGATAGCCGCGCGCCGTAGAGAAAAAACAACAGCGCGATCGCCACATTCGTCAGGCTGCCAAAGACGTCAGCGAAGGTGCCGCGGGCCGGTGCAATGATCGCGATTGCGACGGCCGTAAGGATGAGGACGATGAGCGGATCCGGCTTTTTAAGTCTGTGCAGCATGACCCAAAGTGTAAACCGTCTCGCTTGGTTCCACGAAAGGTAGTGCGGATAATTTTCTTCTGCGTACTCCCATTGAGTCTCATGGTTTCACGTGAAACGATGGGCGTAGAGGGTGAAGCGTCCGCGGGGATTTACGCTGTAGTGACCTTTGTACCCTCTTGGCTTACCCCAAATTCTTTGAGTGGGTCTCGGCCAGGTCCTTCAATGACCGAACCATCTTTCAGGTTATAGGACGTATGATGCGCCGTGCAGGTAGCAGTCATACCGTCGATTTCTGTAATGGGGTTTTGTTGGTGCGGGCAGGTTTGGGAGTAGGCCTTAAACTCCCCTTCTTTCGGCTGCGTGAAGATAACCCTGTCGACGATGATCCCGGAGCCTACTGGAATGTCCGTTGCCGCGATTTCCGCGGACGGTTCTGAGCCGCAGGCCGCGAGGTATGCACCTGCGAAAGTCGTAGCGGATCCGAGCAAGAACATGCGGCGCGAACAGATAGTCATAGCCTCTACTCTATCCTGAATGGTTCACGGCCGGAACATGATTTCGGCAACGGTTAATCATATTTCGGGGCAGCTAAAGTGAAATGGCTCAGTGTAGGTTTCACGTGAAACACGAAATTAGGACAGATTGCCGTTCCAGGTTGCGACCGGCCCAGCCTCGGTGGGTGTGAGTTCATAGGTGCCGGAATCTAGACCTATGTCATTAACGATGGGATGTGGCCCGTCCCCTCCTGCGGCGTGCGATTCAGGTTCGACGCGGTGGGAGTCGGCGACATAGGTACCGATGCTGAAGGTGGAAACGGCGATTGCGGCGAGGGCTGTGGTTTTCTTCATGTCTCCCATTGTCAACCCTTCCCCGCGTTAGGTGTAGTGGCGGAGCCGAGCTCTGCGGAACCTCTATGCGAGTTCTAGGAATGCCCACAGGAATCCCCGTAGGTTGAGACGCGCAACTATAGATGGAGTCCAACATAGGTACGAGTCGTTAAATACCCCCAACTTAATTTAGTTGTGACGAAAAGTGTGGGATTCCGTGGTTGGAATAATAACGTCACAGTGTCATAAAAACTCTCCCTGACCCGTCCCTGTGTGGCGCGATTGCCGGACAGGAAAGGGAGGGAGAAAGAAACTCAAAAGATAGTTATTTAATTATCAGAGTGGCGAGCGGCCTGGCGGAGGGCACCCAGATCAACCTCGGGTTGAGCGGCGGAGTCTGTGGCCTCCTCCCCACCGCAGCCTCCGGAGCCGCAGTTGCAGCTATCGCCACAACCATCGTCATCGGCATGCGCTTGCTCATAAAGAAACGCCGCGCGCGAGCCAAGGTTTGAGCCGACGGAAAGCGCGAGGATAGCGATTACGAAAGTGGTGACCGGAATAAGCCACATCCAACCTTCCGCGCGGAAGGCTACGACGCCGCCGAAAAGCAGCGAAACTCCGCCAAGGGCCCAGAAGGGGCCCGCAACGGCGTGGGCGTTATCCCACGCTTCACGTGACTTTCGGATCTCTTGTAAGCGCAAGCCGATGTATTTATTGCCGGGCAACCGCTTGGTGGCGGCGAGTGCGCCCACCGCGATAAGGAAAACGGCAAGGATTAAAAATATGATTCCCACTGCGACCATATCCATAGTTTAATCCTGCAACGCGATATTGGAAATTAAGCTACGGGGCTTGTGTCTTAAATATAAGGCGGCTCGGGTAATATTCAATTTGGATCGATCGATAGATATTCGCTCGATTTTGCACCTGCACCACGTTGTCTCTCCTTCCGTCGAACCACACACAAGTGAGTCCCCGGACTGGGAACACCTAACCTGATTGTGATTGCATGAATCTCAAGAAAATAGCGGACTCTCTCCTTTTCCGCATCGTTCTCGCCATCGTGCTTGGCATTGTCGTCAGCTTCTTTGCGCCCGAATGGTTCGGTCGAGCCTTTGCCACCTTTAACGGGCTCTTTGGTAACTTCCTCAACTTCTTCATTCCTGTGCTGATTTTCGCCCTTGTCGCCCCGGCGATCGCCGGTCTTGGCAAGGGCGCAGGAAAATGGTTGGGGGTTACGGCGGGCATCGCCTACGGTTCCACCATTCTCTCGGGRTTGATTGCCTATGGCCTGGCACAGTGGCTCTATCCTTCGATGCTGGCGGGCCAAACCCTAGTGACCAACGTATCGGACGTGGACGAAGGCTCCCTCTCACCTTATTTCGAGGTGGAGATGGCACCACCGTTTGAGGTGATGACGGCGCTATTGCTTTCCTTCTGCATTGGTGTCGCCATGACGTCGGTGAAGTCCGATACGCTCTATACCGTCACCAAGGAACTGGAAAATGTGGTGGTTAAGGTCATTTGGGGATTCGTTATTCCCATCTTGCCGTTCTACATTTTCGGCATGTTCCTTGGCCTGGGTATGAATGGCAATATTGGCGACGTCCTTTCTGCCTTTGCGAAGGTACTGATCCTGGCAGTGGTCATGACGCTGGTGTACCTCGTGCTCCAGTATGTGGTTGCCGGTGCAATCGCAGGAAAGAATCCTTTTAAGGCCCTGCGGAATATGCTGCCGGCATACTTCACTGCATTGGGTACGTCATCTTCTGCTGCGACCATTCCGGTGTCTTTGGAATCCAGCTTGCGTAACGGCATTTCGAAGCCGGTCGCGAGCTTTGTGATCCCGCTGTGCGCGACAATTCACCTGTCCGGGTCCATGATGAAGCTGACGCTTTATGCCTTCGCCATCGTCTTTATGGCGAATATGGATATCAGCACTGGCACCGGCCTTGGCTTTATCTTCCTGCTGGGAATCATGATGATCGCCGCACCAGGCGTGCCGGGTGGTGCCGTTATGGTGGCCGTTGGCCTTTTGGCGGATATGATGGGCTTCGATGACGGAATGGTGGCGCTGATGATCGCCGCTTATATAGCGATTGACTCCGTCGGCACCGCAGCGAACGTGACCGGCGATGGTGCCATTGCGATGGTCGTCGATAAGTTCGCCCGCGATAAGGTCGATACTCTCAATGAAGAAGAGGCGGAGACTGCGGCCTAGTTTCCCGTGAAACATTTGCGCCCCCTGGCTTCCCCACCCAACAAATGTGGGAGGAAGCCAGGGGGCTTTTTGGCGCTACCGTCCGGAAGGCTCTAACGCTTGGTCGCTTCCTTCATCGCGGAGATGAAGTCGGTCAGCTCAGCGTGCAAGGCATCGGCATCCTCGATCGTCCCAGCGGCACCGGTTTCACGTGAAACATGGCGGTCGATGATCTTGGTGATCGCGGACCCAGTAATGGCGCCCGCGGCGTTTGCGGCGATGGCATCGGCGACGTGCTGCGGTGAGGAGATACCGAAACCGAGCAGCACCGGTGGACCATCAAAGCGCTGAATGCTGGCGACGACCTCGTCGAGGCCGGTGGTCTCGGATTCCTTCTCGGTTCCCGTGACGCCATCACGGGAGATGGCGTAAATATATCCCTGTGAATGCTCGGCAACGCCGGCGAGCGTGCGCTCCGCGGCGCGCGCGGGGGCGATGAAGATGGGGTCGATACCGGCTTCTTTTGCCGCGGCGATGAATGGGGCGCCTTCGCGTACGGGGACATCGGGAAGCAAAATGCTATCGGCGCCAGCGTCCGCGAACTCCGCATAGAATTGCTCCACTCCGCGGGCGAAGGCAACGTTCCCATAGATCAACATGCCGATGGGCAAATCAGGGAACTCGGAACGAATCGTCCGCACCTGATCCAAAGCACTATCAAGAGTTGCTCCCCCATCGAGGGCGCGGATATGCGAAGCCTGGATGGTGGGACCATCCGCCACTGGGTCAGAGAAGGGGACGCCGAGCTCCAAGGCGTCGGCCCCGGCGGCGACTGCGGTCCGGATGATCTCCAGGCTGGCCTCAGGGGTCGGATCGCCCAGCATGATGAAAGGGACAAACGCGCCCTCATTCTTCTCACGCAACGCGGCAAAAAGCTTATCATAACGGCTGCCCATGATTAGTTCTCCTTGAGTTGCAGTTCGGGGTGGGATTCCAGCGTGTGGCGGACATGGTCGATGTCCTTATCGCCGCGGCCAGATAGTGAGACCAAGATGGTGATGTCCTCGTTTTTGCGTTTGAGGGCATAGGCCAGCGCGTGGGAGGATTCGAGGGCGGGAATGATGCCTTCCTTCTTGGACAAGAGTTGGAATGCCTCTAGGGCCTCGGCGTCCGTGATTCCCACGTATTTTGCTCGGCCGGTTGCGTGAAGGTGCGCGTGCTGTGGGCCCACGCCGGGGTAGTCCAAACCCGCAGAGATGGAATAGGATTCTTCAACCTGACCGTCAGAATTGCGCATGAGGTAACTGCGCGCGCCGTGGAGGATGCCCACGGTGCCGTTGTTGATGGTGGCTCCGTGTTCGCCGGAGTCGAGGCCCGCACCGCCTGGTTCGGCGCCGACCAATTCCACCGCGTCCTCGTCAATGAAGTCCGCGAACATGCCGATGGCGTTGGAGCCGCCGCCCACGCAGGCGACGACGAGATCGGGAAGGCCGCCCGTCTTCTCGATCAGCTGCGCCTTGGCTTCGGTAGAAATGACGCGGTGGAATTCGCGCACGATGGTGGGAAATGGGTGCGGCCCCGCCGCGGTGCCGAGCAGGTAATGCGATTCATGGAAGGTAGCGGTCCAATCGCGCAGGGCCTCGTTGACGGCATCCTTCAGGGTTCCGGATCCGGTATCAACGGGGATGACCTTCGCGCCCATGAGTTCCATGCGGAAGACGTTCGGTTGCTGGCGCTGGACATCCTTGGCGCCCATGTAGACCACGCATTCGAGATCGAGCAGCGCACACGCTAATGCCGTTGCCGTGCCGTGCTGGCCCGCGCCGGTCTCGGAAATGATTCGCTTTTTGCCCATACGCTTTGCCAGGAGGGCCTGTCCGAGCACTTGGTTGGTCTTGTGTGCCCCGCCGTGGACGAGGTCTTCGCGCTTTAGGAAGATCCGCGCCTTCCCGCCGAGCTTTTTTACCTCGGTAACGGGGGTTGGACGACCCAGGTAGTCGCGCAGCAATCCGGCGAGCTCTTCGCGGAACCTGGGATCATTTTGGGCATCAACAAACGCCTGCTCCAATTGATCCAATGCGGGGATGAGGGATTCCGGGACGTATTGACCGCCGAATTCCCCGAAGTACGCGGGAAGGAGTGTTTCACGTGAATCGGGCATGGTTAATCTTTCTTGTCTGGTTGGTTGAATAATTGGATGGTGCGGAAGGTTTGAGAAATCAGGGCGGCGTCTTTGTTCCCGGGGCGCGTTTCTAATCCTGAATTCAGGTCGAGCCCAGCGGTACCCACGCGGAGCGCGCCTTCCAGGTTGTCTAGACTGAGGCCCCCTGCCAGGAGGCTGTGAGCTTTGATGTCTTCCGGGATCGACGCCCAATCAAATCTTTGGCCGGTGCCTCCCCTACCCGAGTCGAGCACGAGGCGGTCCACACGCGCGGCGAGTTCCGGCGCCATCTCTATCCACTGGGGGTTGGTCATGTCGATGGCCCGCCAGACAAACTCGGCATCGGTGTCCGCGAGCACCGCGCGGGCACGCTCGATCAGCGCCAGCTCGCCATCCAAGTTGCCCTGGAACGGGGCGTGCAACTGGATTCCGGATAGCCCGCGGGTCGCCGCCGCGGCCCGCAACTCTGCGGGGTCGTCGCTGCGGCTGACTGCTACGAAATCCAAGCCGTGCTCGGCGGCGATGATTTTCTCGGCGGTTTCACGTGAAACATTGCGCGGGGRATCCGGGGCGRAGATGAGCCCTCCGTAGCGGGCACCGGCGGCACGGGCGGCTTGGGCCGTGGAGGTGGCGGTGAGCCCGCACACCTTATTCGCGCCGAAGAGCAGATCCCGGGCGGCGCGGTCGATGTCCTCGTGAGAGGTGAGTTGGGAGCCGACGAGGAAGGCATTGGCGTGGGCACCTAAACGCCGGACGGTGTGGTTATCGCGGATACCGGATTCGGAGACGACGACCTTATCGTCAGGCACGTACCCGGCGAGTTGCTCGGTGCGGGAGAGGTCGATGCTCAAGTCATGGAGGTTGCGGTTATTAATGCCGATGATCTCCACCCCGAAGGATAGCGCCCGGTCCACCTCCTCCTTGGTGATGGCTTCAGTCAGTACATCTAGTCCTAATTTATCCGCCAAGGACTTCAGCTGTGCAAAAGTTTCATCATCCACGATGGACATCATGAGCAAAATCGCATCCGCGCCGTAGTAGCGCGCGGCATAGACCTGAACCGGATCGACGATGAAGTCCTTGCACAAAACCGGCAGGTGCGTGGACTGGGCTACGGTCTGGAGGTGATCGTAATCCCCGCCGAACCGCTCCGGCTCACACAGCACGGAAATGGCATTCGCGTAGCGGGAATAGACGCGCGCGATTTCGCCGGGGCGGTAATCCTCGCGAATCATTCCGAGTGATGGCGATGCAGACTTGCACTCCATGATGAAGCGATTGGTGCCATTGAGCGCCGCAAAAAGCGAACGCCGAGACGGCTCAAGCTTGTCCACATCTACGTGGGCGATGCGCTCGCGAATGCCGGCAAGGTGAGTGCGGCGCTGAGCCACAATCCCCTCGAGCACCGTCGGCAGTTTCTGTTTTGTCATTTCTTTTCCCTCGTGTGGCCTTCTTAGTATTCCGCTTGCTCGTGGGTGCGCAGCCAGCGGTCCACGTCCCCGCTATCGATGAGCCCCTTGGCGTGCGCGACGCCCTCTGCAATGGAGGCCGTGGTGCCACCCAGATAAAACATTGCCCCAGCCGATGCCACGACAGCGTCATAGTGCGCCGGCTTACCCGAGCCATTAAATATGGCGCGCACGTGCGCGGCATTATCTTGGCCGTCGCCGCCGGCAAGCTCACTGAGCTCATGCTTGGCGATGCCCAACTCCTCCGGCGTTAGCTCATAGTGTGAAATCTCGCCGTCCTTTAGCTCCCAAACCTGGGTGGTGCCGTGGGTGGCAATCTCATCGGTACCAGCGCCGTGGACGACGAGCGCCCGCGTGCGCCCCAGCTCCCGGAAGACTTCCGCGATCATGGGACCCTGGGCGGGGTTGGCGATGCCCATGATCTGTAGTTTGGGGCGGCCCGGGGAGAGCAGGGGTCCCAAGGTATTGAAGATGGTGGAGACCCCGAGCGCCTTGCGCACCGGTTGCACGTGAGCCACTGCGGGGTTGTAGGCCGGAGCGAAGAGGAAGGTGAAATTGGAGGCCTCGAATTGCCGGACGGCGCGGTCCACGTCCAGGTCCAGGGGAATATTCAGTGCCTCGAGCACATCGGCGGAACCGGACTTGGAGGAAACGGACCGGTTGCCGTGCTTGACCATCCTCACTCCCCCAGCGGCGGCAACCAAGGAGGCCGCCGTAGTGATATTGATGGTATTTGCGCCATCGCCGCCCGTGCCCGCGGAGTCCATGAGTCCCTCGCCGGTAATGGGAAAGGGGTGTCCAACTTTCAGGAATGCCTTGGCGGCACCCGTGATATCCGCGAGGGTTTCGCCGCGGGTGCGGATATGTGTGAGCAACGCGGAGATCTGAATATCGTCATAATCACCCACGGCAACCGGGGTGAAGACCTTGGTGGCCTCCTCCACGGTGGGTGCGGGATTATCCAAGAAGGCTTGCAGCGTTTTCAATGGGCTTTGGTTCGTCATTAATGCTTTGGCTCCATAGTGGGATGGGTCGATAGTCGGTGGATGCAACGGTCTAGCATGTCTGGGCCACGGGGCGAGAGGATTGACTCGGGGTGGAATTGCATCCCTAGTGCCATCCCATCGTCCGTTTCTGCCGCCATGGCGATGGTCCCGATCTCTGCCTCCGTCTCCGCGAGCACCCGCATGCCGGCTGGCACGCGCGTGCACCCCAAGGAGTGATACCGGGCCACGGGGACCTGGGTGCCGGGGACGCAGGGCTGGGCGGGATCGGCATCGGTGGCTAGGCCGGCGAAGACTGGGTGGGCGGTGCCGGCATCGGTAAGCGTCATAGGTATGGACTTGCCGTGCACGGGGCCGCACGGCCCTACCCCGCCACCGTGGTATTCCAGTAGCGCCTGGAAGCCCAAGCAGACGCCGAGGATGGGGATGGTGCCCAAGGTGGCACCGATAAGCTCCATTATGCAACCAGCATCGCGCGGGTGGCCGGGGCCTGGGGAAAGGACAATAATATCGGGCTCGGCCGCCAGCACCTCCGCGACGGAGACGCTGTTGCGGTAGACGGTGGTGCGGTAACCGGCGAGGGCATCGACGAGGTTATAGACAAAGGAATCGTGGTTATCGAGCAAGACCACGTGCGGTGAATTCATCGCTGTACCTCCAGGGTGGCGTTGTGCGCGAGGGCAATGGCGTGGAGAACGGCATAGGCCTTGTGCAGGGTTTCATCGGCTTCGGATTGCGGGATGGAATCGTGCACCACCCCGGCACCAGCTTGGACGGCGGCCGTACCGCGGTGGACGAAGGCGGAGCGAATGACAATGCAGGTATCCATGGCGCCGTCGCCGCGCAGGTACCCCACTGCGCCGCCGTAGGAGCCACGGCGCTTGTGTTCGGCCTGGCGGATGAGCTCGCTGGCGCGCAACTTGGGTGCGCCGGTCAACGTTCCCATGTTCATGCAGGCGCGGTAGGCATCGAGGGCATCGAAGTCCTCGTGCAACGTGGCGGTCACGCGGGAGACCAGGTGCATGACTCGTGAATAGCGGTCTACTTGGAGCAGGTCTGCCACCCGCCGGGTGCCGGGTTCTGCTACGCGGGCGAGGTCATTGCGCGCCAGATCTACCAGCATGGTGTGCTCGGCTAACTCCTTGGTATCCGTGCGCATTTCTAGCTCATTGCGGATATCCAATTCATCGTTGATCGTGCCGTCCGGGTTGAGCCCGCGGGGCCTAGTTCCGGCAATGGGATAGAGCTCCACCTGCCGCGTCTCTGGGTCAAACTTCAAATTGGATTCCGGTGATGCGCCGAAAAGCTCATAACCTTCTCCCCGGAGATAGAACATATACGGCGAAGGATTAGTCTCCCGGAGCTGGCGATAGGCCGCGAAGGCATCGGGGCAGTCCACCGTGAAGGTGCGAGCGGGGACGACCTGGTAAATATCGCCAGAGTCAATATTGCCCTTGAGCCGCGTCACCTGCTCGCAAAACGCGGCATCGTCAATATCCGCGGTCGCCCTCAAGGTCTCCACGGGCTGGTCAAGCGCCGGATTCTCTATCGCGTCGATGGGCGTGGCGGCCAAGGCGTCGAGCCTGTCTTCCAAGCGGGCTCGGTCGATATCCCAGCCCTCTACCCGCGCCGTCTTCGTTAGGTGGTCCACCGCAAGGACAGTTTGGGCGACGAGGAATTCATAATCGGGAAACGTATTGGGCCCCTCGCCTACCTCAGGCAGGTTTTCAAAAGTGGCCAAATAGTCATAGGCAAAGCCGCCGGCGACGAATGGCAACAAGGGCGAGGAATAGGAATGATCGCGCTGCAGCGCGCGGAGGATATCGGCCGTCGATTCATCTAGGAGCCGTTGCCGTTCATCAGACTCGCTGGAGGGCGAGAACTCAAAGACAATTTCCGTGGTTTCACGTGAAACAATCCGGTTTGTAAAACGCGAGTACAGCATGGTGATGAGCTGCTCCCCCGCTGGGCTGAGTGCGAGGACGCGAACTCGCTGGCCGGTGCAGGTCACTCTCGCCGCGGCATCGAGCACGGCCAGGCACGTGAGGTTTTTCTTGGTTTCAATATCCGCGCTTTCCAATAACAAGGAATCGCTCGATCGCGCCAAGCTATGAAATAGCGCTGAGGCATCCCGGCAATAGGCAATATCGCGGGTGGCGGTGTATGTCATTGCAGTGCCCTTTCAGGAGTAACTGAGGAACAGAGTGCGAGGGACCCGGGGTATCCGCGAGCAAAGGCACTGAAAACGCCGAAAGGCCCGCAGAATGCGAGCCTAAAAATGGGGTGCGAAGAAAGGCCCGCGAGTTACGCGCGCCACCACCAACGAGTAGTCATTTTCTTCATGGGCACTAGCCTAGCCTAAATTTCTATAGCGTGGAAGAAACAAGTGAAAAATATTCAATCGGTATCTAATGAGTGGTCTTCGCGCCCGTTAAGGGTAATGTGGTGCAGGTCAATATCTTCAAGAAAGGTGACGATAAGTGAGTATTAATATCGACGAGGTAATTGCAAAGGTCCCCACCCAATTGCTTATTGGTGGTGAGTGGCGCGATTCCACCTCCGGCGAGACTTTTGACGTTGAAAACCCAGCGACGGGCGAAACGCTGGCGACGCTATCTTCCGCAAACTCGGACGATGCGATTGCTGCCCTCGACGCTGCCTGTGCCGTGCAGGATGACTGGGCGCGCACCACGCCGCGCGAGCGCGCGGAGATTCTGCGCCGAGCATTCGATCTAGTACAGGAGCGGGCAGATGAATTCGCCGCCCTGATGACGCTAGAGATGGGCAAGCCCTTCGCGGAAGCTAAGGGCGAGGTCACTTATGGCGGCGAGTTCCTGCGTTGGTTCAGTGAGGAAGCGGTGCGCGATTACGGTCGCGCCGCAACCGTTCCCGAAGGCACGCTGCGGATGATCACTCGCCGCAAGCCGGTGGGCCCCTGCCTTCTGATCGCCCCGTGGAACTTTCCGTTGGCCATGGCTACTCGCAAGGTGGCTCCTGCGGTGGCAGCGGGTTGCACGATGGTGCTCAAGCCGGCCAAGCTGACTCCCCTGACTGCGCAGTACTTTGCGCAAACCATGATCGATGCTGGGCTTCCAAAGGGCGTTCTCAACGTCGTTGCCGGCAAGTCTGCATCTGCAATTTCGGAGCCATTGCTTGCCGATGACCGCTTGCGCAAGCTTTCCTTCACCGGTTCTACCCCAGTGGGCCGGACCCTTTTGAAGGGCGCGGCCGATAACGTGCTGCGTACCTCCATGGAACTGGGCGGCAATGCCCCATTCATTGTCTTTGAGGACGCAGATATTGACCAAGCGGTCCAGGGTGCGATGGGCGCCAAGATGCGCAATATCGGCGAGGCCTGCACCGCAGCTAACCGCTTCTTGGTCCACGAGTCTGTTGCTGAGGAGTTCTCTGAGAAACTCGTTGCGGAGTTTGAGAAGCTCAATCTGGGCAATGGTATGGACGAAGGTATTACCTGCGGACCTCTCGTCGAGTCCAAGGCTTTGGAGAGCATTGCGGCATTGGTGGACGATGCTGCAGAAAAGGGCGCTACCATCGCCACCGGCGGTAAGCGCGGGGACGGTGCCGGATACTTCTACGAGCCTACGGTGATTACCAATGTTTCACGTGAAACACGCGTCGCCCAGGAAGAGATCTTCGGTCCAGTCGCCCCGATTATCACCTTCAGTACCGAGGAAGAGGCGCTCGAGATCGCCAATGATACCGAGTACGGTTTGGCATCTTACGTCTTTACCGAGAACTCGGACCGCCTGTGGCGCATCGCTGATGGCCTAGAGTTTGGCCTGATGGGCTTCAACGCCGGCGTTATCTCTAATGCCGCTGCCCCCTTCGGCGGAGTGAAGCAATCCGGAATGGGCCGCGAGGGTGGCGCGGAAGGTATCGAGGAATACACCTCCGTGCAATACCTAGGCATCCGCGACCCTTATGCCAACGCTTAGGCCTTTAGCCGGCAACGCAATCACTGTTTAGCGCGCTTATAACCGTGTTTGATTAAACATTTAAGTGCGTGCGGCGTATACTCACTCCCCGCATAATTGTGATTGCTTTCCTTCTCCCCGCACGCGGCCCTTCTGGGGCCGTGCGCGGTTGGGAGGATTTTTTATTTTTTATTTGGAGTGAGTCTTGTCAACAACGAATTCAGCGGCAGCTCAGCCGCCATTGATTACACCCACGTTCCTATTGGCGTGGGTGGCTAATTTTGGCCAGTTCCTTGTCTTCTACCTAACGGTGACGACCATGGCCCTGTATGCCGTCGAAAGCTTCGGGGCGTCCGATACCGTCAGTGGTTTTGCCTCCAGCGCCTTCGTTTTGGGCGCGACCTTCATGCGCATCGTCTCCGGCTGGTTGGTGGACCGCGTGGGGCAAAAGCACGCCGCCCTGACCTCGCTGGCCTTCGTCAGCATCGTGACGGTGGGCTATTTCGTGGCGCATAACGTGGCCGTCCTGATCCTGGTGCGCCTGCTTCACGGCGCAGGCTATGCGCTGACCTCTACGGCGCTGATGGCCGTCGCGCAATCCGTCATCCCCCAGCAGCGCCGCGCGGAAGGCACCGGCTACTTCGCCTTGGGCACCACCCTTGCCACCGCCTTCGGCCCGGCAGTGGGCTTGTTCTTGGCCAATAATATTGGCTATAGCACCCTCTTTGCGGTCGCCCTAGGTTCCAATATCGTCTCCCTCGTGCTGGCGCTCGTATTGCGCTACCCGGCGGAGCTCGATGAGGAAAAGCCGGCCTTCAAGCTGCGCAACGCGGTGCACCCCAACGTGTTGCCGATCGGCTTTTTCATGCTGCTTGTGGGCATCGCCTACTCCGGTGTGGTCACCTATCTCAATGCCTATGCGCGCGAAGAGGACCTGGCCGCCGGCGCCGGCCTCTTTTTCATCGGCTACGCCGTAGTCATGCTCATCATGCGCTTCTTCTTGGGCCGCATCCAGGACCACAAAGGCGATAACTCGGTCATGTACCTGGGCCTGGTGTCCTTCGCCATCGCCCTTATTATCATGGGCTTTCCCAGCAATGACGTGATGCTCGTGGTCGCGGGTGCGTTTACGGGCATGGGATACGGCACGCTAAGCCCCGCCTGCCAGGCCATTTCTGTACGCTCTGTATCGGCCGCCCAGATAGGCGCGGGTATTTCCACGATGTTCCTCTTGATGGACTTCGGCATCGGCCTCGCCCCCTTCGGGCTTGGCCCCATCGTGAGCGCCACCGGCTTCGATACGATGTACCTCATCCTGGCCGGCCTCATCGCCGTAGCGGCGGTGTACTACTACATGGTCCACGGGCGCTACCCCAAGGCGAAGGCGCCCGTCGTCAGCGCCACAGAGGGCACGCAGCCGGCTTAAAGGCGCAATGAATTTTGGCTCCGGGTTTATACCCGGAGCTTTTTTGCGTGCTGGGGCGGCAAGCACTTGGCATCGACCACGCGCCGGGCCAGCGCTCGGTCCCCCATCTTGGCCGCAAATGCCATGCGCATGGTGATATCGTGCGCGGGAGCGGGGCCGCGGGTGATGGCATCCCCCGCAGAAATGCGCCCGGGCGAGATGACGCGGAAGTACACGCCGCAATCACCGCGCGCGGTCCACCGCTTGAGCCAGCCCTTTTCCTGCACCCAGCCGGAAAAGGTAGCGCACGGCTGGCGGGGTATGGAGACCTCGAGCGTGGTCGTACCGATGTGGAGGCGTTGATTGATAAGCAGCGCGGAGAGATCAATACCGCGCGTGGTGAGGTTCTCCCCAAAAGACCCTGAAGCCAGCGTGCGGCCCAGCGAATCCTCCCAATAATCCAATTCCTCGCGGGCATAGGCATAAACCGCCTTGTCACTTCCACCGTGGTGATCGCTATCGCCGATAGAATCACCGCGCACGCCAGAACCATCGCCGTAATTTGGTCCGGGAGCGGAGATATCGATGAAGTCTTGCGGGCGCTTGTCGATGCCCGAAAACTCATGCCTCCCGCTCGGATCCGGCCTGCGCACGGCGACGTTGGTGGAAATAACCTGCATATCAGTCACTGTAGTCGCGGGTAAGTGCCTCCGCAGTGAGAATATCCCGGTAAAACAGCTCCGGGGCCAGCGAAACCGCCTCCGCGAGCTGCGGGAGGGCGTTATCCAGCGCGGAGGCCACGGCTGGATCGGTGAGCTTCCCATTGGCCACCCCTCGCGCGGTAATGGCAAAAACATAGGAAATAAACGGGATCCAGGCAGAGCCGCCAAGATCCGTGTTTCCATCCCCGAAGGCGTCCAGGGCGAGCAGGGTGTGCAATACCGACTTATCTACGCCCAATTGCTGCAGCGTCACCCGCAATTGCAGCGCGGTAGAGCGCAGGTTGGACATGGTCCCCAGGCGGGTCAGCGCCAAGTCGTTATCGAAGCACTCGCGCAGCGCGGCGATGCGGTGGGCGTCATCGCACAGCTGCGCGCTGTCAGTAGCGGGCGTTGGGGCCTCGCCGGTGGCGCTCATGAGCAGCATGGGGCGGGTGACATCGTCTACGCCCGTAGTGGCCGTCCGCCACAGCGAGGGGGAGCCGGAGTGCTCCACGTGGGCCTGGTTGGCATCGGCAAGCGCGGCGAGCACGGAAGACGGATCCGTGGCCTCTTCCCCATCGCTGTTAAAGGAACTGGTAATCAGGCCCGTGCGCACCAACGCGCGCATGCGCTGGCCGCGCGCGAAGTCCACCTGCATGAGCGCATCGAGGCTGGCGCGCGGATCAGCCTCGATGTCCTTGATAACGCCCTCGAAGGTCTCCTTGGCCTTGGGGGCAAGGCGGCGCAGGGCGGCATAGGTCTCCCACGTGCCGGCGGTATTCTCGCTCTCGCCATCGTGGAAGATGATAAGCGAGCTCGCCGGCGGGKACTGCGGGGSGGCGRGWTCGYTGGCCGGKTCATCCTCGCGGAAGTCCACGATGAGATCGCCCGCCTCGTGCAATTCCTCCGGCAGCTCGAAGCCCTCCTCAACCGGCTCCAAGGGCAGCGGCTCGCTGGCGGGGTTGCCAAGCGGCCACGCCCAAGCCAAAAGCTCCACCTCTTCCTCGTGGGTTTGCTCGGGCATAAGAATGCCGTCTTCGATAGTGGCGCGGGCGACCAGCGGCGTCTTGCGCACCGTGGCGATGGCGGCATAGATAAGGTCGCTTGCCGCGGTTGCCTCGTATTCCATCACGCGGCGGTCCATGCTGCGCTTCAAGTGCGCCGCGCGCTCCTTATCCGGCAGGCCCTCCAGGTACTCCTCGTAGGACAGCGTGGACCACAGGAGGTAGAGCTCCAGCGAGGACTTCTTGGTCAGCGCGGCCTTAAGCGCGCGATTCGGCACGGAGAGAGTATTGGTCGCCTCCGTCGAGCCATTGGCAGTAACGAGATCCCGGATCTTCTGGTTCTTATCAATGACCACGAATTTCGCCAGCGGCAGCGGCTCCGGTGAGTGCACCGTAAAGAGTGCATCCGCATCCAGCTGATCCGCCAGGATGACTTGCTTGTCCATATAATCCACGGGCTCGGCCGCGGTACGCTTCACGCGCGTGCGGATGGTCGCCGGAATGACCTCAAAGGTCAGCTCGTAGCCGGCCTCGCTGCTGATGGTCTCCTCGCGCACCGATTCGTCTTCGCCAAATACGCGTTGGCCCTTTTCCATGTGAATGGGCTTATCGGAAGACGAGGCCAGGGCATAGCTAAACGGCGAGAGGTTACCCAGCGCGTCGATGAAGCGGAAGTTGGTGCCGCGGGGCCCCTCGTTCTTGGAGCGCATGTGGAGCGTTTCGGCAAAGTTGAGATAGTGGACATCGACAAGCTCCTCGCCCTTAAACAGGCTAAAGCGATACCGGCCCACCCAGGGGTCTTCGAAGACGTCGCCGGGTAGAACCTCATGGATTCCCTCCGGCAGCTCATCTTCTAAGATTTCTTCCTCTTCCCCACCGATGGGGACATAGGTCAGCTGCAGGTGAAGTGGGGTATTGACCAAGAGGCGCGGGGATTTCGTGTACACCAGCTCGCCGTCCAGCCCGCGCGCGTTGGGCAGGGACTTGACCGCCATATCCCAGGAAAAATCCGCGCTATCCGCAACGGTGATGGTGGCCTTGTCCTGGCGCGGCACAGCAATGGAGAAGGAATCTTCTGCCGCTAGCTCAAAGATGGACCAGCCTTCCCACGCGCCATGCGGGCGCGGCTGGCTATCCGGGGTAGGTGTTAGCTGCGTGCCGTTCGGCGCGATGAAGGTGTACGCGCCCTGCGGGATGGGCTGCGTGCTATCGACGGGGCGGTGCGCGGAATCGAGCAGCAGGCCGCCATTGGCAATACCCGCAAACTCCAGGGTCTGCTCCGCAAACGTTACGGCAAGGTGGGTAAAGGGCTGTGGCATGGAAACCCACAGGCCAGGTTCTTCACCGGCGACGTAATAAAACTTGCGGGTGACCTCCGTACCATCCAATAGCTGCGTGGCCACGGTCCATTGCGGGTCTTCTGGTTCATAGGCCGCGCCCACGGCTGGCAGGTAAAGCTCTAAAGTATCGGTATCCGGCGCGAGGCGAAGATGCGGGACCCCCTGAAAAACCGCCGCGTCTAGAAAAGATGATAGCTGGCTACGAAACTTCTCCTGGCTCATTTACACCAGCCTAGATCATTTTTGAAAAGATGTGGATTCTGCAGGCAGAGGCCAAAAAGGCTTTCACCACCGCCGGTGATGAAAGCCTTCGCGCGCGATTAATCGCGTGGATTAGTGGAAGAAGTTACGCCACGCATTCGGGTTGATGGTGATGATGCCCAGCTTTTGCGCCAAGAAGGCAATGGCCCCGATGGCCAGCGAGGCGATACCGGCGCCCGCGATGCCGGCGAGGAGCCCGCTCTTGGAAGAGCCGTCATCGCCGTTGTCATTGTTGCCGGGCTGATCGGATGCAGAATCGTCTGCCTGGTCGTTGCCGCCCTGGTCATCGTGCTTGATCCACCATTCATTCAAGGTGAGCTTGGCCAAGGTGGTGTTATCGATGTAGTCACCGCGCACAGGATCGGTGTGGGTGGCCTTCGCGCGAAGGGCCTCCGAGCCAGCACCCTGGAAGAAGAATGGGACGACCTGGTTGGTGTGCTGCGTGGAGTACCACTGGTGGCCAGAGGGCAAGGTGTTGTTACCGCCACCGTTCATGGAGTTGAACTTGCCCTCAGAGCGCTCATTGGCACCGGAGAGGTATCCCGTTTCGTGGTCAGCGGTAACCACCAACAGGGTCTCGTCCCAGGAGGAGTTTTCTTCTACCCAGTCGATGGCGGCATCGACGGACTTATTGAAGTCCTGTACCTCTTCGATATCGCGGGCAGATTGGTTGCCGTGGCCGCTCCAGTCGATGGCACCGCCTTCGATCATGACGTGGAAGCCCTCGTCATTTTGGCCCAGCGCGTTGAGGGCGCCGGTGGTCATGGTGGGAAGATCCACGACATCGTTAAACGGAATGTCAAAAGGCTCCGCTGACTCGCCGGTGCGCCCCTGCTGCAAGGTCGAGGCCACAGGCGCCAGGCCGAAGTACTTCTCCCCCGCCGCGACCTCGCCTTGGGCCAAGGCCTCAAATTGCTCCTTGGTTTCGGCGTAGTTCCAGTCGGACTCGCCGGAAGACAGCTTGTTGTAGACCTCTTCAGATAGGTACTTGTACTTGGCCTCATCCTTCTTCTTATTGTCATCGTCGTAGAACGAGTGGCCGGCACCCATGATGACATCAAGATCAGAGTTGAACATCTCATCCGCAATCTCCAGGTAGTTATTGCGGGAAATGTTGTGCGCGGCCCAGGCAGCTGGGGTGGCGTGGCTAAACGGCACGGAGGAGACCACGCCGGCGGATTTTCCGGCCTTCTTGGCGCGCTCGGAGGTGTTTTCCTGCTCGTGGCCGTAATCGTTCACGCCCAGCTTGCCGTTATCGGTCTTCACGCCGGTGGACATGGCGGTGCCGGCAGCAGAGGAATCGGTGTATCCCTTATCCACGTACTCATGGCTAGCCCACGCTTTTTGTGGGTCATAGGAAGAGTTATTTGGGTAGGTGGTCATGGACAGGCGGTTGAAGTCTTCGAAGCGCTGCACGGRTTCGCCGTCGAGTTCTTYTGGRCCTTCGGCGCTAAATGCGCCATCGACCAGGKACTTGGATTGGCCGGTTTCGTAGAGGTTATTAAATGCCACGTGGCCGTAGCCCATCCCATCACCAATCATGTAGATGATGTTCTTTGGGCCCTGGGATTCGGCGGCGGTGGCTGGGGCAATTGCGCCAGCGGTAGCCACGGTTGCGGCTACGGCAGCGGCGCCAATGCGGAGAGAGGTGCGCATGAATTGTCCTTTGTGGAAGTGAGAGATGAAGAGATGGTGGCTTTGCGAGCAAGAGAGAAGTAACCCAGACATAGCTGGGTGCAAAGCCTTGAATTGAAGATAAAGGCGTGGTTTAACCATGAAAGGAACTGGGCGTTAATAGCTCCTAAACACCGCCGGAACATCTCGTGGCGGGCCTTAGTCCTTGCCCCACTCCCCCTTCGTCACCGCCAGAGTGCCAGCCCGGTGCCGGATTAGTGAAGCAAAACCCACCTCTGCCTACCCCGCGCCGGGCTGGGGCTATTACACTGTGTGTTTATGACTAAACCGAGCGATTCCACGTCGTACCGCTACACCCCTGAGCTGGCGAACCAGATCGAAAAGACTTGGCAGCAGTATTGGAAGGACCACGAGACCTTTAACGCGCCGAACCCGGTCGGTTCGCTAGCCACGGGTGCGGGCGAGCTGCCCAAGGAAAAGCTCAATGTGCAGGACATGTTCCCCTACCCTTCCGGTGCGGGCCTGCATGTGGGGCACCCGTTTGGTTATATCGCCACCGATACCTACGCCCGCTATAACCGCATGCTGGGCAAGAACGTGTTGCACACCATGGGCTACGATGCCTTCGGTTTGCCGGCCGAACAGTACGCCATTCAGACCGGTACGCACCCGCGGACCACCACGATGGCCAATATCGACAACATGCGCCGCCAGCTGGGCATGCTGGGCTTGGGCCACGATCCGCGCCGCTCGGTGGAATCCACGGATCCTGAGTTCTTTAAATGGACACAGTGGATCTTCCTGCAGATTTATAATTCTTGGTTCGATGAAGAGCAGCAAAAGGCCCGCCCCATTGCTGAGCTCATCAAGGAATTGGAGGCCAATAAGCGCACCACCAAGGACGGGCGCTACTACGAGGACTTGTCCGCGCAGGAAAAGGCCCAGGCCGTCGATGAGTTCCGCCTGGTGTACCTGTCCAACTCCACGGTGAACTGGTGCCCGGGCCTGGGTACCGTCTTGGCCAACGAGGAGGTCACCGCGGAAGGCAAGTCTGAGCGCGGCAACTTCCCGGTCTTCCGTAAAAATCTGTCCCAGTGGATGATGCGCATTACCGCGTATTCGGATCGCCTGCTCGATGATCTGGAGCTGCTGGATTGGCCGGAGAAGGTCAAGTCCATGCAGCGCAACTGGATCGGTCGCTCCCGCGGTGCGGAGGTAACCTTCCCCGCAGAAGGCTACGGCATCGACGTGTTTACCACGCGCCCAGATACGCTCTTTGGCGCGGAATACGTGGTCTTGGCACCGGAGCATGAGCTTGTCGATGCCCTCTTGTCCCCCATTCCTTACGACGATGACGTGGACGAGCGCTGGACCTACGGCAACGATGACCCGAAGGAAGCCGTCGAGTCTTACCGCGCGGATATCGCGGCAAAGTCGGACCTGGAGCGCCAGGAAAACAAGGAAAAGACCGGCGTATTCTTGGGCACCTATGCCATCAACCCGGTCTCCGGCAAGCGCATCCCGATCTTCATCGCGGACTACGTGCTGACCGGCTACGGTACCGGCGCCATCATGGCCGTTCCCGCGCACGATACGCGCGACTATGAGTTTGCCCAGGCCTTTGGCCTGCCGATTACGGAGGTCGTCTCCGGCGGCAATATCGAGGAAGAAGCCTGGACCGAGGACGGCGCGTTGGTAAACTCCGCCAACGATAATGGTCTGGACCTCAATGGCCTGAATAAGGCGGAGGCCATCGCCCAGGCCATCGAATGGCTGGAAAAGGACGGCTCCGGTCGCGGCAAGATTCAGTACAAGCTGCGCGACTGGCTCTTCGCCCGCCAGCGCTACTGGGGCGAGCCCTTCCCCATCGTCTACGACAAGGACGGCATGGCTCATCCGCTGCCAGAGTCGATGCTGCCGGTGGAGCTGCCCGAGGTGGAAGACTACAAGCCGGCCTCCTTCGACCCAGAAGATAAGGACTCGGAGCCGCAGCCGCCCTTGGCCAAGGTCCGCGACTGGGTAGAAGTAGAGCTGGACTTGGGCGATGGCCCGCAGACCTACTACCGCGATACCAACGTTATGCCCCAGTGGGCGGGTTCTTCCTGGTACCAGCTGCGCTATATCGATCCCCGCAATAGCGAGGCCTTCTGCGATATCGAAAACGAGCGCTACTGGACCGGCCCGCGCCCCGATGAGCACGGTGAAAACGATCCGGGCGGCGTGGATCTGTACGTCGGCGGCGTCGAGCACGCCGTGCTGCACCTGCTCTACGCCCGCTTCTGGCACAAGGTGCTCTTTGACCTGGGCTTTGTCAGCTCTCAGGAGCCATATCGCCGCCTGTACAACCAGGGCTATATTCAGGCCTACGCCTATACCGATTCCCGTGGCGTGTACGTCCCTGCGGCCGAGGTAGAGGAAAAGGACGGCAAGTTCTACTACAACGGTGAAGAGGTCAACCAGGAGTACGGCAAGATGGGCAAGTCCCTGAAAAACGCCGTGGCCCCGGACGATATCTGCCGCGACTTTGGCGCCGATACCCTGCGCGTGTACGAGATGTCCATGGGCCCGCTGGATACCTCCCGCCCGTGGGCGACCAAGGACGTCGTCGGTTCGCAGCGCTTCCTGCAGCGCCTGTGGCGCCTGGCCATCAATGAGGACACCGGTGAAGTGGCTACTACCGATGCCGAGCTCACCCAGGATGATCTGAAGCAGTTGCACCGCACCATCGCGGGCGTGCGCGATGATTATGAGAACCTGCGCCTGAACACGGTGGTGGCCAAGCTCATCGAATACGTCAACTACCTGACCAAGACCTACCGCACCGAGGCACCGCGCGCGGCGGTGGAGCCCATCGCCCAGCTGGTCTCCCCCATCGCCCCGCACATTGCGGAGGAACTGTGGCAGCGCTTTGGCCACGATGAGACCATCACCTACGAGCCACTCCCCTCATTTGAGGAGAAATACCTGGTAGATGATGAGATTCAGGTGCCAGTCCAGATCAACGGCAAGGTTAAGTCCCGCATCAACGTCGCGGCCGATGCTGACCAAGACGCCGTATTCGAGGCTGCTTTTGCCGATGCCAAGGTGGCTGACCTTACCTCCGGCAAGAACGTGGTGAAGAAGATCTACGTTCCCGGCCGGATGGTGAACCTGGTGGTTAAGTAACCAATGAGCGTGGACGTCTCGGGCCTCTCGCCGTCCAATCAGGACTACCTCAAGGCCCTGTTTAAGCTGGGCGAATGGCACGACGAGCCCGTGACGGTGAAGATGCTCGCCCAGCACATAGGCGTTCGGCTCTCCAGCGCGTCGGATGCGGTGCGGCGACTAGAGAAAAAGGGCCTCGTCACCCATACGCCGTATGGTGCCATCGGGCTGAGTGCCGAGGGGCGTGCCTTTGCCCTTGCCATGGTGCGGCGGCACCGCCTCATCGAGACCTTCCTGGTGGAATCCCTGCACTACCGCTGGGACCAGGTCCACGCGGAAGCCGAGCAATTAGAGCACTGCGTCTCCGATTTCTTTCTGGAGCGCATAGACGCTGAACTGGGGTTCCCGCGCCGCGATCCGCATGGAGACCCCATCCCCAGCGCCGCGGGTGACTACCCCGCAGACTATGCCGCGACCCCCGCGTCCGAGCCAGGAGATCTGCGCAAACTCAGCGATTTGGAGCCTGGCGAGGCCGGCGTAGTCGACCGCATCAGTGATGCGGATGCCGATCTGCTGCGCTTTTTCAGCGAGAATAACCTGACCATCGGCGCTGCCGTGAGCGTGCGCGAAAGCCAGCCCTATTCCGGCGGGATGGTAGTGCGCGTAGAGGGCAACCAGAACGAGAATGCCCAGAATGAGTATTCCGTGGCGTTTTCTTTGAGCTCCCATGCAGCCCGCGCCGTGTGGGTGCGCATGTAACTTTCCTACCCCTCCTCTTTTTGGAAGTTGGGTTATTTGCGCATGTCAACGGTGGTTAGTTGCGACGTAGTTAAAAGTACGTTAGATCTGTAGTTGAAGCAGAAAGTGCGCTTCGGCGCAGCCACTAAGGAGCGAGATGACTACAGCCTCGACGCCMCCCTGCGGCACTAAGACCGCCGCTAATCTTGTGTATTTTTCCTCGGTCAGTGAAAATACCCACCGTTTTGTCCACAAGCTGGGCTTTCCGGCGGCACGCATTCCTTTGCGGCCGAAGCGCGAAGGAATGCTCTATGTCACCGAGCCCTTTGTGCTCATCGTCCCGACCTACGGTGGCGGCAATATCAAGGCGGCGATTCCGGTGCAGGTGCGCCAATTCCTCAACGTTCCGGAAAATCGCGCACTCCTGCGCGGCGTCATCACCTCTGGAAATACCAATTTTGGTGAAGCGTATTGCTGCGCCGGGCCACAGATAGCCCGAAAGTGCGGCGTGCCTGAGCTCTACCGTTTTGAGCTGCTCGGTACCGACCGCGATGTTGCCCGCGTACGGGAGGGGTTGCAGGACTTCTTTGCGCACCACCTCTACCCCACCGCCCACGCGTCCATTGCCTGATGGCTAGGGCCTCGAAGACAAAGAAAAGAGAAAATACCGATGAAATATCAAGAGCTCATTGAGCGATCCCAAACCCCGCCGCATTTTCGCCACGATGCCTCCACCCCGTTGCGCCCAGTGAACTGGAATCGCATCTGGGATGATAAGGATTTAGAGGTGTGGAACCGCCTGACCTCGAATTTCTGGCTGCCGGAGAAGGTCCCGCTTTCCAATGACCGCAATGACTGGTCCCGCATGGACCCAGCCGAACGAGACCTCACCATCCGCGTATTTACCGGGTTGACCCTACTGGATACCGTGCAGGCGACCGTCGGTGAAATCAGCCAGATTCAAGATGCCCGGACTGAGCATGAGGAGGCTGTTTATACCAATATCGCCTTCATGCAGGCGGTGCACGCGCGGAGTTATTCCTCCATCTTTTCCACCCTGGCCAGCACCGAAGAGATCGAAAAATCCTATGCGTGGGCCGTGGATAACCCAGTGCTGCAGCAGCGCGCTACCAGTGTGATGGTGCATTACTACGGCGACGACCCACTAAAACGCAAGGTTGCCTCTACCCTCTTATCCTCGTTGCTGCTGTACGCCGGCTTCTATCTTCCACTGCACTTTAGCGTGCACGGGAAGCTCACCAATACCGCTGACATGATCAGGCTCATCCTGCGGGATAAGGCGGTCCACGGTTACTACTCCGGATACAAGTTTCAGCGGGGACTGGACCATGCTACGGAAGCTCGCCGCGAAGAAATGCACGAATTCACCTTTGACCTGGTGCGCAAGCTCTATGATCTGGAGATGCGCTATTCCGGCGAGCTCTATGAACCGTACGGGCTTATGGATGATGTCGCTACATTCGTGCGCTACAACGCTAATAAAGCCCTGATGAATCTGGGCTATCCCAACCTCTTCCCGTACGAGGAATGCCAGGTCAACCCGAAAATCCTCGCGGCACTCACGCCAGGATCGGATGAAAACCACGACTTCTTTTCGGGGTCGGGGTCCTCTTATATCATCGGCAAAGCCGTAGAGACCTCCGATGCCGACTGGGATTTCTAAAATCAACAAGCCTCCACGCGAAAGGACACACATCATGAAACTTCTTGTACTCGTTGGCAGCCTGCGGCGGGAAAGCATTGCGAAGAAGATCGCCAACCATTGACGCGCGACGCTATTTAGTACCGGTAGGGCGGTATCGAGTACCGACCGGTGCGGATATCGGGTACCGGGGGTAGTTTTTAGGCACTCTTTAGTGGATGGCCCACGCAGTGTGTACGCGTGGGTCGCGTTCACGTGGAAGGAGTGATGGTGGTGACGGATTACCGTGCCATCATGTTTGTCTTGGTTGCCGGGAATCGTTCCTGGAACCAGATTCGAGCCGATTTAGGGGTCTCGAAGTCGACGATTGATAAGGCCAGTCGCGTTGTAAGGGACCATCGACTCGATGCTCGTGGGATTGCTGGATTGGGAAATGGGGAGCCGTGAATGAAGGGGAGTTTAGATAACGCCCTGTGCCAGCATGGCGTCAGCCACCTTCTTGAAGCCGGCGATATTGGAGCCAGCCACGTAGTCGCCTTCACGGTCGTATTCCTTGGCCGTGTTGTCGATGTTCTTGAAGATGTTGCTCATGATGCCGCGCAGGCGGTCATCGGTGTACTCGAAGGACCAGGAGTCGCGGGATGCGTTCTGCTGCATCTCCAGTGCGGAGGTTGCCACACCACCGGCGTTGGCAGCCTTGCCGGGTGCGAAGTTGATCTTGGAGTCCTGGAATACGTGCACCGCATCCGGGGTAGACGGCATGTTAGCGCCCTCTGCAACGTAGCGCACGCCGCCCTCGACGAGCTTCTTGGCGGATTCGCCGTCGAGCTCGTTCTGGGTTGCACACGGCAGTGCAACATCAGCCTGGACATCCCAGATATTGCCGCCCTCGTGGAACTCCACGCCGTTGCCAGCTTCCTTGGCGTAGGTGGAGATGCGCTCGCGGCGCACTTCCTTGACATCGCGAAGCAGGTCAACGTCCACGCCGTTCGGGGTGGTGATGTAGCCGGAGGAGTCAGACATGGCAACCACGGTAGCGCCGAGTTCCTGTGCCTTTGCGGCGGCGTAGATGGCAACGTTACCGGAGCCGGACACGATGACCTTGGCGCCGTCGAAGGACTCGCCGTGGGTCTTCATCATTTCTTCGGTGATGTAAACGGCACCGAAACCGGTGGCCTCGGTACGTACCAAGGAACCGCCCCAGGTCAGGCCCTTGCCGGTCAGGACGCCGGACTCGTGCTGGGTGGTCAGGCGGCGGAACTGGCCGAAGAGGAAGCCGATTTCGCGGCCGCCGACGCCGATATCGCCGGCAGGAACGTCGCGGTACTCGCCGATGTGGCGGTGCAGCTCGGTCATGAAGGACTGGCAGAAGCGCATAACTTCCTGCTCGGACTTGCCCTTCGGGTCAAAGTCGGAGCCACCCTTGCCGCCACCGATGGGCAGGCCGGTCAGGGAGTTTTTAAAGATCTGCTCAAAGCCCAAGAACTTAATAATGCCCAGGTTTACCGAGGGGTGGAAACGCAGGCCACCCTTGTACGGTCCGAGCGCGGAGTTGAACTGCACACGGAAGCCGCGGTTGACCTGCACCTCGCCGTTGTCATCAACCCATGGGACGCGGAAGATGAGCTGGCGCTCCGGTTCGCACAGGCGCTCAACCAGACCGTAGTCTGCGTAGTGTGGGTCCTTATCCAGGACGATCTTGAGCGAATCCAGCACCTCGGACACCGCCTGGTGGAATTCCGGTTCACCGGCGTTACGCTTGAGTAGCTTGTTGTAGTACTCAGAAATCTGGCTATCAACAGACATAGTGTATAAATCCCATTCTCGTGGAGTTTGACTAGCAGGAACTAGTTTCCTATCAATCTACCGATAATGCAAGTACAATTATTTCTCAGTCCCCCAATTACCCACGTTCACCTGCGACAATAAAGATAAATATTTTCTGTAGAGCGTTCGGATTCCTAGCAGAAAGCCGCAGTGCGGGTCGCGGGCTTTATAATCGCGGGCATGCATATTGTCGTCGCGCCTGACTCTTTTAAAGGTACCGCTTCTGCCACGGAAGCCGCAGCCGGAATCGCCAACGGAATTCGCCAGCACTACCCCACCGCCACCGTCACCACCTTGCCCATGGCCGATGGCGGCGAAGGCACCGCCCAGGTGTTGGCCCAGGCCGCCGCGGCGGGCGGGCAAGAAACCCAGACCATTACCCTTCCCACCACGGATGCGGTGGGGCGTTTGACCGAGGCGCAGTATTTCCTCGCTGGGCACACGGCCTTCATCGACGTCGCCGCCGCCACCGGGCTGCCCGCGGTCCGCGACGCGCTCGATCCCCTCCACGCGGATTCTTATGGCACGGGCGTGCTGCTTGCCGATGCCCAATCCCGCGGCGCCACCTCCATCGTGCTCGGCCTTGGTGGCACGGCCAGCATCGACGGTGGCATGGGCATCCTTGCGGCCCTCGGCGCCGCCGCCCACGATGCACGCGGCTATGCCCTGCCCAAGGGCGGCGCCCCATTGGTGCAGCTCGATTCCATCGATACCGCGCAATTAAATATCAAAGCGGGCATGGTTGATTTCACGCTCTTGGCCGATACCCGGGCTAAGGCTATGCAGGCAGCCACCATGTACGGACCTCAAAAAGGCGCAGAGGGCGAACAGATTGCCTTGCTTGCAGGCGCCCTCCTCCAATTGTGCAAGGTCACCGGCACGGATCCGGAGGCGGAATTTACCGGTGCGGCAGGCGGCATCCCCATCGGCCTTACCTGGCTTTCGCGCACCCTATGGGGCACCGATGAGCACGCCCGCGTCGTCTCTGGCGGGGCACATGTGGCCAAGGCCCTCGGACTCGCCGAGGCCATTTCTCAGGCTGACCTCGTCATCACCGGCGAAGGCGCATTTGACGAGCAATCCTTAACCGGCAAGGTCGTCGGCACCGTCGCGGACCTGGCGGCGGAGTCTTCTACCCCCGTCGGCATCGTTGCCGGGGCCATCAACCAGGACACCGAGCACGTCACCGCGGAGCTAGATCAAGAAGGTGGGATGCCGGAGCAGCTGGCTAGGGCTGCCCGGGACATCGTCAAGCAGCTGGGCTAAGGGCGAATCTCGACCGTCCACGGAAAGATGGCGGGGCGTTCATGCGCCAACTCATCCTCCAGCAGCACGTGATCCTTGGGCAATACGGCGTGCGGCGTGAGCAAACGCGACAGCACCATAGCCAGCTGGTTCACGGAGCCGGTTGCCCCCTCCACCGCGATGTTATAGCGATGGGCGTGGGCGCCTTCTAAATCGCGCTCTTCATGTTCATCACGGTAATTTTGCTGCAGCTGCTCCTCCAAGCCCTCAGGGAACTGGGGATCTGCCGGGCGAGTAACCTCGGCGGAGGTAAGCGATCCGCCCGCTACCAGCTTATCGGTGGCAGTGGTGAAAATTTCCTCCACGCGGTCCGCTTGCTCATCTGGAACCAATACATCGAATTGAATAGTCGGCATATAGCTGACCCTACCCTAACCAAAGGGATGAAAACTATGTCTTATTCCACAAACATCGCTTCCATGGTCCACTCTGCGGATACTGACCTGGCGTGGCAGCGGGATTTTTACGAAGATCTGCACCGCCACCCCGAGCTTTCCCACGAGGAGGAACGCACCGCGGCGCGCATCCGCGCCAAGTTAGCGGAGTTTGATTGCGAGGTAGAAGAAAACATTGGCGGGCATGGCATGGTCGCCATTTTCCGCAATGGCGATGGCCCCACCGCGCTCATGCGCGCCGATTTCGATGCCCTGCCGGTCAAGGAGGCCACCGGCGTGGCGTATTCCTCGACCAATGACTACATGCACGCCTGCGGGCACGATATGCACACCACGGCCCTACTCGGTGCCTGTGCGCTTCTCGATGCCTCCCGCGATACCTGGTCCGGCACCTTCCTCGCCCTGTTCCAGCCAGCGGAGGAATCATCCATGGGCGCGAAATACATGATCGCCGATAACCTTACCGAGCGCGTGCCGCGCCCCGATATTTGCTTAGGCCAACACATCATGCCTGGCCGCGCCGGCACCGTTCGCCATACCGCAGGCCCCATCATGGCCGGCTGCGATTCCCTGCGCATACGCATCTTTGGCAAGTCCGCCCACGCCTCCATGCCGCATAATTCCATCGACCCGACTTATACCGCGGCGATGATCGTTACCCGGCTCCAGGCCATCGTGGGCCGCGAGGTAGCCCCGCACGAATTTTTCGTCATCTCCGTGGGCGAGCTGCATTCCGGCGATAAAAACAACATCATCCCGGATTCCGCCGAGCTCGTGCTCAATACGCGCTTTTATGATCCAGCCCTGGCGGAAAAGGTCTACGCCTCCCTAGAGCGCATGGTGAAGGCAGAATGCATGGCCTCCGGCTGCGAGAAGGAGCCCACCTTCGAGTACTACGCGCACGGCGAGGTCACCGATAATGACGCCGCCGCGTATTCGCCCATCGACGAGGTCTTTGCGGCCACCTTCGGGGAAGCATCCGTTACGGCCTCGCCCTCGACCGCTTCCGAAGATTTTTGTTACCTGCCGCAGGCATGGGGCGTGCCGTACGTCTTTTGGCACGTAGGGTGCACCCCAGATGCCGAGTTGGCCGATCCCCCGGTCAATCACCAGGCCAACTTCCTGCCGGAGTATGAGCCGACGGTCAAGGCCTCCACCCAGGCCGCCCAAGCGGCGGTGCTGGCGTACCTGGGCGCTTAACCCCGGCTCATCTTGGCATAAAAATCCGCCGCGTCCCCCTTTGCTCAATGGAGTGTGGAGGCGCGGCGGATTTTTCAGTGCGCTAGTCCTTGATGGTCTCTCCCAAAATGTGGCACTGAATCATGTTGGTATTGCCGGAGATTCCCGGAGGGGTGCCTGCAACGACGACGACCAAGTCATTCTCGTCGTACTCGTCCAAGTCCAGCAGGTACTTATCGATGGCCTCCATCATCTCATCCGTGGACTTGACGTCGGGGCTCAAGAAGGTCTCTGCACCCCAGGTAAGCGCCAGCTGGGCGCGCACGTCCTGGTCCGGGGTAAATACCAGAAGCGGCAGGTCAGAGTGCAGGCGGGCGACGCGCTTTGCGGTATCACCGGAGGAGGTGAAGGCAACGATAGCCTTCGCGTTCAGGCGCTCTGCAATATCGCGGGCGGAATAGGACATCACGCCGCGCTTGGTGCGCGGGACGTGCGCCAGCGGCGGGACCTGGCCATCGGTCTCGGAGCGCTTGACGATGCGCGACATGGTCCGCACCACGTTGTGCGGATCCGCACCCACGGAGGTCTCGCCAGACAGCATCACCGCATCGGCACCGTCGAGCACGGCGTTGGCCACGTCGGACGCCTCCGCGCGGGTCGGGCGGGAGTTTTCGATCATGGAATCCAGCATCTGGGTGGCCACGATGACCGGCTTGGCGTTCTCGCGGGAAATCTGGATAGCACGCTTCTGGAAGAGTGGCACCTCTTCCAGCGGAACCTCAACGCCCAAGTCACCGCGGGCAATCATCACGGCGTCGAAGGCCAAGATGATGGACTCGAGGGCATCGACGGCCTCGGGCTTTTCCAGCTTAGCGATGACCGGCACGCGGCGACCTTCCTCGTCCATGATCTCGTGGACCTTGTCGACATCGGCAGGCGAACGCACGAAGGACAGTGCGATGTAGTCCACGCCGAGCTGCAGGGCAAAGCGCAGGTCTTCGATGTCCTTCTCAGACAGGGCCGGCACAGAAATGCTCATGCCGGGCAGGGAGACGCCCTTGTTATTGGATACGGGGCCGCCCTCGGTAACCTCGCACACCACGTCATTGCCGTCTACTTCCTTGCAGACGACGGCGACCTTGCCGTCATCGATAAGCAAGCGATCGCCGGGCTTCGCATCTTGTGCCAAGCCCTTGTAGGTGGTGGATACGCGGTCGTGGGTGCCTTCGACATCGTCCACGGTGATGCGGACGATCTCGCCGTTATCCCACTGCTCTTCGCCGTTCTTAAACCGGCCGAGACGGATCTTGGGGCCCTGAAGATCGGCCAGGATACCGACGTTCCGGCCGGTCTTTTCGGTGGCTTCGCGGACCCACTTGTAATTGGCCTCGTGGTCCGCATGCTCGCCGTGCGACATGTTGAGGCGCGCGACGTTCATGCCGTCTTCTACAAGGCGCAAAATTCCGTCCCCACTAGCTACCGCAGGGCCGAGAGTACAGACAATTTTGGTTCTTCTATCCAGCATTATTGGCCTATTCCATCGGGGAAATTGAACAACCCCCAACCTACTCCCTCGCGCGCCGACAGGCCACAATTTTTTGGCGCCTTAACTACGGCAATCGGACACGAACACACATAACCGGTCATTTCCGGCCGGTAGCAGTGCCCGAGGTGCCGTTAGCATGCGTGGCTGCCACGCGTTTCTCGTCACCCTCGCCGCCGTTTTCCGCCTGCTCGCGGTAGTAACGCGGGTCAACTTCCTCTGGCGTTTCGGGGCCCTTGCGCTGCCTGTCCAGCAAGAAAAAGACGATGAGACCTGCGATAAAGACAACGGCGGAGACGATGAGGTTTACGCGGACGCCGAAGATATGGGTGGCTTCGTCTGAACGCATGCCTTCGATGAAGAAGCGGCCCAGGGTGTAGCCCACGACGTAGAGGGCAAATACCCGGCCGCGCCCCAGCTTCCATGCCTTGTGCGCCCACAGAAGGAACAGGCACACCAGCACGTTCCAGATGAGCTCATATAAATACGTCGGGTGCACCGAAGCGATGACCTCGCCAGTAGAATGCCCGGAAACCGGCGCGTACTCCCCGGCCTCATCGACGCGGTAGTAAATATCCAGCGCCCACGGAACGTCGGTCGGCCGGCCGTAGAGCTCCTGATTAAACCAGTTTCCCAACCGGCCGATGCCCTGGGCAAGGATGAGGCCAGGCGCCACCGCGTCCGCGAACGGTGCAAGCGGAATCTTCTTGATTCGAAACATCACCCACAGCGCTACGGCGCTTAAGGCAACCGCACCCCAGATGCCAAGGCCGCCATTGGTGACCTTGAGGGCGTCGGCTGGGTTGCAGGTATCACAGAAGTACTTCTGATGATCCGTGATGACGTGATAGAGTCGGCCGCCCACGATACCGGCGGGGRTGACGACGATGGKCGCATCCCMCACCSYATCGGGRTTGCCGCCCCSGGCCGKGTATCGCCGCAGCGTCATCCACATGCCCMCGAGGATGCCGGCGATGATGCACAGCGCATACGCATGGATTGGAATGGAGCCAAGATGCCACACCACGCCCTGCGGCGGGGRGGGGRTATTTGCAAGATTCTGAGTATGCACGTTGATAGTGTGCCTTATCGGCGTACCCTTGAGCTAGTTTGGGGTCACTTTCCTAGGAACTTTTACGCGACGGGCACGCCGGGTGCTGGCCCGCGGCCACCAGGGAGCGTGCCAAGGCGGTTGGATCCTGAGCCGCCATGACGGATTCACCGACCAATACCGCATCCGCCCCGCGGGAGGCATAGTGGAAGAGATTGCGGGCATTATTCACCCCACCCACGGCGATGCGCAGGAGGGATTCCGGCAGGCCCGGGGCAATATCATTGAAGGCCTCCCGGTTGATCTCATCGGAGGCAAGGGACCACGCATTGATCGCAATGACGCTGCTGCCGGCTTTGATGGCGCGGTTGACCTCCCCGCAGGTTCGCACCTCCACGATGGCGGTCATCCCTAATGATTCCGCCCGGTCCAAGAGGGCTTCCAATCGGGCTTGCTCTAAAAGCTCGACCTGCAGTGGGATCGCATCGGCGCCAAAACAGCGAGCCTCATGAATCTGGTACGGGTCCACGATAAGGTCGCGCGCCATCATCGGGATATCGATGGCAGCGCGCGCGGCCGCCATATCCTCAAGCGATCCGTTAAAGCGCCGCGTATCCGTCTGGCAGGCCATCAAATGCACGCCGCAGTCCTCAAAGGTGCGCGCCCATTCGGCCATCTGCTCGGCCGAGCCCACGTGGGCGATTTCCCCGGTATAAGGAACGGCGCGCTTCAGCTCCGTAATGACCGAACAACCTGGTTTTAAAAGCGCCGCGCGGGCATCGCGGGGAGGCTCCATGTCCCGGGAGCGCGCCTTGATATCTTGGAAGGAAACGCGTGCTTCGCGCGCGGCGACATCCTCTAGCACCCCAGCGACCAGGTGATCGACGGCTATGGGTGTGGGCATGAGCACCTCCCTCCAAGCGCGATTAAAATCACACTTAGATTAACGCTATTCGGGGCGTTTCCGGAAATTGTGCTGCGCGAACGGGGCTATTTACGGCCCACATCGGTCGGGTCGATATCGCTATCGAGCGCATCCCACATCACGCGGCCGGAATCGGATGAGGTCTCCAAATCTTCCGCCAGCTTTTCTTGGCGGGCGGCAGGGGTTTCGTATTTGCTCGACGCCTTGACCTTGTCCTTGCCCGGGTTCTGGGCCAAGAGTACGGCGCCGAAAAATGCCAGCGCGGCCCCGATAATGGCGACAATGGGGCCCAGCTTGGTGGCCTCCGTGGAAATGACGGTAGCCCAATCAGAAATTGCGGCAGAATCCACCGCGTTTTCATTTGCGGACGCGCCCTGCAATATTTTTTGCGCGCGCTCGGCATCAGCGCCGCTGGTCAGCAAACTAATAGGGCTCCACGCGGCGCCTGCCGCGGCGAGGGCGCACACAATGGCCACGATGCGCCGCCCTGTTCGGCGCAGCGCTAGGCCCGCGAGCACCCCGGCGAGGAGGACCAGCGTCAATGCCATCAGTTCTAGGGACCACGCGGAACCCACGATCTCATTGGTTGCCGAGCCCGATTTATCGTCCTCGCTTACCGCTTTTACCCAAGTGCTACGGGAAGAAAACCACAGCACCGCCGTGCCCACCGCAATAAAAAGCGGGCCAAGTCGCCTCGTCATTAGGAATCATCCCCTAAAAGAACTTTCGCATCGAAGCATGTCCGGTCACCGGTGTGGCACGCGGCGCCGCGCTGCCGCACGGTCAGCAAGATGGTATCGCCATCGCAATCAAGGCGCACACCGAGTACCTCCTGCGTATGTCCTGAGGTCTCGCCCTTAATCCAATACTCGCCGCGCGAGCGCGAAAAGTAGGTTCCCTTGCGCGTGGCCAGCGTGTGGGCAAGCGCATGGTCATCCATCCAGGCAAGCATCAGCACTTCGCCGGAATCGGCCTGGGCAATAGCTGGCACGAGCCCTTGCTCATTGCGCTTGAGTAGCGCAGCAATCTGTGGGTCTAGCTCATAGTCTGCGGGATTGCTCATCGGCGCACCTCGTTTCCGGCATCTGCCAAGACCTTTTTAACCTCGCCAATTTCTACCTCCCCAAAGTGGAAAATGCTGGCTGCTAGGACAGCATCGGCACCTGCTTCAACGGCGGGTGGRAAGTCCGCTGCTGCGCCCGCYCCGCCGGAGGCAATGACGGGRATATTCACCGTTTCCCGCACCGCGCGCAGAAGTTCGAGGTCGAATCCGGCCTTCGTGCCATCTGCATCCATGGAGTTTAAAAGGATCTCCCCCACACCCAGCTCGGCGCCAGTCCGGGCCCATTCCACTGCATCGATGCCAGCCGATGTCGTCCCGCCGTGTGTCGTAACTTCGAACCCCGACGGTGCGTGCGCCGCGTCGGTGCGCCGCGCGTCCACGGATAAGACGATACACTGCGAGCCAAAGACTTCCGCCAATTCGCGCAGCAGGCCGGGATTGCCTATCGCGGCGGTATTGACCGATACCTTATCCGCGCCGGTGCGCAGGAGCTCGCGGACATCGTCAACGCTGCGCACTCCCCCGCCCACGGTCAGCGGAATAAAGACTTGATCGGCGGTGCGGCGTACCACATCGAGCATGGTGGACCGGCCATGCTTGGACGCGGAGACATCGAGGAAAGTCAGTTCGTCTGCGCCCAATTCCTCATAGCGCGCGGCCAATTCCACTGGGTCTCCTGCATCGCGCAGGTGCGCAAAATTCACGCCCTTGACTACGCGGCCTTGATCCACATCAAGGCACGGGATTATGCGTACGGCTACAGCCATGCGGGGCTTACTCCTTCACAAGTCGGTCAGGGTTAATTTGAGTGGTGAGATAGGATTTCCAGGATTGTCTCGTGCACCTGCGGGGTACCAGAGACCATACCCCGCGACTGCACGGTCCACGGATTACCCTCCGGATCCGTGACGATGCCCCCGGCCGCCTTGATAAGGAGCGCTCCCGCCGCGTTATCCCACGGGTACGGCGAGAAATTCACGGCACCGTCAAAGACGCCCTGGGCCACGAAGGCATTATCTAGTCCCACCGAGCCTGTGATGCGCGGGCGCAAGCCGGATTCTCGCAGTTCGTGGAATGCCGCAGTGGGAAGGTTGGAAAAACACCCCACGTGCCCACGGGCATCATCGAATTCTGGGGACTCTTCCCCGCCACCGAAACCGCCGGACGGCCCACCCACAGAGCGCAGCGGCGAGCCGTCGCTGGCCACCAAGCGCCTGCCCAAGAGGGGAAAATCTGAGATGGCCGCAACAGTCTGGCCCTCGTGGACCAAGGCCACCAAGATGCCGGCCATGGGATTGCCCGCGGAATAATTTGCGGTCCCATCGATCGGATCGACAACCCACACGGTGTCGTGGATACTACCGCCGGATTCTTCCCCGTACACCGGGATGCCGGTCATCTGCTGCAAGATATCGCGCAGCTGCTTTTCGATGGCCAAGTCCACCTCTGTGGCGAAATCGCCCCGGCTTTTAAAGTGGGCCGGCGGCGCCCCGATGCCGGACCGAAAGATGGGCTCGACCTGGTCAACGGCCGCCTCCGCGAAGGCCACCAACTCGCGCGGATCCATCATCGCTTACTCTTCCTCGGGGTCATAAGGATCGATGGGCACCTCTGCGGGCAGCGGATCTACCTCTGCCACCGCAGCTAGCGCCTCCTCCAGGCTGAAATTTCCCTCATACAGCGCCTTGCCGATGATCGCCGAATCGATGCCCTCATTTTGATACCGGGCCAGCTCGGTGAGATCCGCCAGGGAGGAAATGCCACCGGAGGCGGTCACCTTGGCATCGGTTGCCATTGCTACCTCGCGCAATAATTCCACATTGGGCCCGGTCAGCGTCCCGTCCTTGGACACGTCCGTAACCACGAAGCGCTGGCACCCTGCGGCATCGAGGCGCTCGAGCTCCTCCCAGAGATCCCCGCCGTCGGAGACCCAGCCGTTGCCCTTCGTGCGCCATTCACCATCTTCTAAGCGCACCGCCAAATCCACGGCGACCTTTTCGCCGTAGTGCCCAAGGATTTTTTCTATCCACTCTGGGTTTTCTAAGGCGGCGGTGCCAATATTGATGCGATTCGCGCCGGTAGCCAGCGCGCGCTCTACCCCGGCATCATCGCGAATGCCACCGGTCAGCTCGACATTAATGCCAAGTTCTTGGGTAATCCCCGCCATCTGCTCGTGGTTGGAACCGCGATTAAAGGCGGCATCGAGGTCAACAAAGTGCAGCCACTGGGCGCCCTGGCGCTGCCATTCAAGGGCTGCATCCCGCGGGGCGCCGTAGACCTTTTCGGTGCCGGCCTCTCCCTGATCCAAGCGCACGGCCTTGCCGCCGGCGACATCGACTGCGGGCAAAAGCGTAAAAGTCATGGTCTCATCCTACCTAGAGCGTGTGCATCCAGTTTTCCAATAGCTGCGCGCCCGCATCCCCGGATTTTTCGGGGTGGAATTGCGTGGCCCACAGCGCGCCATTTTCCACCGCCGCCACGAAAGAATCACCAGCGTGCGTGGACCAGCTCACCAGCGGCGGGCGGGTAATGACGGTTTCCAATTCCCAGCGGCGAACGCCGTAGGAATGCACGAAATAAAACCGCTCATCGGCGTTAAGCCCGGCAAACATGGCGCTGCCATCCGGCATCTCAACGGTATTCCAGCCCATATGCGGCAACACGTCGGACTGCAGGCGTTCGACCGTACCCGGCCATTCGCCGCAGCCTGTGGAGTGGATGCCGTGCTCAACGCCGGCATCGAAAAGCACCTGCATTCCCACACAAATACCCATGACCGGCCGCTCTCCTGCCAGGCGCTGGCCGATGACCCTCGGCCCATTCACGGCCTTCAGCCCTGCCATGCAGGCATCGAACGCGCCCACGCCGGGAACCAGCAGCCCGTCTGCCTCGAGGGCCTGATAAGGATCCGCCGTGACGGTGACCTCCGCCCCGACGCGCTCGAGGGCACGCTGGGCGGAGCGAATATTGCCCGCGCCGTAGTCCAATAACACCACAGATTTTGTCATGGGCTATACCTTACGCATTCGACGCAAACGGGTGCGGATATCGTTGGTCTCGCTCACGCGGGTCCGGCCCAAGATGAAGTCCGCCGTGGTGAGCAGCAAACCGGCGATGAGGATCGCAACCCCAGCTCCGAAGGCGCCGTCGTAGCCGTAGCCCGCCACCATGGCGCCGAGCAGGGTCGAGCCCAGACCGGTGCCGCTATCGTAGAAAATATTCCAAATGGCCGAGGCCTCCGAGACCCGCTCGCGGGGCAACCGGTCAAACATGGATAGCAAGGCCTCGTTTTGCGCGATACCGAAGGCACCGCCGAATAGAACCGCGCCGAGCACCAGCCACCAGATGGAGCTTTCCATAAATAGGGTGAGCGAAATCGTCCCGACGCCGATGATCGCCATGATCTGGCTCGGAATGTACAAGCTGCCTGGGGTCCCAGTGCGGTCTGCCACCACGCCGGCGAAGTACCGGAAGATCATCGCCGCGCCGCCCACGATGGACAGCATGATGCCGGCGAGGCTGGCACCCCTTGCGGCATCGAGCTCCTGCATCGCAGGGGACAAGAACGAGGAAATGGCACCGTAGCTCATAGAAAACGTGGTCAAGGCCAAGGCCGGGACCAGCACCAGCTTCCAGGTAGGAACACGGATGATATTGACTTCTTCATCGTTATCCTCGGCCAAGGTGACCTTGATCTTGGGAATGCGCAGACACATAGCAAAACCCAAGAAGCCGATCAGACCGGCGGTGATATAAGTAGAGGCGTATCCTAGCGAATCGGCCATGAACAGGCCGAGCGGCAAGAAGATCATCTGCCCCAAGCCTGTAAATACACCAATCATACCGGTGGCCTTGCCCAGCAGGCGCACCGGGGAGAGCTCTGCAATGAGCGCGGATTCGGACACGGTGAGGGCACCAAAGCCCACCCCGCGCAGGGCGGAAAATAGCAAGACGATCCAGGCGTCGGTGCCCAGCAGGTGGCCGAAGGCCGGCACACCCAAGGTAAACGCGGACAGCGCCATCACGCGCCTGTAGCCCCAGCGGCGCAATAGCCACGGCGATACGATCTGCGTGGCAACCGTAAAGGCCATGAAGATACCAGTGGATCCACCAGCCAGGGTCGCGGAACCGCCGGAGTCAATGACGGCAAGCGGCACCACGGGAAGCAGGATGGACCAGGCGCCAAAGGCGGCGGCGATGGCTACCATCGTCGGCGTATAGCCGGGGACCTTCCAAATATTGGTCTCTTGAGATTCGCTCATTTACTAAAGCCTCCAACCATCCAGGCAATGGCCGCGGCCGCGGTGATAACGGCTAAAAGCGCGGCGACGACCGTAAAAAACTTCGAGTCCTGCTGATACGCGGACCAGGCTCCTCCTACCAAGAGGCCTGCCACCAAAAACAGGATGAGGATCATAAACTGCACGGGCTACAGGGCTCCCTTCGTTGAAGGGATGCCGGTCTGGCGCGGATCGTGGTCCACGGCAGCGCGCAGCGCGCGGGCTACCGCCTTGTATTCCGCCTCGGTCACATGGTGCGGATCGCGGCCGTAGCGTACGTTGACGTGCAGGGTAATGGCTGCGTGCGTGGCCAAGGATTCGAAGAAGTGGCGGTTAATYACCSKGGSATAGTGCCCGCCGVTGMCCTGCCMCYGCAGGKGTTCCGGTTCGCCMTTCATCAMAAAGWACGCGCGGCCCGAAAAGYCCACTACCGCCTCTACCAGTGCTTCATCCATGGGCAGCAATTGGGAGCCGAAGCGGCGGATCCCGGCCTTATCCCCCACTGCTTCCCGCAGGGCCTGGCCTAATACGATGGCGGTATCTTCCACGGTGTGGTGGGCGTCTACCTCCACGTCACCGGTGGCCTTAACCTGCAGGTCAAAGAGCCCGTGTGTGGCAAATGCGGTAAGCATATGGTCAAAGAACGGCAGTCCAGTGGAAATGTCGCTTTTCCCAGTGCCGTCAAGGTCGATGGAAACGGTGATGTCCGATTCCGATGTAGCTCTTTGGGCACGCCCCACACGGTTTGTCATAAATCACTCCTTTGAAGTATCCGCTCCTACTGTAGTCGCTAGCTTTTCCGCCGCAGCCAGAAAGGCCGCATTTTCTTCTGGCAGGCCGATGGTCACGCGCAAATACCCGTCGATCCCTACATCGCGGATGAGCACCTCTTCATCCAGGAACTGCTCCCACACGCGGTGTTGATCCGCAAAATTGCCAAAGAAAAGGAAATTCGATTCGCTCGGCATGACGGTATAGCCCATCTCGCGCAGGCGACCTGCCACCATGTCGCGTTCGGCGGCGATGGTTTCCACGGTGGCGAGGGTATCTGCGCTGTGGCGCAGGGCCACAGTGGCCGCGGCCTGGGATAAGACGGATAGGTGATATGGCAGGCGCACCAGCATGATGGCCTCCACGAAGGCCGGATCCGCCACGAAGTAGCCGAGCCGCCCGCCGGCAAAGTCGAAGGCCTTCGACATCGTGCGCGAAACCACGAGCTTGGTGGGGTATTTTTCCAAAAGGCTCGTCGCGGACGGCGAGTCAGAAAACTCGGCGTAGGCTTCGTCGACGATGACGATGCCGGGGGCGGCATCGATAAGCGSGGCGATATCCYCCAAGCTGGTTMCCCCGCCGGKGGGGTTATTCGGGGTAGTAAMAAAGATGACGTCGGGCTGGTGCTCGGCCACCGCCGCTAAGGCGCGGTCCATATCGATGGCGAAGTTCTCATCGCGCGGGCACTCGATAAACCGGGTGTGGGTTCCGGCTGACAGGATCGGGTGCATGGAATACGACGGCGTAAATCCCAGCACGCTGCGCCCGGGCCCGCCGAAGGCCTGCAACAGCTGCTGCAGGATCTCATTGGAGCCGTTGGCTGCCCAGACCTGCTCGTAGGTGACATCCACGCCGGTTTGCTGCGAAACGTAGCGCGCTAGTTCGGTGCGCAGCTCGACCGCATCGCGCTCTGGGTAGCGGTTGAGCGAGCTGGCGCAGCGGCGGACCTCGTCCACGAGGGCATCGACAAGCGCGGGCGAAGGCGGGAAAGGATTTTCGTTGGTATTGAGCTGGTAGGCCACCCGCAGCTGCGGGGCGCCATAAGCGGTCTCGCCGCGCAATTCCTCGCGCAGCGGTAGGTCATGTAGCTGGGCCATTTATTTCTCCTCGAATCGGGCGCGGATGGCCTCCCCGTGGGCGGGAAGGCGCTCGGCATTGGCAAAGGCGATGACGTTGGGGGCGATTTCTTCCAGGGCGCCGCGGTCATAATCGATGAGGTTGACCGGCCGGAGGAAGGTGTGGGTGGAAAGCCCCGCGGAAAACCGCGCCGTGCCCGAGGTGGGCAGCACGTGGTTGGAACCGGCCGAATAGTCCCCCAAGGGCACCGGGGAATACGCGCCGACGAAAATGGCTCCGGCGTGGTTGATGCGCTCTGCCACGGCGCGCGCATCCGCGGTGTGGATTTCTAGGTGCTCGGCGGCATACGCATTCGCCACGGCGATGCCAGCGTCCACGGAATCCACCAGAACGATGCCGGATTGCTCGCCGGTAAGTGCCTCGGCGGCGCGGGCGGAGTTCTCCGTTGCCGTATAGCGGCGCTCGACCTCCTGCTGCACCTGCTGGGCCACGCTTTCCGATGCCGTAATTAACACACTTGCCGCCATCGGATCATGCTCTGCCTGGGAGATGAGATCGTAGGCCACGTAGACGGGGTTCGCGGTCTCATCCGCCAAGATGGCGATTTCGGTCGGGCCGGCCTCCGCATCGGTGCCTACCACCCCGCGCACCGCCCTTTTGGCCGCGGCGACAAAGATATTGCCCGGCCCGGTAATCATGTCCACGGGCTCTACGCCTTCTTCCGCATCTCCGTAGGCCAAAAGCGCTACCGCCTGACCCCCGCCGACGGCCCAGACTTCCTCCACGCCCAGCATGTGGCACGTTGCCAAGACCGTAGGGTGTGGCAGGCCGCCGTGCTCCTTTTGCGGCGGGGRGRSAAMCACCMGGCKGGRGGSGCCGGCCYCTTKCGCGGGSRCGGKATTCATGATGACAGAAGACGGGKAGACCGCCTTGCCGCCGGGCACGTAGAGGCCAACACGCYCGATGGGGCGGAATACCTCGGTCACGGTGGCGCCGGCGGCCAGCTGCGTGGTGTGCGACTCCGGCTTTTGGTCCGCATGCACGCGGCGCACCCTTTCAATGGAGGCCTCGATGGCCGCGCGCACCTGGGGATCAAGCTCGTCGGCGGCCCGCTGCAGTTCGGCCTGGTGGACGCGCAGGGACGGCGGGCGCACCCCATCGAATTGCTCCCCATAATCCAACGCCGCCTGGACGCCTTCGTCGCGCACCTTATTGACCATCGGCACGACGGTCCCCATGACGGAATTCACATCGGTGCCGCCGCGCGGAAGGACGCGGCGCAGCGTGGCGGGGCGAAGCTGTTGACCGCGGAGATCGATGGTTCGAAGCATTCCTGGCTCACTTTCTGGTTGATCACCGTGGGCTATATCTGTAGACAAACCAATATACTATCGCCCAAAGCGCCGCGGGGACACCCTCTTGGGCGATAGACTCAAAATCAACTTCCAGCGAAGGCGAGTGTGCGGTGCATGATGATCGAATTTGAATCCACCAGTCTTGAGCGGCACCTGCGCGCCATCGTCCGCAAGCTTGATTTTTCCTATTGGGCGCTATCAACTGGAGAACTCGTCATTTCCCATGGGCAGGCGGGGTCCACGCTGGTCTTTGTGTCGCAGACCGACGATGTGGTTGTCCACCTGCACACCACTCTGCGCGGCGCGGTTGACTTGGGCGAGGCCGCCGCGCTGTCCCGATTTATCACCAGTTGGAATGCCGATTGCCTCTACCCCACCGCCGTGCTGGACTATGACGAGGAGGGGTCGCTGGTGCTGTGTGGGCAGAGCCACTTCAGCACTGGAACTGCACCAACGCACGATCAATTGGCCGCTTTTGTGCCCGCCGCGCTCCGCGGCGCAGAGGTGCTCATTAGCGTGGCGACGCGCGAATTTCCGGCCCTGGCCCAAGAACCAGAGCTGTTGCTAGCTCAAGACGATGCCGCTTCCCCGCCCGCGGTCACCCTGGATTTCCTCGCGACCGCTCTGCCGCAGATAGGGATCGACCGCTTCCATAGCGATGGTGAAATCTGCCTATTTGCCCTCGTCAACTCCATCGCCTGCACCTTCACCCTCGACTCTGGGCCAAGCCTCATCATCACAGGCCGGTGGGACCTGAATGCGGATGAGGACGAATTCACCCGTTTGTTTTTGATCTGCAATGACTGGAACCGGGCAAACCACAGCGCCACGGCCTACTGCCGCGCCAGCGACGACGGCCTCCACGTCCACGTCGATGTGCCGACCCTGACCGGGGCGGGCCTTCACCAAGGCCAGCTGCTGCGGGTTTTAAGCCAGAGCCTCGATGCGATCCTGCACGCAATCGATGACATCGCGCGGGAATTCTGTGGCAGCTCCCCGGTCAAGTGGGCGTAACTACTTCCCTTTGCGCACTGGCCTCTTTGCCAGCCGTCTCCCAGTCCGCGTCGGAGCTAATAAACGCGGTGCACCAATAGGAAAACATGGCCAAAAATGGGGCTACCACCCAGGCCACGGCGGGAGAAAAGTTCGGCGCAAATTCCACGACGTCCCCGGGGTTCTCCGGCGGGTGCGTTGCGGTGATGCCACCAAAGACGTAGAAGGAAGCGGCACCGGTAAGCGCGCACAGCCCTACCCACAGCAGCATCGTGAGACCACGCCCGCGACGCTGCGCGAATGCGGCCAGTCCGAGGCACAGCCCCAAGAAACCCGTGACGAGTGCAAAGGTCATAAATGCGACGAATTGCGCGTTGCCCGCGGCTTCAATGGCGTAGCCGCCACCGTCGACAGCATGGCCGGTCATCGTAGGGCGCATAAACCCCCAGAGCGCGCCACAGATGCCGAAAACGAACAGGGAACACGCGAGGAGCCCCGCACCGAAACCGAGTGTGCGGGGCAAGCGAGCTTGGCGGGAAGACATTTTAGTTACAGAAGGTCCAGTTACCGTCCTCGCGGCGGAAACGAACGGTGGAGGTATCGGTACCGTCCGAGTTCGACACGCTCACGGTAGCAGAGGCATCATCGCCATTGACCACAACGTCATTGATCGATTCCAGCTTGGTGGAGGTAGGGATGGCCTCTAGCTGGTCGGCGAACTCGTTGATCTTGGCATTGCCCTGGCTTTGCTGGCGCATGGAGTTTGCGTATTCCGCAAAGGACTGGTTGGGCAGGCTATCGACGTAGTTGAGGTACTGCTGGAAATCCCCGGACTCGCCTTCGCGCACGGCCTTGCAGGCGTGGGCAGGCATGTATCCAAAGTAGTCCTTAACATTGTCAATCTCATGCTGCCCGCGCACCAACTGCTCAATGGCCTGCTTATCGCCATCGCTTGCTTCTTGCCCACCTTCAATGGGCTTGATGTCCTGGGCGTTGGCGAAGGGATCGTCCTCATTCTCAATGGGGTTCGCGTTGGTGCCCTCATTGCCGCCTTCTTCGCCCTTCTCCTTAGGCTCCTCGGCGGCCTTTTTCTTGTCCTTTTCTTCCTTTTCCTTCTTTTTATCCTTATCTGCGTCTTTGTCCTCAGACTTTTTCGCCGATTCCTTCGCGGAGGTCTCAGAGGACGAGGAAGCAGACGAAGACGACGTGGTCTTCGTCGAATCGTCCTCGTCATTTGAGCTGCATGCAGCTAAGGCAAGCGGGGCAACCATAGCGACCGCAAAAAGGGACTTCTTAGCAGGGGTCAAAAAGGACAAGGGAGAGCTCCTGAATCAATCTTTCGAATGCGAAGCCGCCTCACGACGGGTTCTTATGTCCCCGCAATCTTAACAATGCAAGTTTGCAAGGGACATTATTGCAGTCTGAAAAGTACCTGTGAGCTATTCCTTGGCGCGGCGAAACACGTACAATTTCCACTGTGCAACTACATCGCGAGGCCATCATCGACGCCGCCACGACCCTATTGAATACGTATGGGCTTGCCGATGTCACCATGCGCCGCGTCGCCTCCTCCCTCGGCGTTGCCCCGGGCGCACTGTATTGGCACATCGCCAATAAGCAGGCGCTCATCGCCGCTCTTGCCGAAGATATTATCGCCCCCGTCGCCGGTTCCACGCTGGAAGAAATTAGCCTGCACCTGCGCAAATTGCTCCTGGCCCGGCGCGATGGCGCGGAAGTTGCCATCGCCGGCCTCTCCCAGCCGGATTCCACGGCGTGGGATCACCTCGTCGCACAGTTTAGCTCCGCCACCTGCCCCGATTTCGATGATACTGCCCGCAAGGCCGCCGCCCTTTCCGCCGTGCACCTCGTCCTAGGCGCCACGCTGCTCGAGCAATCCCAGCGCCAGCTTTTAGAAACCACCGGCGGAGCTACCCCGGCGGACTACCGCGCCGATTTGGTGCGTGGCGTGCGTATTATCAATGCCGGATTGCAGCACAGCGGGACGGATTAAAACGCTTCACCCCCGCGGCGGATTTCTGCTAAGCACAAGCGAGTACGATCTCTGTGCAGCACCTCCCCCTTAGATTCTCACCTCAGAAGAAAGGCCATTTTCGTGTCGTATCCCGCGCATGGCGTATCCATCGATGTCACTGCGGAAAAAGTCGTGCTTCACCGCAGCCTGCTCTCCCGCAGCTTAGGCGCTCCTGCCACCGCAGAAATCGCGCTCGATACCATCGATGACCTGCGCGTCCACGGACCCACCGCCACCGGTTTTGGTTCCTTGTCCTTAGGCAGCGCCGGCAGCATTGCCTTCGCGCCGCACCAAGATCCCCACAGCGTGGCGCGCGCCATTAAGGCGGCGCAACAGGGCGACACACCCGCGGAAGCCCCAACCCCATCCACTAACGAGGAAACCCCAGGGCTTGATTTCGTCGCGGTTGATGTAGAAACCGCCAATGATAATTGGGGTTCCATCTGCCAGATCGGTGCCGTGCGTTACCGCGATGGCGAGGAAACCGCGTCCCAGTCGTGGCTGTGCACCCCTCCCCCAGGCTTGGAGCACTTTGCAGAAATCAATATCTCCATCCATGGGATTACCGCCGCCGATGTCGAGGGGGCCACGCCCTTTGCCACAGCGGCCGCAGAGCTCTTTGATTTCATCGGCAGCGATGTCATCGTCGCGCACAATGTCCAGTTCGACTCTTCCGCGCTGCGCTCCGGATTGCTGGCCGCCGGCGCCGATGTCCCCACCGTCCCGTTGGCCTGCTCGCTCGCTTTGTCCCGCGATGCGTCCAAGCAAGGTATTATCTCGGTAGCCAACCACAAGCTTCCCACCGTGGTGAAACACCTCGGCGGCGACTCTTTTACCCACCACGATGCCACAGAGGACGCCCGTGCCGCCGGCACCATCATCACCGGGTTGGCCCAGCGCTTCGTGCATACCGGAAGCATCACCGATCTCTTCACCAGCCGCGAGTTTAGCCTCGGCCGGCTCGAGTCCGCGGCCATCCTGCCGGTCCTGCGCGCGCATACCGCGCCCACCTCCGGCGACGATCTGGGCGCCGGTACCGATTTCCGCGATTCCACTCGCTCCGCCGGAACCAACAAGAAGCCCTCGTCTTCTGGCCGGGCGCCGTGGCAGGCCGTGGCCACCCCGGATACCATCCCAGATCCCAATCCCGATGCCGATCCAAAGGGCGCGCTCTACGGCCAGCACGTCACCCTGACCGGCGATTTCGAGCCGTACGATAAGGGGCTGCTGTGGCAGGGCATCGCCAAGCGCGGCGGGCAAGTGGGCAAAAACGTCACCAAGAAGACCACGCTGCTTGTCGTCGGCGAATGGGCGAAGAAGACCTCCAAGGAAAAGCGCGCCGAAGAGCTGCAGAAAAAGGGTCAGGACATCACCATGTGGTCCGGTGCCCAGCTCTTTTCTGAACTCGAGCTCGACGCCGAGCCGCCTTTTTAAGCCCGCAGGGAACCACCCGGCCATTTCTCCAGTCCAATAGGGGCGGATACTCACGACCCTGGAGAAATCACCATGACCCTTACGCTCGACGCTCCCCGCCCCACCACCGCTAATTTGCTGCCGGCGCTCTTCGCTCGGTCGTGGATTAAGCACCAGCGGCTTTCCGATGACGGCTTTTGCGACTCCCTTGCCACCATCCAGCTTTCGCCCAACTTGTCGATGGCGCTGGTCTTTCCCGGGCAGCGCACTTTTCGCAGGCTTAGCCACCGCGGCCTCGCGGACCTCGATGTTTCGGCCCGACAGGCGTGGAATTGCGCCTCGCATAACCTGCAGCGCGCCGCGCTCGACTCGCAGGGCCTGCGCTTTTGGACGCGCCCGGCCCACTGCGCCCTGCCGGCCGCAGCGCCCTATGGCGGCCTGCAAGTTCGCTCCCACGGCGCCCCGGTTTCCTCGTGGTTGGCCCACCCAGAAACCTTCACCGTGCTGGATAAGCACATGCGCCGCCTCATGCGCTCGCATTCTTTAACCTACCTGGTGCCTGATTCCGCGACGGTTTTTGTCTTCGCCCACTTACCCGATGAGTATGCCCGCGACCTCGCCCGCGCCGCCGCCGAACAACTTCCCCGCCATCGCACCGTTTTACATTCGCGCCCGCTAGTATGGTCTAACGGATTTCCCCGCGAATTATGAGAGGAGCACCATGGCGGAAAGCAGGATGTCGAGGCTGAGCAATCAGTACCACGCCTGGACCCGCAGCCACCCCACGGCGGCGGAGGATTTTCGCACCGCCATCGAGGATCTACTCAATGACGCCGGCATCATCTTTGACCGGGTATCCACGCGCGTCAAGGCGTGGTCTTCGCTCAAACGCAAGGCCAAGAAGCGGGGCGAGGGCGGCGATTTCATCTACCCCACCCCGTGGGACGATATCCACGATGTCATGGGCGTGCGCGTTACGCTGTACCACTCCACCACCATTCCCAATGCGCTAGACGTGCTGGGCGAGTCCTTCAAGGTCGTGCGCTCTGTAGATAAGGCGGCCGAGACCCGCATTTCCGGCGGTTTTGGCTACGGTTCCCACCACCTGGTGCTCACCGTGACGGACGATAGCGCGGCGGCCATGGAAGAGCTCGCCGATTTCGTGGGTTGGACCTTTGAGGTGCAAATCCGCACCGTGCTGCAGCACGCGTGGGCGGAATTCGAGCACGATATCCGCTATAAGCAGGGCCCTACCCCGCCCTCGCCCGAGGTCGACCGCCTTTTTACGCTGGCCGCCGGCCTCATCGAACTAGCCGATCAGCAATTCGATGAAATCGCCGCGCTCAAGGCCCCGCGCACGGAGACGGACACGGACGTGGAGCTTACTCCGGAAACCCTGCCTGGCGTCCTAGCCATCATTTTGGGCAACCGCTTCCCACTTTCGCGCTCGGAGCACTACCGCTTCCTCGCGGAAATCTTGGAGGAAAACAATATCCGGTCCTTGGACCAGCTCGAGCAGCTGCTTGACGATGACGCCATTGCCCACGTCCACGACACCATGCACTATCGCTTTCGGCCCGGCCAAGTGCGCCTTATCGATGACCTCTTGCTCAATAAATTTGGCAAACAGCATATCGAGGCCACCGCTGAATCCGGCGMCCGCGCCGGCCGCCGGCGCCGCCTGAACGCGCGCCTTAAGGCGCTGCGCGCTAATTCCTAGCGGAACCCGCCGCGGAATTTTTCCATATCGCGGCGTTCCTTCTTCGTCGGCCGGCCCGCACCGCGGGGGCGCACCGGCACGGACGGCATGAACTCCTTGGGCGGTGGCGGAGGCGCGTGATCGGTATAGCAGGTGCGCGCCACCGGCGCGCCCACGCGCTTGGCGACGGTAGCCAGCACCTCCAAATCGTGCTCGTGGTGGTTGCGCCACACGCGCACCCTATCGCCTGGCACGACTTGTTGCGCGGGTTTGACCGCTTCACCGTTGATTTTCACGTGCCCGGCGCGCACCGCGGTGGCCGCGGCGGATCGGGTTTTGAACATGCGCACCGCCCATACCCAAGCATCAATGCGGACGGGGCGGCCGCTTGGCTGCGGGGTAGGCATTAATAATTATTGTGGTTCTCGTTGACGATTTTGCGGATCTTCAACCAGTTATACCCGCCGCCCACCACGGCGATGATAAGGCCCAAAACCATCCAAGCGGCCAAATTAGCAGATAGCACACCTAAAACAACTCCTGCGCCGAGGCCACCGGCAACGGAAATAACGGCGTTGCGGGAGTGCTTGCGCACCTGCTGCTTGCGCTGCGCAATGGGGTTATTCGGTCGCTGCTGCATAGTCATGACCCAGATCCTACCTCAACCCAAGCAGAACCTGCTTCGCGCGCGCTGATTTCACCTTGGGAAAGCGCGGCGAGCATCGCCTGGAGCGCATCGAGCCCACCCGGGCGCACGGCGACGGTAAAGGTTACGGCTGCACCGTACTCGGTATCGGTGATATCGATGCCGCGCCCGCGCAAAYCCGCTTCGAGGCGCCCGGCCGTGGCGTGCGGGCATYCCACCGTAWAAAGCYCCCGGCGCSCCCGAGTGMCCGCCTCGMCCTTCYCCATGGCCTCGCTGMCCGCCCCGCCATAGGCATGCACGAGGCCGCCCGCGCCCAGCTTGATGCCGCCGAAGTAGCGCACGACCACCGCGCAAATATCAAGCATTCCAGAGCCTTTCACCACATCCAACATGGGTTTTCCGGCCGTCCCGGAAGGCTCGCCATCATCGGAGGAACGTTCCACTGGGTTCGCGTCGTCGACGTGGTAGACATAGGCGGAGCAATGGTGGCGGGCATCGGGAAAGCGCTGGCGGGCGGCATCGATAAACGCCCGCGCTTCTTCCTCGTTTGTGACCCGGCCGATCAGGGCAATAAACCGCGAGCGTTTGATCTCATTTTCGTGTTCCACCTGGCCGGTGGGGCGCCGATACGTATCGCGCATTAGGCCACCAGGAAATCGTACTCGGGGGTATTCGGCTGCAGGTGCTGCACCGAGATCTTGGACTCGGCCATCCGCTCCTTCAGCCCCGCCAGGTCCTCGGCGCGGCTTAGCTGTATGCCCACCAGCGCGGCACCGGTCTCGCGGTTATTGCGCTTGAGGTACTCAAAAAGAGTGATGTCATCGCTGGGGCCCAGGATTTCAGATAGGAAGTGGCGCAGCTGGCCCGGTTCCTGCGGGAAATTGACCAAGAAGTAGTGCTTCAGGCCGCGGTGCACCAGGGAGCGCTCCATGATTTCGGCGTAGCGCAGCACGTCATTATTTCCCCCAGAAATCACGCAGACCACCGTCGAACCCGGTTCTAGCGGCACCCGCTGCAGCCCGGCCACGGACAGCGCACCGGCGGGCTCGGCGATAATACCCTCATTTTGATACAGGTTGAGCAGGTCCGTGCACACCGCCCCCTCAGAGACCGTGTCCCAGTGCAGGCGCGATTGGTTGGCCTCCAAAATCTCATACGGCAGCGAGCCCAGGCGCTTGACCGCCGCGCCGTCGACAAACGGATCCACGCTCTCTAGCGCCACCGGCCCGCCATTGCGGAAGGCTGCTCTTAGCGATGCCGCCCCTTCCGGCTCCACACCCACCACCTTCGCGTGCGGTGCCATATCCGCCATATAGGAGGTGATGCCAGAAATCAGCCCACCGCCGCCGACGGGCACGACGATGGTATCGACCGAGGCGCCCTTGGCCGAAAGCTGCGCCAAGACCTCCGCGGCCACGGTGCCCTGGCCGATGATCGTATCGCGGGCATCGAAGGGCTCGATGAAGGTGGCGTGGCGCTCGGCGGCATCGGCATGCGCGGCGGCCGCGGCCTCGTCAAAGTTGGCACCCACTACTACGAGTTCCACTTGGTCTCCGCCGTGCACGTGGATGCGGTCGCGCTTTTGCATGGGCGTGGGCTCCGGGACGAAAATCTTGCCCGGAATCCCCATGGTGCGGCACGCATAGGCCACGCCTTGTGCATGGTTGCCTGCCGATGCCGTCACGATGCCCCGCTCCCGCTCCTCCTGCGACAAGCTGGAGATGCTATTGAGCGCGCCGCGTATCTTATACGAGCGCACGTCCTGGAGATCCTCGCGCTTTAAATAGACCTCACAGCCCGTTTCCGCAGAAAGCCGGGGGCAATACTGCAGCGGCGTCGGCGCGATTTCGGAACTGATACGTGCCTGTGCCTGCTGGATATCGGATGCGTGGATGGTCGATTCAGTCATGATTGCAGAGTCTACTCGTCCTACCTAGTGCTCGACCGATTCACCTAGATTTCATTCCGGTTTAGCGTGACTGTTACGTGGTTTGGAGACAATGGAGTGCTCCACACGAAAGGACTCTCTCTATGTTTAAGCGCACCTCTATCGGCGTGGCTGCCTGCCTTGCGCTCAGCTGCGCCCCGGCCGCCAACGCGCATATCGTCGATAATGTTTTAGAACGCTCCGCCGACGATGCTGCGGTAAAACTAAGCCCCATCGGCTCGTATGAAGCCGGGGTCATGGGCAAATCAGCAGCGGAAATCGTGGCCTACCACGCCGCCTCCCAGCGCATTCTCACGGTGAACGCGCAATCGGGCAAGGTGGATATCCTGGATGCTTCCGATCCCGCCAACCCCACCAAGGCGGCCGAGGTTTCCGCCGGCGGCGATAAGGAAATCAACTCCGTGGCCGTGCGCCCCGATGGCCTCGCCATCGCCGCCGTGCAGCAGGGAGACAAAACCGAAAACGGCGAGGCCCTGATTTTCGATGCCGCCTCCGGCGACGAGCTCGGTCGCGTGCCGCTCGGCGCGCTGCCGGATAACGTGCACATCACTAATGACGGCGCCTATGCCTTGACCGCGAATGAGGGCGAGCCCTCCGATGAGCTCACCGCCGACGGCACCGAATACGCAAAAGATCCAGAAGGTACTGTATCGGTCATCTCCCTGCCAGACGGCGTCCAGGCCCCCTCCGCTGCGGATGTCCGCACCGCTGATTTCCGCGCCTTCGACGGCTCAGATGCAGAACTCGACCCGTCCATTCGCGTCTTCGGCCCAGAAAACCACCACAATAAGCCTTCGCTCGACTTCGAGCCGGAGTATATTTCCTCCGCCGATGGCAAGGCCTATGTCACCTTGCAAGAAAACAACGCCATCGGCGTGGTCGATATCGCCTCCGCCACCGTAGAAAAGGTGCTGCCCGCCCACATCGCGGACCACTCCGTTGTCCCCATCGATCCCTCCAATAAGGACGGCGCGGCAAAGCTGCGCACGATCCCTGTGCAAGGGCTATCCATGCCGGATTCGATTGGTGCCTTTCAAACCAACGGCCAGACCTACTTCGCCACCGCCAATGAGGGCGATGCCCGCGATTGGGGCGGCTACACCGATGAGGTCAAGCTAAAAGATCTTGTTGAAGAGGGCCAGGTCTGTGATTCCGTCGACCTGCCAGAAGGCATCGAGGACAAGAAATACGCCGGCAACCTCAAGTTGAGCAATGCCTCTGGGTGGAATGAGGAACAGGGCTGCTTCGATGGCCTGTATTCCTTCGGGTCCCGCTCCTTTAGCATTTACGATGCCGAGGGCAACGTCGTCTTCGATTCCGGTTCCGACTTCGAGGAAATCACCAAGGACATCGAGGGACTTAACTTCAATGCCGATAACGAAGACCCCGACTTTGACGATCGCTCCAATAATAAAGGCCCCGAACCGGAAGCCCTGACGATTGGAACAGTTGGCGATCGCACCTATGCCTTCATCGGCATGGAGCGCGTGGGCGGCATTTTCGTCTACGACGTCACCGACCCCGCTCATGCCGAGTTCGTCACCTATACCAACAATCGCGATTTCGCCGTGGACTATGACGAGGACAATGTTGCCGTCACCAGCTTGGCCGGCGACTTGGGCCCAGAGGGGTTGGCGTTCGTTAGCAAGGAAGACTCGCCTACTGACGATGCCCTCCTTATCGCCGGCAACGAGGTGTCCGGGACCACTACTATCTTTTCTGTCGCCGATCTCGTCGGTGGCTCCCAAGATGAAGACGGCGACGCTCCTGACGATGCCCCCGGGGCATGGCTGCCTGGTGACGGCTCCAGCAGCATCGCGAAGGGCGTTGGAATCATCGCTGGCGTCATTGCCCTCGGCGCCATGTTGAGTGGTGTTCTACACTTCATGCCGCAGGTAGCCGATCAGTTCTATAAGATGCTTCCAGAACCGGTCCGCCAGCTACTTCCGTAGATTTCGGTATTAAAGCGGTGGCGGTTGGGGCGCGCGATCAGCTCTTCAGCCACCGCCTACTTGCTCCGCTTGTACTGCATTGCCAGCGGTAATCGCGCGGGAGCTTGTGCGATTTCACAAATCCGAGTCGTGGACGGCACGCCAACTTCTGAGACAAACGCAATTATTCCTCTGCACGCGAGCGGTCTTCACAATTGGCCCACCGTTACCGCAGGTGCAGCGAAATTGCTTTCTCTGAGCGGCGGTAACAGTGTCCATAGAAGGTGCAGGAGAGTTTCTATCCCAAAATACCTGCACCCATCGTGGCCTTCAGGTCTCCCATGAGGTTGCCCGATCGTTCCACGCGGAGGTGCTCACCGAGGACCATGGTGGTGGATTGGTCGCCCTCGACAAGCTCAAGATAGACATCGGACTCACCGTGGTTTTTAACCAAGACCTGCTTGAGTCGGGCGATATTTTCCATCGTGCACTGGTCCGTGCGCATGGTCAGGCGCAGCGGCAGGCTCGCGCCACCGCCTGGACCCAGCTCGGGAACGCGAATATCGGAACAAAACAGCGACCGGCGCTCATCGCGCACCTTCACGTTGACGCGCGCCAAGATAATGTTGTCTTCCACAATATGCGGCGCCGCCAGCGAATAGACCTTATTGAACACCAAGATCTCTACCTGCGCGCCGTTGTGGTCTTCTACCGTGACAATCGCCCACGGGGAACCATCGCGCTTAGAAAAGCGGCGGTCCACACCGGAGATGATGCCGCCGATGATGAGTTCTTGGCCATTGTGTACCTCGTCGTTGAGGATCTTGGTCAGCGGAGTATTGGTCTGCGCAGCTAGGGCCTCTTCGAAACCATCAAGTGGGTGGCCAGAAACGTAGAGACCCAGCATCTCTCGCTCGAGTGCCAACTCGTGCTTGCGATCCCACGAGTCGTCCGGAACATCAATGGCAAAGGCGCCTTCAGAGGAGGCATCGTCGCCACCGCCGAATCCGGCAAAGAGGTCGAATTGCCCCTTATCCGCCGCCTTCTTGGTGGTCTGCACGGCATCAACGGCGTCCTCGTGAATAAGCATCAGCCCCTTGCGCGGCTGCTGGAAATCATCAAAGGCACCGGCCTTGATCAGCGCCTCGGTCACGCGCTTGGAACACGCTGCCAAATCGATCTTGTCGAGGTAATCGCTAAAGGACGTAAACGCCCCCTTTGCCTTGCGCGAGGCAATGATGGATTCGACCACTTCAGAGCCCACGTTGCGGATAGCGCCCATGCCGAAGCGAATATCCTCGCCCACAGCTTGGAAGTCCTCCTCGGACTCATTGACCGAGGGCGGCAAAACGTTAATGCCCAAGTGGCGGCAGTCCGACAAGTAGATGGCGGACTTATCCTTCTTATCGCCCACAGAGGTCAACAGCGCAGCCATATATTCCGGCGCGTAGTAGGCCTTGAGGTAGGCCGTCCAGAACGAGACCAACCCGTAGCCTGCGGCGTGGGACTTGTTAAACGCGTACGACGCGAAGGGCTCGATGGTCCCCCACAGCGCATCCATGGCGGATTTAGAGTAGCCATTTTCTTGCATGCCGCCCCAGAATTTATCGTATTGCTGGGCCAGGACCTCGGGCTTTTTCTTACCCATCGCCTTACGGAAGCCATCTGCCTCGCCGGCGGTGTAGTTCGCCACCTTCTGCGAGATACGCATGATCTGCTCCTGGTAGACGATGAGACCATACGTCTCATCCAGGATTTCCTTCAGCGGTTCCTCGAGTTCAGGGTGGATCGGGGTGATTTCCTTACGCCCGTTCTTGCGGTCGGCATAATCCCAGTGGGCGTTGACGCCCATCGGGCCAGGACGGTACAGGGCCAAGGAGGCCACGATGTCTTTGAAGCCGGTAGGCTTCATGCGCTTGAGCAACTCCTGCATACCGCCGGAGTCCAGCTGGAACACGCCCAAGGTATCCCCGCGCGAGAGCAGGTCATAGACCTTGGAGACCTTGGGGTCATCGGCATGCAGCTGCTCGAGCTGCACTTCTTCGCCACGGTTGCGCTTGATGTTTTCGATGGCATCGCCGATAACGGTGAGGTTGCGCAGGCCCAGAAAGTCCATCTTCAGCAGGCCAATGGCCTCGCAGGCGGGGTAATCCCAGCCGGTGATATAGGCGCCATCGGCAGGCCGCTTCCACATCGGGATGTGGTCCATCAACCGCACCGAGGCCATAATCACAGCACAGGCGTGCACACCAGCCTGGCGAACAACGCCCTCCAAGCCGCGCGCGGTGTCATAAATCTTTTTCACATCCGGGTCGGATTCCACCATCTGGCGGACCTCGGCGGCCTCGGAATAGCGCTCGTGGTCGGGGTCAGTAATGCCCCGCAACGGAATATCCTTCGCCATAATCGCCGGCGGCAGTGCGCCGTTGATGCGGTCAGCCATCTGGAAGCCGGGCTGGCCAAAGTGCACCTTGGCGGAGTCCTTGATGGCCTGCTTGGTTTTCACCGTGCCGAAGGTAATGACCTGGGCAACCTTGTCCTCGCCCCAGCGCTCGGCGGCATAGGTAATCATCTCGCCGCGGCGGCGATCGTCGAAGTCGATATCGATATCGGGCGCGGACGGGCGCTCGGGGTTCAAAAAGCGCTCGAAGAGCAGGTCATGTTCCAGCGGATCGATATTGGTAATGGTCAGTGCAWAAGCCACGAGCSCMCCCGCCGCAGAACCACGGCCGGGCCCAACACGAATGCCCACCGAACGCGCATACTTAATAAGCTCCGCCACGATGAGGAAGTAGGACGGGTAGCCCTTCATCTCAATCACGGAAATCTCGTACTTGGCGCGCTCGATATACTCCTCCGGCACATCGCGCCCGGGGAACCGCCGCTGCAGCCCCTCCATCACCTCGTGGGTCAGCCAGGAGGTGGGGGTGTGGCCCTCGGGGACATCGGCAATGGGCATGCGGTCGTGGGTGTGTTCCTCCCACACCTCGCTGTAGTCTTGCACGCGCTCGGCAATCCACAGGGTGTTATCGCAGCCATCGGGAATCAGGTCATCCCAGGTATCGCGCATCTGCGCGGCGGACTTGATGTAGTAGCCGGTACCGCCGAACTTGAAGCGGTCCGGGTCCATGAACGTCTTACCGGTCTGCACGCACAGCATGGCCTCGTGCGCCGGCGCCTGGGACTCCAACACGTAGTGGCAGTCATTGGTCACCAGCGGCGGCAGGTCCAGCTTGCGGCCGATTTCGAGCAGCCCATCGCGCGTGCGCTTTTCGATGTCCAGCCCATGGTCCATCAACTCCAAGAAGAAGTTGTCCTTGCCATAGATGTCTTGCCACATCGCCGCGGCCTCGAGGGCCTCGTTGAATTGACCGAGGCGCAGGCGGGTCTGCACATCGCCGGATGGGCAGCCGGTGGTGGCGATGATGCCATCGGCATGCTCGGCGATGAGCTCTGCATCCATGCGCGGCCACTTTCCCAGCTGGCCTTCGTAGGAGGCGAGCGAGGACAAGGTGAACAGGTTGCGCAGCCCGGTGGCGTTTTCCGCGATCATCGTCTGGTGCAAGTACGCGCCCGAGGCGGAGACATCGTCGCGCTTTTGGTCGGGGGTGCCCCACAGCACGCGCTTTTTATTAAAGCGCGATTCCGGGGCCATGTAGGCCTCGATGCCGATGATGGGTTTAACCCCGGCGCTGGTCATGCGCTTATAAAAGGCATCGGATCCATACATATTGCCGTGGTCTGTCATGCCCACGGCGGGCATGTTTTGCTTGACCACCTCATCAGCCAACATATCGACCTTGGCCATGCCGTCCAGCATGGAGAACTCGGTATGGTTATGCAGGTGGACGAAGGAGGAGTTTTTGGCCATGCGGTCATCTTAGCGGGGCGGTCAAGATGACGATATTATGCGGTGATGATCTACACGCTTGCCGCATACATCATGTGGGGGTTCTTCCCCGCGTTCTTCCCGCTCCTGCTGCCGGCCACGCCGCTAAAAATCCTCGCCCACCGCGTGTTGTGGACCGCGGTTATCGTCACGGCATTTTTAGTATTCAGCGGTGGCTGGCGCGAATTGGTCCGCATGGACAAGCGCACGTGGGGCTGGCTTGCCGCCGGGGGCGTATTTATCACGGTCAACTGGGGCACCTATGTGCTGGCGATTAATACCGATCACGTGGCCGATGCCGCTTTAGGCTATTTCATCAATCCCCTGGTATCGGTGGCGCTCGGCATGATCTTCTTAAAGGAGCAGCTGCGCCCATGGCAGGCGACCACCGTCGCCGTGGCGGCAATCCCGGTGCTGTATCTGACCTTCTTTACCGGCCAGGCGCCGTATATCTCGCTGCTGTTGGCGGCATCGTTTGGCATCTACGGGCTTATCAAGAAGCAGGTGCGGGTATCGGCAGCGGTCTCGGTCGCGGCGGAGGCTTTGGTGGTCTCCCCGTTGCCATCGCCTATATCGTGTGGATCGAGCAGGCGGGCCACGGCACGTTCACTTCGGAAGGCACGCCACACATGCTGCTCTTAATCAGCGCCGGCCTGATCACCGCGCTGCCACTATTGTGCTTTGCCCAAGGCGCGCGGACGCTGCGCTTGTCGACGATCGGCATGCTCCAATACCTCACCCCCATCATGCAGATGCTGTGGGCGCTCTTTGTCACCCAAGAGCACTTCTCCACGCACCGGTGGATTGGTTTCGGCATCATCGGCGTAGCGGTCAGCATCTACATTGCGGATCTCATTCGCGTTCGCCAAAGCGCGCCGCGCAAGAGTGCGCGGCGCGGGAGAATGCGAAATGGTTGCGCGCGCAGGAAAACGGCGCGTAATGGTCGCCGCCGAGGGGCGGGCCTTGGGCCCAAAGCCGTGGGTTAACTGGGGCCAGTATCAACAAGGTCCGGCGGTGGCGGCTGCCAGGGTTTAATCCACCGCACGCCGCCGTGCACGCGCTCGAACCGGCCATTGCGGGGGCGGGCCGCGCGGTCGTCGTCATTGCGGCCGTTGTGGTGCGGGCACGCTACGGTGAGGTTCTTGGCATTGGTCCAGCCGCCGCCGGCCCAGCTATAGATGTGGTGAACCTGGCATTCATCGGCTGGGCGGTGGCACCCGCGCACCGGGCAGACGGGGTTTTCAGCGGCAGCCATCATAAATTGCTTCCACGTTGCCCCGCGCCGCATGCGGTACAGGTTCACCGGCCCCTCCACGGGGTGGATTAGGGTGATAAAGCCTTCCTCCGCCATCGCGCGCTGGGCCAGCTCGGCGCCGCTTATCTGCGCGCCGTTGGTCATGGTGACCGTCACGTCTTTATCGCCCTGCACAACGGCGCTCAGCTTATCCAGCGGGATTACCACGTTGGTGCGCACGGTGGAGGTGGAGGCGCCGGAGTGGAAGAGGGCGGCGACATCGGCAAGCGTGCCTGCTTGGTTATGCAGCTCCGCGACGAGGTTGGAACTGCCCGTAATCGTCAGCGTCCATGGTTTGCCGGCGGCGCGGCGGCGCAGCCTAACGCCTGGTTTGGGTTCGCGCGGCGGGCGCAGCGCGCGCACCTTCTTGCGGGCGAGCTTGTCCATCGCCTGAGTATCGGCCGATACCTGGGCAAGCTCCGCGCGCAGGGCCCAGGCCCGGGCTTGGGTGGGCGCGCGACGGGCGTATTTTTCGATGACCTCCAACGTCGGCAGCGAATGCCCATTGCGGCGCGCCCCCTCGACCGCTCGGCGCTGGCGGCGCGTAAAGCTGGTCGGCCCGAAATAGATCTGGGAAAGGTGGGCTATCGACGCGGCGGCGGCATCCGGCATGCCGGCGGCCGTCAGCTCGGAGGCGGGCATATCGGCGGCCTCGGCGAGGATATCCATCGCCGAGTTTAAAGCCGCAATATATGCCCGAATGTGTTCCATGCCCCCGATGCTAAGCCGCCACCCCTGCATCCCGCGCGGCGAAGCGTTCAGGATGGCAAATTTAGCTGGGTGGGCGCACGGCGAAGCTGCCCCAGGCGGCATCGGCAGGCGCGGGCTCGACAGCGGCGACGGCGGGGAGGGAGGCGACATCGGCAAGCTGAGTGCCCGTGCCCCACACCACGGCGGCGCTCACCGCGCTGGGGCGCTGGCCGTAGGAGGCGCCGATGCGATCGAAGGTGCGGTTAATCACCGCGGCGCGATCCTCGCCGGCAACGGGCTCCGGCACCGCGATGGGCGCGGTCGAGCCCATGAGGATGGCGTCCATGCGCGGAATATCAGTCAAGGCGGCGGCCACGGCGACGGGGGGCAACTCGGTATCGAAGGTGACCAGCGCATACGTGGTGGCATCCGGATCGATGTCCATGGAATTGACGCGCTCAATATACTCCGCGCGGGACTCCCCATCCGGGCCTAGCTGATCGCCTTGCACCCGCGTGGATGCCTGCGTGCCCAGCGTGCCAAAAAGCACCAGGGCCACCACGATCGCCACCAGCACCAGCGCCAAGGCCGCTAGGCGGCGCCGCCGATAAAACTTCCTCATCCCTGCAGGCGCTCCAGGGCCTGTTGCAGGTCATCGGGGTACGGCGCGCGGGCTTCGAACCACTTTCCGGTGCCGGGGTGGGTAAAGCCCAGCTGCACCGCATGCAGCCACTGGCGCTCGAGTCCTAGGCGGGCAGAAAGTTGCGGGTTCGAGCCGTACATGGGATCGCCAACGCAGGGATGCCCGGTGGCGGACATGTGGACGCGGATTTGGTGGGTGCGGCCGGTTTCCAGGTGCACCTCGATGAGGCTGGCCTCGCGAAAGGCCTCGATGAGGCGGTAATGGGTGACCGCGGCCTTGCCATCGTCAAGCACGGCGAATTTCCAGCCCGACTTCGGGTGCCTGCCGATGGGCGCATCGATGGTGCCTTCAATCGGATCGGGCAGGCCCTGGACCACCGCGTGATAGGTCTTTTTCACGGTCCGGTGCTTAAACGCATGCTTGAGTGCCGAATAGGCGCGCCCGGAGGAAGCCACGACCATGACCCCGGAGGTGCCCACATCCAGGCGGTGGACTATGCCCTGGCGCTCGGTAGGGCCAAGCGAGGCCACGTTATACCCTGCCGCACGCAGCCCACCGATGACCGTCGGACCATCCCAGCCCACGCTCGGGTGCGCGGCGACGCCCACTGGTTTGTGCACGCAGATGATATCGGCGTCGCTATATAAAACGTCCATGCCCTCTACCAACTCCTCGCGCGGCAGCAGGGGTTTTTCCGGCTCCGGGAGCAGCACCGAAACCACCTGGCCGGAAGCTAGGCGCTCGGATTTACCCAGCTCCTGCGAATCTACGGTGACCCCGCCTTCGGCGCAGAGCTGGGCAGTGGCCGAGCGCGAGAGGCCAAGGAGCTTGGCCAGCGCGGCATCGGCACGCATGCCCTCCAACCCCTCTGGAATGGGAAAACTGCGCAATTGCCTATTCATTTTCCGCCCTCCGTTCCGCGAGCAGCATGGCGCCGATGAAGATGACGACGCCGCAGGTAATGGCCGCATCTGCGATATTAAAGACCGCGAACGAGCCGACCGAGATATAGTCCACGACGTGCCCGAACCAGAAGCCCGGGTCGCGGAAGATGCGGTCCGCAAAATTGCCCAATGCCCCGCCAGCAATGAGCGCCAGCCCCAGCGCCTGGCCCGTATTGTGGATGCGCGGGGCGGCGATGGCCACACCTAGGACGAACGCCAATTGAATGGTGGTAAACAGCCAGGTCGATCCCTCGCCGCCGATGGAAAACGCCGCGCCCGGGTTAAAGAGCAGGGTAAACCTGAACCAGTCCCCGATGACATAGTGCGGCACACCCTCCGTCAGGACGGTCAGCATAAGTTGTTTTACGGCTTGATCCACAACCGCCACGGCGATGACCACCGCGGCGATAAGACCTGTCTGACTCCTTCGTTTTTGGCTCACCCACATCATTCTAATCAGGAGCGTCCGGTATTTTGGTAAGCGTGTTTCGAGTCAAAGTTTTTACAGCCCTTTCCGCCGTCGCCGTAGCGCTAAGCGCCTGTTCTTATGAGMCCCCCGGCCCCGCCGTGGAACAGCCCGTCGGCCTGACTATCGATGCCCCGCGCCTGACCGTCGAAGAGGCCGGAACCGGTGAGAAGAAATTGCTGGAATATCACGACATCGATTCCTCGCAGGAGGTAACCTACCGCGCCACGGAGGGATTTTCGCAGGATTTGCTGAATAAATCCGCCGCGGCCGATTTCCAGGCCGCCGACGTGGATAAGGAGACCACTACCCTGCCGCTTTCAGCTTCCGTGGATAAAGCCACCGAGGACGTCGAGGACCAATTGCCGGCCTCGCGCAACGCGTTTGTCACCGCAGGGGATCCGGAATACTCCGGCGATACCGATGTCTCTTCCGCTGACGGGTTCCAATTTGGCTGGCGCGGCCAAGACAACGGCCAGATGAATTCCCTGCGCTTGGCCGCCCCGCAGGAGGCGAGCGATGAGGCGCGCGGCACCGTCGAACAGGCGATCATGAAGCTGACCGCGCTGCCCATCGTCTTTCCGGAAGAAGAGGTGGGCACCGGCGCGACGTGGACGGTAGATTCGCGCGTGACAGGGGAATCCACGCTCTTGCAGACGACCCGCTATACGGTCAAGTCCATCGATGGTGACCGCGTCACGCTATCCGTCGAGGTGGAACAACGCCCCACCCTGGGCGCATTATCCTTCGAAGGTCAGGCCGAGGGCACGGAGTTAGAAGATAAGGAACTCGACGTGCTGGATTCTTCCACCAACTCCTCGGGCAGCATCACGGTAGATCTAACGAAACCGCTCCCCGTGGGCGGTGACGTCTCCTTCGATACGAAGGTAACCTACGGCACCGCCGATTCAGACCTGCGCGTCGTGCAATCAAGCCTGACGGAGCTGGCGTTTTCCGAGTAACAGGACTTACTCGGCGGGGGCCTCTACGGGAGCTTCGGCAGGCGCCTGTTCTGCGCCGGCCGCGGGGGCATCGCCCTGGGCTGGTGCGCCGTCGCCCTCATCGGCAGGCAGCGCGCCCGCACCGGTATCGGCGCACATCTCCGGCACCTGCTCAGGCGGCACCGTGTTTTGGATCAGCGTGCAGGCCCAGGTCTTCGATAGCTTCCAGGTGCCGTCCTGATAAATGAACTCCACCTGGTCCGCGGTCTGCTCCTGGCCATCGGCCGTGGAGAAATTCACCGTGGTCAGCACGGACTGCGGGTCATAGCCGGGCAAAACCGGATCCACGACCGCGAACTCCGCGCCGGATTCCTCCTTAGAGCGCGCCATGGTGTCAAAGATCTCCGGGGCGGATTCGCCGCCTTCCACGGTGGCGGTCTTTTCTTCCTGCGATGCCTCCGGATCCGTGGCCTTTGCCAGGATGGCGTTCAAATCGGCGGCGGTTGGCCGTGCGGGGGCCGCGGAGTCGCCGTCAGCGGACGCGGATTCGCTGGATTCACTGTTCTTGGTGGTGTCTTCTTGCTCGTCATCAGAAGAGCAGGCGGACAGGGCGGCCGCCGCGCTCAATGCGAGGCACGCGGCACCAAATTTGCGGAATTTCACTTCTCACTCCTCACGTCTGGGGTATAAACTCCCATCAGTTTACATTTGCACCAGCTTTTCTGGTCCGCGCCTGCCGCCTCGGCGCGTCTTCTTTTATTCTGGGAAGCATGACTAACCTCGCCCTCATCGCCACCGGCGGCACGATTGCCTGCACCACTGTGTGGGATGGTTCCCTCGTCCCCACCGTCACCGGCGCGCAGCTCGCGGCCGATATCGACGCCGAAGTGGTGGAATTTCGCCAGCTCGATTCCTCTTCTATTACGCTCGCGGACCTCGACGAGCTCATCGCGGTAGTCAACGAGCAGACCGCCCGCGCGGACATCGACGGCGTCATCATCACCCACGGCACCGATTCCATGGAGGAGACGGCGATGGCGCTGGAAATTTTTTGCGCCGACGATACGCCCATCGTGCTCACCGGCGCGCAGCGCTCCTACGATCACCCGCACCCGGATGGCCCGCGCAATCTCCACGATGCGCGCGAGCTCGCCCGCAGCGGGCAGCCCGGCGTCTTCATCCGCTTTGGCGGCATGACCATCCCGGCGCGCGGGGCCCGCAAGCAGCACACCTTCGACCTGCGCGCTTTTGAGTCCCTGCGGGTCCCGGATGCCACCCCGCGGCTGCAGCCGCAGCCCTTGGCGCCGCACCCGGTAGAAATCATCCCTGCCTACCCCGGCGCGGGGCGCGTGCTTGTCGATGCCGCCCGCACTTCCGCCGCCGGCCTCGTCATCGAGGCCATGGGCGCGGGCAATATGAGTGGGGATATGGGCCGCGCGCTTGCCGATGCCCTCAGCGACGACCTCCCCGTCGTCATTTCCACCCGCACCCCGTACGGCGCGACCGCGATGTCCTATGGCGGCGATGGCGGCGGCGCGAGCCTGCGCAGCCTGGGCGCGATCAACGCGGGGGCCTTCAGGCCCAGCCAGGCGCGTATTCTTTTGGCCGCAGCGCTGGCCACAGGCACGAATCCTGCCGAGGTATTCCGGCAAAACCCTGATCCCAAGCGCTATGTTGCTATCTAGTCTTGGGTTTCCAGCCAGTCCTGCCAGTCTAAGGAATCGAGCGGGTCGGCCGGCACCAACTCTGGGTCGCTAGCGGCGAAGGATTTAGTGCGGCCAGGCCCGGTCGAACGGGTTTCAAAACGCACGCTGACCACCCCGTGCCCGGTGCCCTGGATCCACCCGTGGCCAAAATCCGGGTGGTAGACGTCTTGGGTGGCGCGCCACTGATCCTCCACATCGTCTTCGACCACGACGGTGGTCGGCGCCGGTGGCGGGGAGTCATCGCTCACGCCCGTTTCATAGTCGCTATCCGGCAGCACGGGCCGCACGATTTCGCGGTCGAGCTCCGGAAACAGTACGTCTTGGCGCGCGGCTTCCAGCCCGGAATAGCTCACCCCCACCAGGCGGATGGGGCCCAGCTCATCCGGGTAGCGGGCCAGCTTGAAGGCGGCGGCAGTCAATACCTCTAGGTCATCGGTGGCATAGGCCAGGGTGGTCGAGCGCGATTCGATGTGGAAATCTGCCATTCGCAGCTTGACCGTCACGGTTCGCGCGCCGCGGCCATCTTTAAGCAGGCGGCGATGCGCGCCCTCGGCCGCGCGGGTAATCGCCGCATCCACATCCGGTACCGTCAGCAGGTCCTTGGAATAGGTATGCTCCGTGGAGATCTGCTTGGAAATCGCGCGCGGTGCCACTTCCCTATCGTCGATGCCTTGCGCCAGCTGCCACAGCTGCAATCCGACGACGCTGCCGATGGAGATTTCCACCTCCTTTTGGGTCATGGCGGCCAGCGCGCCGATGGTCTCCACCCCGATGCCCTTGAGCTTGGCCTCCGTAACCGGCCCGACGCCCCACAGCTTCCCCACCGCGAGCGGATGGAGCATCTCCAGCTGCTTTTCCGCTGGGATGACATAGGTGCCATCGGGTTTGGCTTCACCGGAGCCGATCTTGGCAAATTGCTTGCCGGAGCCCGCACCGATGGAACACGGCAGGCCCGTTTCCTCGCGGATGAGCGCGCGCAGGCCGTCCGCCCACTGTTGTACCTCGTCCGCCGTCGCACCCACCAGCGCCTCTGGCTCCATAAAGGCCTCATCGATGGATAGCTGCTCGATGACCTCGACGTGCTGAGAAATGATCTCAAATACCCGGCGCGAGGCCGCCGAATACACCGCCCGGCGCGGGCTGACCACCACCGCGCGCAGGCCCACCAATTGCTGGGCGCGATACATCGGCATCGCCGAGTGCGCGCCGTACTCGCGCGCCTCATAGGACGCGCCGGCGACGACCCCGCGGCCGCCAACCCCACCGACGAGCACCGGCCGGCCCTGCAAAGTCGGTCGGGTCAGTTGCTCGACGGAGGCGAAAAACGCATCCATATCGATGTGTAAGACCCAACGTTGCATGCCCTCCAGTCTAAGCCACGCCAACCCCGGAATTGGGAATAGGTTGACGCTTAAACTAACTTGTATGCAAGATGTATGCATGAGCGATACAAGCATGCAGCCTGCCGCGGAGCGGGTTTATGAATTGGTTAAAGAAAGGATCATCGACGGCACCATCGATTCCACGCAAATGCTGTCAGAAGCCGCGCTCGCGGCCGAGGTAGGAGTCAGCCGGACCCCGGCTCACGAGGCTTTCCTGCGCCTGGAGCTCGAGGGCTTTTTGCAGCTTTATCCCAAGCGCGGCGCGCTGGTTGTGCCAATTAGCCCCCAAGAAATCCGGGAGGTCTACGAGGCTCGCCTGCTTGTCGATGCCCACAGTGCCGAAAAGATCTGCGAGCTAGGCGAGGCAGAACGTGGGGGCATCGCCAAGCGCCTGCAAGAAAACATTGCGGCCCAAGACGCCGCTTTGGATGCCGAGGATCTCCGCGAATACACGCGCCTGGATGCCCAATTCCACCAAATCATCATGGATAGCGCCGGCAATAGCCTGCTGGCCAATGTTGGCTACCAGCTGCGCGAGCGCCAGCAGCGCTTTACCGCCACCGCCATCGGGCGCAATGTGGCGCGGGCCCGCGCGTTCGTCGATCAGCACCGCGTGCTTGCCGATGCCCTCCGCACCGCCAACCTGCCCGCCTACCTTTCTGCACTCCGCTCGCACCTGAAAAATTCGAAGGATCAACTATGAGTCAAGACCCCGCCAATCGCGACTGGTTACCCGTTGCAGGCAGCATGGTGGCCGTTGCCTGGGGTGGCAATGAATTTACTCCCCTGCTCGTGATGTACCGCGAGCAATCCCACTTCTCGCAGGTCACCGTCAACGGCCTCCTGGCGGCCTACGTCATCGGCATCGTGCCCGCACTGCTTATCTCCGGGCCACTGTCGGACTATATCGGCCGCCGCCCCACGATGCTGCCCGCCGCACCGCTCTCCCTGGCCGGGTCGTTCCTGCTGTCCATCGCGCCCGAAGAACCCCTCATCATCGCCGCCGGCCGCGTGCTGTGTGGCCTGGCGCTGGGCATCGTCATGGCGGTCGGCYCCMCCTGGATTTCCGAGCTCATCACCCGCTCCGGCGGTGACCCCGCCGCAGGTCCCCGAAAGGCATCGATGTGCCTTACCGTGGGCTTCCTTATCGGCGCCGCCCTGGCCTCGGTGTTGGCGCAATGGGGCCCGTGGCCCACCCACTTGGCCTATGTCTTGCACATCCTGCTCACCGTTATTACCGCGGTGTGGCTGTTGAAGACCCCTGAGACCCGCCCGCCCCGCGGCGCAACCGTCAAGGACACGTTCCTGGATTTAAGCATCCGCGATATGTTGCACATGCTGCACATTCCTTCTGCCGCGCACCGCCGTTTTTCCCGCATCGTCCTTCCCGTAGCCCCCTGGGTATTCGGCTGCGCGGGTGCTGCCTATGCCCTCTTGCCCCAGCTGCTTTCCGATTCCGCCGGCGATGCCCCCATCGCCTTTTCCGGCCTCATGACCGTCATTACGCTGGGCTGCGGCGTCGGCATCCAAATGTTTGGCAAGGTCATCGATMCCCACCGCTCCGCCCGGGCCTCCGCCGTTGCCATGGCCGTCATTACCGCCGGCACCATCTTCGGCGCCATCGCCGCGCGCACGCTTTCCCTCCCGCTCGGTATCACCAGCGCCGCCGTCATGGGCGCCGGCTACGGCCTAGCACTTGTCGCCGGCCTTTCCGAGGTCCAGCGCATCGCCGGAAAAGATGACCTCGCCGGCCTTACCGCCGTGTTCTATTCCGTGTCCTATACCGGCTTCTTTATTCCCATGGCCTTCAGCGCCCTAGCCCCCTACATTGGCTTCACGGCGCTATTCCTCATCGGCTCCCTTCTCGCCGCATGCTGCCTCATCAACGTGATTCACGGCTGGCGCGCCCACCTGTGACGCGCGACGCTATTTAGTACCGGTAGGGCGGTATCGAGTACCGACCGGTGCGGATATCGGGTACCGGGGGTAGTTTTTAGGCACTCTTTAGTGGACGGCCCACGCAGTGTGTACGCGTGGGTCGCGTTCACGTGGAAGGAGTGATGGTGGTGACGGATTACCGTGCCATCATGTTTGCCTTGGTTGCCGGGAATCGTTCCTGGAACCAGATTCGAGCCGATTTAGGGGTCTCGAAGTCGACGATTGATAAGGCCAGTCGCGTTGTAAGGGACCATCGACTCGATGCTCGTGGGATTGCTGGATTGTTAGCAAACAGCTCAAGCAACGTCAACGGTCCAAACGATAAGCGGGGGTAAAACCGGCTACCGGGCGGCTACCGCCACCCCGGTACCTGGTACCGCCTTACCGGTCCCTAAAACAAGCCCGCGTCAGGAGGTATCGACAAGCGGCTCCAAGCCCTTGGCACCGCCGGCGTTATTGACCAAAAGATCTACGCGGTCGAGGTGGGAGACGAACTTGGAAACAGAAACATCGGAGGTAACGTCCAGCTCATAGGCCTCGCCACCGATTTCATTGGCAAGCTGCTGCAGGCGGTCTGTGCGGCGAGCTCCCACCACGACGTGCCAACCGTCCTTGGCCAAAGAGCGCGCGGTGGCCTCCCCAATACCAGAGGAGGCACCGGTTACTACTGCTACTTTCTTTTCAGTCATGCACCCCATGCTACGCAGCGCGCAGCACGGTGCAGGGCTTTTTCTACTGGAGTGCGTCCTCGAGCTCAGAAAGCAGGGAATTTGCGCGCTCGTAGGAGTCATCGCTGGGGCGGAATTCGCCGTCGTTCCAATCGGTAAAGATATTAAAGTCCAGCTGGTTGCGCAGCTGTGGCATGGAGAAGTTAGCCACGACATTGCGCCATGCCTCGACCGCGCGCACGCCGCCGACGGAACCATAGCCCACGAAGGCCACCGGCTTGCCCGCCCATTCCGCGCCGAGCGAGTCGTAAGCATTCTTGAACGCACCGGGCACGGAGTGGTTGTACTCCGGGGTCACGAAGACGAAGCCATCGCAGGCATCGACGGCCTTGGACCATTCCTGCACGTTGGCGTCATCGTACTGCTTATTCGCCGCACCCGGAACAACCTCGCTGGTGAGGATGGGGATATTGAACTTCTTGAGCTCCAACAGCTGGTACTCCACGCCATTCTCACGGCCTTGGGCGAGGTCGTTGACCCACTCGCCTACTGCCTGGCCTGCCGCCTTATCGCGGGTGGAACCGATGATGATGCCAATTCGGGACATAAGAAAAACCTCTTTTCTTCAACCTTTATGTAACCCGCCCTAGCCTACCGCGCTCGCCGAAACTTGTCTGATGGTGATATTGATTCTGCCTTCTTGCAGCCCGCATCCCTCCGGCAGCGTGCCATCATTTACCCGCACCACCCCGTGGTAGGCAAAGCGCTTCGGCCCGCCAAAGACCACCAAATCACCCGAGCACAGGGTCACATCGTCCCAGGGCTTGGTGCGATTTTCGGTATGGCCTATGCGGAAGAGGGCCTCATCCCCAATCGAAAGCGAAATCACGGGCGCGGGCGATTCCTCAGAGTCATCTACGTGCATGCCCATCGCCGAGCCGGGCGGATAATAATTCACCAGCGCCATCTCCGGCACGAAGTTATCCACCCATGGTTCCAGCTCCGGGGCAATCTGGGCCGCCTGTCGCAGCGCCGCCGGGGCCAATTCCCGCAGGCTATCCGGTACCGGCGGCACCCGCGTGCCTTCCATATTGTCCACGTACCGGTAGCTGGGATAATGCCAATACCGGCCAAGATGCAGCTGAAATACGCTCATCTGCCCACCCGATTTCAGCCGCGGCTGCACCATCGCCATCGGCGTATGCGCATACGCGCGAGCGATCTCCCGTGTCTCTTCTACCAGGGCCTTTTGCTTGCCGATGCCCACCCATCCCGGCACGTGCCCCACGCCCGGCGCGACGTACGCATTCGGCCGCGGCAGCGAATCAAAAAGCATGCCTCCACCCTAACCGCTAATCGGTTAGGCCACGCGCCCTCTACAATGGCCACCATGGATGAACAGAAGCTGCACGACCTGCAACGCTACGGCACTTGGGAGCGAATGACCGGTGGGCAGTGGCATCTGCCGGGCATGGGGGACATCGATAAGGAGCACCAGCGCACCTTTGGGTTGATTGGGCAGTTCAACGATCTGCACAACACCGATAAGGAGCAGGCGCAGGCAATCTTGCGGGAGATCTTGCCGGAGGAATCACACGTGCCGGGGGCGCACGCGCCGCTGAATATGGAATACGGTTGCAATATCGTCTGTGGGGAAGGCGTCTTCATCAACTTTGGCAGCAGCATATTGGCCCAGGCCAAGGTCACATTCGGGGACCGCGTGCTGATTGGGCCCAATTGCTCGTTTATTACGGTGGGCCACCCCGTTAACGATCACGCGATGCGCGAGGGCGGGTGGGAAATCGCCCACCCCATCACCGTGGGGCGCAATACGTGGTTTGGGGCCAATGCCACCGTCATGCCGGGGGTTACCATTGGTGAAAACTGCGTTATTGGTGCCGGCACGCTGGTGACCAAGGATATCCCGGATAATTCGCTGGTCCTGGGCACGCCCGGCCGCGTGGTGCGCACGCTGGACGGCGATGAGGATTCGTGGGAGCGCAAGGATTTGGACGGCCCCGTGGAAGGTTTTGGGGCCGCCAACTAAATGTTCGATCTCGCCAGCATCGGCGCGGGGCTGCCCGTAGCCGAGACCATCGATTCGCTGCCTCGCACCGGAAACGTCGTCATTCAGGCACCGCCCGGCACGGGTAAAACCACGCTCGTGCCACCAGCACTAGCCAATCATTCCGCAGGGCGCGGCAAGGTCATCGTCACCGCCCCGCGCCGCGTGGCCGTGCGCGCGGCCGCCCAGCGCTTGAGCACCCTCAGCGGCACCCCGGAGAAGGTCGGTTTCGCCATCCGCGGCGAATCCCGCACGGGAAGCGAGGTCGAATTCGTCACCCCGGGCGTGCTGCTGCGCCGCCTGCTAAAGGATCCGGAGCTCGAGGGCGTGGCCGCCGTAGCCATCGATGAGGTCCACGAGCGCCAGCTGGATACGGATCTGGTGCTCGGCATGTGCCTAGAACTGGCCGAGCTGCGCGAGGACTTCCGCGTCATCGCCATGTCCGCCACGGTAGACGCACAGCGCTTTTCCCAGCTCATGGGCGCGCCCGTCCACACCACCGAGGCGGTGACCTATCCCCTGGATATCCAGTACGCGCCGCAGCCGGGGCGCGCGGCGGGATCGCGGGAGTTTTACGGGGGCATCGCCAAGCAAGCGGCCCGCCAACACGAATCCACGCTGGTCTTCGTGCCCGGCGTGCGCGAGGTCAACCTGGTGTGCGAGGAGCTGCAGGGCCATAATGTTTTCCCGCTGCACGGCAAGCAGACCACCGCGGAGCAGGATGCCGCGCTTTATACCGATGAGCAGCGCATTGTGGTGGCGACATCCATCGCAGAGTCTTCGCTGACGGTGCCTGGCGTGCGCGTGGTGGTAGATGCGGGGCTGGCCCGCGTTCCCCGGCGCGATGCGCAGCGCGGTATGTCCGGTTTGGTAACGGTCTCCACGTCGAAGTCGAGCGCGGACCAGCGCGCGGGCCGTGCCGGGCGTGAGGCGCCAGGTACGGTCATTCGTTGCTATTCCCAGGACGATTACCAACACTTTTCCCCGCACACCACTCCGGAGATCCTGTCCGCGGATCTCACGCAGGCTGCGCTGTTTTTGGATTGTTGGGGCGCGGGCCCGGATTTCCCGCTGCTCGATCCGCCGCCCGCCCAGGCCCTTGCGGCCGCGCGCGCCACCCTCGAGCGCATTGGCGCGACGCAGGAGCTCGCCCTCCTGCCCACCGAYCCCCGCCTCGGCGCGGCCCTTATCCGGCACGGCAGCCAGGCGGCGCCCACCATCGCCGCGCTTGCCGATGCCCCCACCAATACCACCGATCTCACCCGCCGCCCCGCACCGCAGAAGGAAGTCAAGCGCCTGTCCCGCCTGGTGGAGGATCTCGGCCCCGCAGACCCCGGCGAGATCGTCGCCACCGCCTATCCCGAGCAGGTGGCCAAGCGCGTGGGTGAAGACTATCTGCTGGCCAGCGGCACTCGCGCCCGGCTGCTGGATAACTCCGGGCTGGCAGGCTCGCCGTGGCTCGCCATCGCGGAGGTCACCCTCTCCAATGCCGGAAACCCCATCATCCGCACCGCCGCGCGCATCGCAGAATCCGCCGCGCTGGATGCCATCGGCGTGACCGAAGAAACTCGCGCCTTCCTGCGTGGGGGCCGCGTGCGCGGGGTCAAGGTCCGGGCGGCCGGGGCGATTGTGTTGTCCGAAACCCCGGTCAAGGTCACTGGCGATGCCGCTGCGCAAGCCCTAGCCGCCGGCATCCGCGAAGAGGGCCTGGGCTTATTTMCCTTCAGCGAGAAGGCCCAGAGCTTAAAAGATAGGCYCCSCCMCCKGCMCGCGCACTACGGCGMYCCGTGGCCGGATGTCGATMCCGCCGATCCCGCCGAGTGGCTCGGGCCCGAGCTGCACCAGATTGCCGCGGGAACCCCCACCGCCAAGATAGACATGTACCCCGCCCTGCAGCGCCTGCTCCCCTGGCCCGAAGCCACCCGCTTAGACGAGCTCGCACCTCAGCGCCTCCCAGTGCCCTCCGGCCGCGATGCCAAAATCGACTGGTCGGGCGAGCGCCCCGTGGTCCACATCAAGTTGCAGGAGTGCTTCGGCCTGGCCGAATCTCCGGAGTACTGCGGCAACCGCGTGCAATTTCACTTGCTCTCCCCCGCCGGCCGCCCGCTGGCGGTCACCGATGATCTTGCTAGCTTCTGGTCCGGCCCCTACGCCGGGGTGCGCGCCGATATGCGCGGACGCTACCCCAAGCACCCGTGGCCCGAGGATCCGTGGAATGCCATCGCCACCGCGCGGACCAAGAACCGGATGTAGCCTAACCCCACTGCTGCCAGGATAAATAGCAGCTCATGACCACTACCAAGGTAAGCAGGGCATAGCGGATAAACTTCGTCCCGCCGCTGAGCACCGTCCGCGCGCCCACCTGGGCGCCGAGGATATTGGCGGCGGCCAACGCGATACCAAGGGTCCACCACACGTGGCCGCCAAGGATAAAGGTCACCAGCGCGCCAAGGTTCGTGGCGGTATTGACCACCTTGGCCATCGCCGCGGATTTTAAGAAGTTCKGGGAGAAGAWAAAGGWAAAGGCCATGATCAGGAACATGCCGGTYCCCGGGCMAAAGAKGCCGTMAWAAAAGGAGAKGGCCGCGACCGCCACAAGCCCCGCCCAGGTGCGCCATCCGCCGCGGATGCCGGGTGACTCGGTGGTGCCGAAGCTCGGCTTAAAGGTCACGAAGACGCCCACCACCACTAACAGCACGATAATGAGCGGGCGCATGATGTCGCTATTTAGATTCGCCGCCACACTCGCGCCCAGCCCGGCGCACACGAGGGCGATGAGGGCGTAGCGAACGAGCTCTCCTGCCGGCGGGCCCACCCYGCGCGCCAAGGTCACGGCCGCCGATGCCGTGCCCGATACCGCCGCGAGCTTGTTGGTGGCCRGCGCCGTTGCCGGTGCCAGCCCCGGCACGACGGMAAGMAATAGSGRAAWAAGCACGRGSCCYCCCCCGCCAATGACCGCGTCGATCCAGCCTGCCCCCGCCGCTCCCATAAGGAGCACCGCCCACTGCGCCACGTCGATATCCATGAGGAGATCATAAACCCCGCGGCGGGGAGGTCTAGACTCGATCGAGGACGAGCAGAAGATGGGAGAATACGTGGCTAAACGGCACTGGGGAATAAGCGTAGACACCCACACCATCCTGCGGTGGGGCATCGTCGTCCCCGTCTCCATCCTCTTGGGCTGGCTTTTTAGCATGTGGCACGTGCCGGCCGCGTGGATTTTGGCCGCGATCATCGCCTCTGGAGCCATGGCCCTTATCACCGGCGAAGACCTCAAGGTCAACCGCAAATTTTATGGTCTATCGCGCGGATTCATCGGCATCATGGCCGCGCTGCCGCTAACGGTGGTCTCCTTTGGCCAATTGGTGGGATACCTGCCGGCGGCCATAACCATGTCCTTTGTCACCATCGCGCTGGGCATCTTCTGCGGCGTCATGCTGCACCGCCAGCAGCCACGGGACGTCTCCTCCGAAACCGGCATCCTGTCCATGCTCCCCGGGGGTGCCTCGCTCATGCCCGCGCTTGCCGATGAACTCGGTGCCGACTACCGCTACGTCGCGCTCACCCAATACCTGCGGTTATTGATCGTTTCCGTATCCCTTCCCGCCGTCGTGACCTTCCTCGATACGCCTGCAGGAAGGGGCGGTGACTTAAGGCTGGAGGCGGAAACCACCTGGTGGATCATCGCACTAGTGCTCGTTATCGCGCTGGTCGGCGAAAGCCTTGGCAAATTCCTGCACCTGCCCGCCGCTGCGGTCCTCGGCCCGCTGATCTTGACGGTGCTGGCCTCGTTCTTCCTGCCGGAGGGCCATACGTTAGAGCCGATCTATGCCTTTAAGGTCATCGCCTTTTTATCCATCGGTTGGGTCTGCGGCGGCGGGCTGTCTCTCCCATCGCTCAAGGCCTTTGCTAAGCAGCTTCCCGCGACGATTCTTTTTATCGCCGCGGTCCTCGGCCTGTGTGCGGCCACGGCGTGGCCGCTGATGCACTGGCTCAATATCAGCTACTTCGAGGCCTACCTAGCTACTAGCCCCGGCGCGCTAGAGACCGTGCTCGCGCTCYCCGCGGARGGSGGGGCTGGCCCCGTGGTTATCGCGGTGCAGCTTACCCGCCTCATCGCGGTGCTGGTCATTGCGGGGTACCTGCCGCAGCTCATTAGGGCCGTCGGCAAGTTTGCTAAAAGGCGCTAGCCGGCGCGTTTAGTTATTTAGCACGGCCTCGCGCAGCACCGACATGGGCACCGAGCCAAGAGCCAAGGCCTCGGAGTGGAATTCGCGGGCGCTCATGTCCTGCTCCTCGGCGGCGGCGCGGGTTTCTTGCCACAGGCGCTGGCCCAAGGCATAGGACGGGGCCTGGCCCGGCCAACCCAGGTAGCGGTTGACCTCAAAGTTGAGGTTCGCATCATCCATGGCGGTGTTTTCGCGCATGTAGGTCTTCACGTGGGCCTTATCCCACGCGCCGGATACGGTGCAGTCCGGTAGCTTCTTGCCCAGGTGCAATCCGATGTCCACCACGACGCGGGCCGCGCGCAGGCGCTGGGCATCGAGCAGCCCCATCCGCACGCCAGGATCGTCCATGTAACCCAGCTCGGCCATGAGCTGCTCGGCGTATAGGGCCCAGCCCTCGCCGTGGCCGGAGTTCCAGGTCACCGCGCGGCGCCACAGGTTCAGATCCTCTTGTACCAGGGCAGAACCCAGCTGCAGGTGGTGGCCCGGTACGCCCTCATGGTGCACGGTGGTCAGCTCCTGCCAGGTGTGGAAGGTGTCTTGGCCCTCCGGCACGGACCACCACATGCGGCCCGGGCGCGAGAAGTCATCGCTCGGCGGGGTGTAGAAGATGCCACCGGTACCCGCTGGGTCGATGCGGCACTCGATCTCTTCGACTTCTTCCGGAATGTCGAATTCCTTGCCGTTGAGCTCGGCGATGACCGCATCGGCCTTGCTCTGTATCCACTCCACCAAGGCATCAGTACCGCGCAGGGTATAGCGCTCCTCGTGGTTCAGCTTGCGCATGGCAGAGCGCACCGAGCACTCCGGGCCATAAAGCTCGTGCGCGATCTTTTCCTGTTCCCCGCGCAGGTAGCGCACCTGGTCAAGGCCCCATTCATAGGCCTCGTCCAAGTCCACGGAATCGCCAACGAAAAGCTTGGAAAAGCGCTCGTAGCGCTCGCGGCCCACCGCGTCCTTATTAGAGGACTGCGGCTGCAGATCATTAGACAGCCAATCCGAGAACTCGCCAAAGGCCTCCTTGGCATTCTTCACCTCGGCGGAGTCGGGGGCGAGGCCGAGGCCCTCGAGCATGGAATCGGCATCGGCAAGCCGCTCGCACTGCACAATGACCTCAGAGATCTGGCGGTGCGGTGCCACCATGCCGTGGGAGGCCGCTTCCTTCAGGGACTCGCGGTAGCCATCGAGGGAGCCCTTGACCTTGGACAGACGGGAGCGAATGGCCTCGCGGTCCTCCTGGGTCTCCTGCGGCATAAGCAGCAGGGAATCCCGGATGGTCTGCACGGGCGAGGCAATATTATTAAGGCTGCGAATATCCTCGCCGTGGTGGTGCAAATCCAGATCTAAGCAGAGACGATCCCGCAAGACGGCGGCGGTGACATAATCCACGTCATCAAAGTCATCCTCATCATCGGATTCATCGGTGGTGTCATCCAAGGCATCCAGATCCGCAACCATATCGCGGGTGCGATCAGCGACAGCCTCAAAATAATCGGGGGAAAAATCCTGCAATTCGCCTTCAAAACCGTCAATGCCCCACGCGGTTGCATCTGTTGGGGATAGTTCGGCTAGGTCGTGAACGAAGTTATCGCACGAAGCGTCCAGTAGAGAGGGCTGGCGCTTAGCGGTCTGCTCAGAACTCATAAGAGGGAAGTCTAACCCTTTATCTTGTTGATAGGCCACCCAGCCCCACCCAAATGTTGCAAACTTGTTAGCTAATCGTTGTTCCACTTCGTGCCTGGGTAGTGCCACTGGGCAAAACCATCCAGCACGGCCGCGGGATTTTCCTCTATGAACAGCGCTTTTACAAAGCGGGGCAGGATGAAGCCCGCCTCGGCCATGGCGGCATACATGTCATAAAAGGGCTGCCAAAAGCCCTCCACGTCAACCAAGCCAACGGGCCCGCGAATGCTGCCCAGCTGTTGTTGGGTCAGTACCTCTGTTACTTCCTCCAACGTGCCCACGCCGCCGGGCAAACAGATAAAGGCGTCCGCCAGCTGCTCCATCCGGGTTTTCCGCTCGGCCATAGAATCCACTACCTCGAGGCGGGTCAAACCTGGATGGGAAATCTCTAAATCCACCAAGGATTGCGGCATGACGCCAGTGACGGTGCCGCCAGCCTGCAGGCAGGAATTGGCCACCTCGCGCATGAGGCCGATATTTCCGCCGCCATAGACCAAGTTCAGCCCGCGACGGGCAAGCTCGCCGCCCAAGTGTTGTGCCGCTGCGCTATAGGCGGGCGRATTGCCCMCGGCAGAGCCGCAATAAAMCGCTACTGATCTCATGCGCCCCMGCATAGGGAATTTTTGGCCTACCTCCACCTTTAGACCATTCGGTACATACACCTATGAATAGATTAGACAAAGCAGTCTGTGACACATATACTTTCTTTCATGATCAAACCTGGCCCCGTGTTCACCCGCCCCCGTACACCGGCTGCTAAGTGCCTTCACCTGGTGCGCCTGAACCCGATCATTACCCGTAGTGAGCTGGTAGAAGCCACCGGACTCTCCCAGCCCACCATTACCCGCGCTACCACCGCGCTCCTCAACGCAGGACTCATCCAAGAGCGCACCGACCTCACCCAATCCCAGGGCCGAGGCCGCCCTACGGTCCCCCTCGAGGCCGCGGATAATAACTGGGTGCTCGGCGGCATCGCCGTCGGCACCTCCGAGACCTATATCGGCCTCTATGACATCAAGGGCCGCACCATTTCGGAGGAAGAGATTGCCACTCCTGTCGCCCGCCTGACGGAGGAAGACTTTCTTGAACACATCATGGCCGGCATCAACCGCATGATGACGGGCCTGGATCGCCGCCTCGTGGCCTTGGGGATTACCACCTCGGGCACTGTGGACGAAGAGGGCCTGGTCACGGCGGATAATCTGGGATGGCACGGCGTGGATATCGCGGAGCGCTTGCGCTTCCAATTTAGCGTTCCCGTGGTGGTTACCTCCGCCATTTCCGCCATTTTGGGCTCGGAGACGCAGGCCGCCGAGATTGGTACGAACGAGCGCGTGCTCCTGCTCTTCGCGGATGATTCTTTAGGATCGGCGCTATCCGCCGATGACGAGGTAAATTCCATCATCCCACTGCCACAAACCCGCTCTGACCTACTGGGGCACGGCGCTTCCGAACACCTCTTGGCCACCCAGTCCATCCTGGAGGCCGTGCGCCGGCACGGCATCGAGGTCAACACCCTGCCCGAGGTCGCGACCATCGCCGAATCCAATTCAGCCGTGCGCGCCATTTTGGATGAGCGCGCCCGCCAGCTGGGCCAGATTACGGCGGAGATGGTCCGCGAATACTCGCCGAAAACCGTGGTCATTGCCGGCGGGGCCTTTWCCGGCGRTTCCCSCSCGCCCCMSCTTTTTKCCTCCMCCGTCCGCGATTCCACCTCGGATGAACTGGAACTGCGCATGATCCCAAGCCACAAAGAAATCGTGCGCGCCGTCGCCCGTACCGTGGCTACCGATCAGCTATTGCGCGAACCATTGGAGCTGGGCCGCTCACTCCAGACCGCGTAAAACCTCGCGCGCGGAGTCGATCCCGGTAAACAGGTGGGCTTGCAACCCGCAATAAGTGGCGCCCTCGATGTAGTCGATGCGGTCATCGAAAAAATGCGTGTCCTTGGGCTGCGCCGCTAGCGCGTCTACCGCCACTCGGTAGGCCTCTGGGTGCGGCTTGGCCACCCCGATATCGCAGCTCAACGTTACCGCCGCGCACTCTGCCAACCACGGGTGCTGCGCGCGCACCTGTTTCGCCAAGGTCGTGGGGATATTGGATAAAATCCCCACGCTAAAGCCCTCCCCGATGAGCCCTCTGACCAGCGCTACCACCTCTGGGTCCGCCTCAAGCAGGTACTGGTTCTCGCAGGCCACGGCCCCAGCGCAGTCAATGGGCCCCATTCCCGCGCGGGCGGCTATCTCATTCCAGTAGTGACTATCACTAAAAATTCCGGCATCGTAATCCGGCCGGAAATAGTTATAGGCCTCCCAGAAGGCCTCCGGGTTCGCAGGCTCGAGGAAGCGCTCTAGTTCAGCGTGCGCTTCCGGCGTGGCGGGGCGCAGCAGCACGCCGTATAGATCAAACAGCAACTTCGGCATAATGCGTCCAGTTTATGCGCGCCTAGTAGCTTGGGTCTGCACGGCCACAATCCCTACCGCGGTGCCGGCGATAAAAATCACCAGCGCCAGCGTCGCCTGCGCCATCGGCAAAACGATGAGCACGGCCAGCGAAGCCAAAATCAGCATTCCACTCAGGGAATATAGGGAGCGGTTGACCAGCCCGCGCTTACCGATGACCCCACACGCCAGCATCACCACCCCCGCAAACGGGCTCAGCATAAGCGCTGCGGTGGTCAAAAAGATGCCGAGGGTGACGTGGCTTGAGATGACCGCAGCCCCAATGATGAGGCTTAATGCCAATACCGCCAGGGTGGCGGAGAGGGTTGTTTTGAGGTGTCCAGACATACGTCAATCCTCCCACAGCAGCGCAGTGCCATGGGAGGATTGATTTAAATCTTGATGTGTTTGTTATTCACAACTTAGGAGTTGCGGTTAGCCAAACGGGAATCGATGCGCAGCAGGCCAGCGCCATCGTTGCCCACCAGCTTGATCTGGTCGATGATCTCAGAAACGGTGTCCTCTTCCTCGATCTGCTCAGCCAAGAACCAGTCAATGAGCTGACGGGAGTCCAGGTCCTGGATGTCAAGGGCAACGCGGGCGATCTCGCGGATCTGCTCGGAGACCTTCTGCTCGTGTGCCAAGGAAGCCTCGAACGCATCCAGCGGGGTGGCAGCCTTGATGGAGCCAACCGGGATATCGTTGAGCTCTACGCGGTAGCCGCGTGCCAAGAGGTGATCCGCAAGCTTCTGTGCGTGAACGCGCTCTTCGCCAGCCTGAGCCATGAACCAATCGCGCATGCCCGGGAAGGACAGGTTGTCCATCTCGTAGGCCAGCTGGGTGTAGACCATAGCGGCGCCGTGCTCGTTAATGACCTGATTGTTTAGCAGGGTTTGCAGCTTCTCATCCATTGCTAAATCCTTTCTGTAGGAATCAATTAATTGGTTGTAGGCACTACAATACCCAAATAAAATCTCCCGTCTAGCAAGGCATGCTTAATCAAACCCGCACCTCAGGGGCATTTTTCAGATTGGATCACCTAAGTTAGTTAAGACAAAGCTGCTCCACGGCCCGAAGTTAATATCGCCTAATAGTTCGAGGTCATCGCCCTAAACGGCCAACCTCGCCGCGCTAGCCCACTCCATCCGACCCCCTACAGCCAGTACGCCCCCGCATATCAGATTTGCAATGTGATATTAATCACCCAGTTGCCCACTCAGGCGTTCTAGGCGCTGCGCGCTCGCCCCATCGAGGCCCCGAAACTCCACCTCAATGCCGCGATCCGCGTACTTTTTCTGCACCGCATCCAGCGTCGCCACCGTCGAGGCATCCCAGACCTCGGCATCGGAAAGGTCCACCACCACGAAGTCCGTATCGAGCGTGTAATCGAAGGCGTAGACCAAATCATTCGAGGAGGCGAAGAAGAGCTGGCCATGCACCACGTAGGTATATCCATCTACCAACTCAACCTCCACGAGGTGTGCCACCCGGCGGGCAAAGCCAACCGATGCCGCCACCACGCCTAATACCACACCCACCGCGAGGTTATGCGTAGCCAGCGTGCCCGCGACCGTCAGCAGCATGACGAGGATTTCAGAAAGCGGCATCAACTTCAGCGTGCGCGGGCGGATGGAATGCCAATTCACCGTCGTCGCCGCCACGAGGATCATCACCGCGACCAGCGCGGCCATCGGAATGCGGCCTACGGCCTCGCCAAAAAGCAGGCACAGCACGAGGAGGAAGGCGCCGGCGAGGAACGTCGACAAGCGCGTGCGCGCCTGGGATACCTTGACGCCGATCATCGTCTGGCCAATCATCGCGCACACGCCCATACCGCCAATGGCTGCGGCCAATATATTGCCAATGCCCTGGCCAAAGGACTCGCGGGTCTTATCGGAATGGGTATCCGTGATGTCATCGACAAGCTTTGCCGTTAGCAGCGATTCCATCAGGCCCACCAGCGCCATCCCAAAGGCGTAGGGCGCAATTACCTGCAGGGTCTCCAGGTTCCACGGAATATCCGGAATGAAAAGGCCCGGCAGCGTTGTGGGCAGCTCGCCCTGGTCCGCCACATCCGGCACCTTCCACCCCGCCGCGACGGCGATGAGGCTTACCACCACGATGGTCACTAGCGGCGCCGGAATTACCTGGGTAAACCGCGGCAAAACGATCATGATGGCTAGGCCTATAGCCACCAGCACGTAGACCATCCAGGGGACATCGATAAGGTGCGGCAGCTGCGCGGTAAACATCATAATTCCCAGCGCATTGACGAATCCGGTCATCACCGAACGCGGGATAAAGCGCATGAGCTTGGCGATGCCCACCCACGCCAACAGCACCTGGATGATACCGGCCGCAAGCACCGCCGCCACCACGTAATCATGCCCATATTCGTGCGCGAGCGGGGCCACCACCAGGGCTACCGCGCCCGCCGCCGCGGAAATCAKGGCGGGCCSCCCGCCGGDAAAGGCGATGGCCATCGCCATAATCACCGAAGAATACASCCCCMCCCGCGGGKCGAGGCCGGCGAGAATGGAAAAGCTWAAAACTYCCGGGATMAAAGCAAGCGCCACCGCCAGTCCGCCAAGGACCTCCTTGCGCAAACGCGCAGGTGAGGAAAATGCAAAGCGGAAACTGGCGATGACGCCGGTGGGTGCAGGCTGCTCGTTAATCACGCCTGCACATATTAGTAGCTACTACGAGCCTTCCTGAAAGGAGCCATCCGCCGTGATCACCGGCAGCACCGACCAGGCAAAGTTGATCCACTTATCCGTCTTCTTCCACGAATAATCCGGCTCAAAGATGGTCTTCGGCTTGGTATAGACCACAGCGGAACGCACCTCATCGGCGGTTTCTTCCAAAAAGTTCACCACTAGATCCAGGGTCTTGCCGGAATCGGCCACGTCATCAACGACGAGCACCTTCTTACCCTTAAGGGAATCCGTATCCAACTGCGGGGACAAGATGATCGGCTCATCCAAGGTCTGGCCAATATCGGTGTAGAACTCCACGTTGATAGCGCCCATGGCCTTGACCCCGATGGCATAACCAATGGCACCGGCTGGGATCAGTCCGCCGCGGGCAACACCCACGATCAAGTCAGGAAACCAACCGGATTCCACGATTTGCTCCGAAAGATTCCGGCTCGCTTCGCCGAAGACTTCCCAGGTGAGGTTCTCCCGGTCCGGGTGGATCCAATTCTCAGTCACGATTGCGCGGCTCCTTTTGCGTCATGGGCTTTCTTTGTAGTTTAACTAGCGATACCTACCAAGGGAAAGCAGCTACCGGAAAGGAACCTCTCCCAACGTGCGCCGCAGCTTGCGCGTGCGCAGGCGCTCCGGGTTTTCTGCCAACTGTTCCACCGCGCGCACCGCGCACATGACGTGGGCTTCCTTGGAGTTGGAATAAAACGCCTGGGCCTGCGCCGGCAGCTTCGGCACGGCGTGCAGTGGCAGATCCGATACGGATAGCAGCGTGCCATAGGGCACGCGGTAGCGGTACCCATTTGCCGCCAAGGCGCACGATTCCATGTCCACCGCCACCGCGGTAGAAGTGCGCAACCACTCCCACAGATCCCGGCTGGTGCGCCACTCCCAATCGCGGTCATCGGTCGATAGCACCGTGCCGGTGCGCATGAGCGAATTATCGCTGCCGTAGACCTCATCCACGGCCGCCTCCAGCATGCGCTGAACCTCTGGAATAGCCGGAATTGGCGTGGAAGAAACCACCTGCCGGTCCAAAATGTGGTCGTGGCGCTCGTAGGCATTGCCCAAGATCAGGTCACCGATGCGCATGCGCCCATCCATGCCGGCGCAGTGACCAATCATGATCCAGGCCTCCGGCCGCAGCACGGCCAAGCAGTCTGTAATGGTCTTCGCATTCGAAGGCCCCACCCCGATATTGATCATCGTGATTCCATCGCCACCTGCGGTAATGAGATCGAACCGGGGCATCTGAAAGCGCGAGGTCAGCGTCAGCCCATCCAGGTCGAGGTCCACCGCATCATTGGGGTGAATGGTCTCCCCATTGGGCAATACGAGCGCCGTATATCGCGAATCTTCCTTGGTCAGCTCGCGCAGGCCAAATTTCACGAATTCCGTGGTGTGCATCGCGTAATTGGTAAACAGGATGTATTTCTGCACCGTATCGACCTCGATGCCGGTGTAGTGCTCAATGCGCGCACAGGCAATATCGAAACGCTGCGCCCCGAAGTGAAAGAGCGGCTTTTCCCCGCCGTGAAAGGCGTCCCACTCGCCATCAATAATCGCATCGTTGACCTCATCCAAGGTCGGGCGCGGGATGGGACCGCGCTCCTGCGGCGCCGCCGGGGCATCCTTGATGTATTCCGGCGGGATGCGCTCATCCGATTGGCCGACGAAGATATCGCACGGATAGTTATTAGTCAGCCGCGTCAGCTGCTCGTGCAAGTACTCCCGGATGATGTGCGGCTTGGAGACGACCGCAGAATACTTGCCAGCCTCGTCCACATAGCCAAAGGGCTCGGAGCGGTCAATCGGCTGCCATTTACGAATCTCCACTGTCACCTTGGGATAGACCACGTGGCGATAATCATCGAGGGTGCCGGAGGCAAGGGCCTCGCGCCCCAACACACACGAGGTTTCATAATGTTCAATTAAGCGAGTCACCGCTTCATCTACGGAGTGGACATGCTGCAGATCGGTCATACCGGCGAGTTTAGCGGGGACCGAGCAGCACGGCAGCGGAGTCTTTTCTACCCTGAATCCTAAACGCCCACTTGGTATCGTTAGCTCTATGCCTGCCACTAATATTGGGGTGGAGCTTTTTGCCGCCACCCGTGAATTTCCCGTTGATCTTCCCATTCCCCCGCATGAGGATGAAGCACCCGCCGCCTGCTTCGACGACTAACCCTCCCGAGGCATAAACGAAGGCCCGCCGACTGCGCATCGGCGGGCCCTCTCCCCATGACTAATCTCTGGCACTTAGCGGCAAGGAGTGGAGCGCCCTACGCCGTAAGCACCGCCCGTGATTAGGCAAGCCTAAGTTTACAAAGATTGTGGCGTGAGGTCAAGGGCTTGCCCATAAATTTCTTCAACTTTTCCAAAGAGGCCATTTACCTGCATTAACGCGTATGATTGGAAGGCATGGCTGTCGAATCTCTTGCAGAGTTGAAAAGCATTATTTCTGAACAACTCCTCAAGTTCGGGCGCGTGAACGAGGAAGATACACCCGAAGAAAAAGATTCGCCTCGCCTTGGCATCGCCTCCCCGGCCGCGGCCAGTGCTTTGCAGGATGACGTTGCCGATGAGATCGTTGACCGCCTCAAGGCCGAAAAGGATAAGTCCAGTCCCGGCGATTCCGCCCTCGACGCCGATGCCGCTAGGACGCTCCCTCTCGGCGCACGCACGAAGCCGCGCGGCGTTTTCGAAGACGATTGGGGCGCCCGCCCGAGCGACGAGCGCCCCTGGCCGGTCATCCTGGTCCACGGCACCTGCGATACCAAGGGCGTCTGGCAGATTATGGGCAATATCTTGCGCCAAGACGGTTGGGCGGTCTTTGCCCCTGACTACGGTCACCGCGCCACGCAGACCATCCCGGAATCATCCCAGCAGCTTGGCGCGTATATCGATACCGTGCTCGCCGTCACCGGGGCAGAAAAGGTCATCTTAGTAGGCCACTCCCAGGGCGGACTGCTCGCGCGGTACTGGATGCGCATGGACGGCGGCGCCGAAAAGGTCATCCACCTCATGAGCATCAGCGCGCCTAATCATGGGACGACCCACGGGGGCATCGCCAGTCGCCTCATTCGCACCCAACGCCAAGAGGCGGTGATCCGCTCCATTATCGATGGCTGGTTTGGCCCCGCCGGCATGGACCAGGTGGTAGGCAGCGAGGTGCTTCGCGATGTCAACCGCGACGGCGACCTCGAATCCGGCGTGAGCTACACCTGCATCGCCACGCGTTCCGATGCCGTCGTCGTCCCGCCCGAGACCTGCTTCCTCGACCCCGAGGGCGCGCCCGAAGGTGCGGTGCGCAATATCTATATCCAAGATTTTGACCGCCACGCCGTGGTCATGCACGAAGATATGCCCATGGATAAGCGCGTGCACGCCATCGTGCGCACGCTGCTCAGGATGGTCGAGCACACGCCGCGATAATTAAATCTCCAGCTCATCGAGCAGGGCATCAAAGGCCGGGCCCACCTGCGTGCGCCACAGCGTATCCACCTTCTTGTCCCCGCGGCCAGGCCCACCGTTAATAACGGCCACGCGCTTGCCCTGCTTCTTTGCCTCAAGCACAAAGCGATATCCACTCATCACCGCCAGCGAAGAACCGGCCACCAGCAGCGAATTAGCCTCGTTCAAGAGCGCAAAGGCCGCATCCCGCCGCGTGGCTGGCACGGGCTCGCCAAAATACACCACGTCAGGCTTGAGCAACTCCGATCCGCAACGCTCGCAGCCAGCCATTCGAAACGCCGCGACGTCTTTCTCATCCAGCGTCACGTCACCATCCGGGTTAACTTGGTCCCTTTCCACCACTAGGCGCTCCAGGTAGCCCGGGTTCGCGGCAGCCAATCGCGCATCGAAGTGCCCGCGATCCTCATAGTGACCACACAACAGGCAGACCACGGTTTCCATATCGCCGTGCAGCGTGACCAGCCTGTCCGTACCCGCCCGTTTATGCAGACCATCCACGTTCTGGGTCACCACACCATTGACCAGCCCGGCGCGCTCCAACTCCACGAGCGCATAATGCGTGCGATTGGGTGCCGCGGAATCCATCACGCGCCAGCCCACGAAACTGCGCGCCCAATACCTATGGCTAGCGGCCGGGTCGTGGCGAAATTCCTGATACGTCATCGGCCGGTGCCTGCTCAGCGAGCCCCGCGGTCCGCGATAATCCGGCMCCCCCGATTCCGTCGATMCCCCCGCCCCGGTCAGTACCATCMCCGGCCCTTCTCGCAGCTGCTTGGCGATGTCCCCCAAAGCCTGCCCCGCCTCCGTATGCGGAGCTGTCTCCTCCACGACGCGCGCAATCGATCGCAGCGCAGACTGATGTGCGTGGGCTACGGCGGGATCCATACCCACCAATCTAATCAAGCGATTGCGAGTTTTTACCAAATTTCGCAAGTAGGACGTACCAAATCTCTAAAGTAGAGCGCACAAAATTTCGCAAGTAGATTTACCTATCCCCAGCTCACGGGTATTTTTTAATAGGAAAAGGAGCCGCCTGCCTTGCGGCAGCGGCTCCTTATCTTGGTAGTGCTAGCTCTCTGGTAGCTGCTCTACGTATAACCACTCAGAATCTAGCTCCCCGTGGCGCGAGCACTTGGTATGCCAGCCATCGGGGCGCACCTGGGCCACCATGCGGCGGCCGCAGATCTGGCAGTAGCGCGGCACGTCGAGGCCGGCAGCTGCAGCAGGGTGCAGCGTGAAGACCTCTTCGATCGGCTTGCCGGTATTGGGGTGGAAAATTGGCTCGTCCCCGGCCAGGACGGCGGTTGCCAACTCAGAGTTCGGCTCGGACACTACAGAGCCTTGATCGGGAGATCGATGCGGCCCAGCATGTCCACATCCTTTTCGATTTCCTGACCCAGGGTGGTCAAGTAATTGCCGGCAATGATGGCGTTGATGCCGCCGAGCAGACCGCGCTCGGTGCCGTCATCGCCAAGCGAAAGCTCGCGGCCGCCAGCGAAGCGGAGGGTGGTGGAGGGCATCGCCAAGCGGAATGCAGCAACGGCGCGCAGGCCCTCACCCAGCGGAACCAGCGGGCGATCAGCGAATGGGGTGCCCGGGCGAGGGTCGAGGAAGTTCATCGGAACCTCGCACGGATCGATCTCTGCCAGCTGGGCTGCGAACTCGGCGCGCTGCTCCAGGGACTCGCCCATGCCGATGATGCCGCCACAGCAGACTTCCATGCCTACCTCGCGCACGTAGTCCAGGGTCTTCTTGCGCTCTTCCCAGGTGTGGGTGGTGACCACGTTGGGGAAGTAGGAGCGGGAGGTCTCCAGGTTGTGGTTGTAGCGCTGTGCGCCCATGTCCTTCAGGCGCTGTGCCTGCTCGCGGGTCAGGGTGCCCAGGGAGCAGGAAATCTCGATGTCAACGGCATCATTAATGGCGGCGATGGCCTCGCCCACCTGGTCCAGCAGGCGGTCATCCGGGGACTTCACCGCAGCGACGATGCAGAACTCGGTAGCGCCGGTCTTGGCGGTCTTCTGCGCCGCCTCCACCAGCTCAGGGATGTTCAGGCGCACTGCGCGCACTGGGGACTCGAAGAGGCCGGACTGGGAGCAGAAGTGGCAATCTTCTGGGCAACCACCAGTCTTGATGGAGATAATGCCTTCCACCGATACGTCCGGGCCGCACCACTTCAGGCGGGTCTGGTGGGCGATATCAGCAATTTCTTCCAGCTGGGAATCTGGAACCTGCAGTACTTGTAGTAGTTCTTCCTGGTTAAGGCCTTTGCCTTGCTCCAGAGCTTTCTCACGGGCGATGTCGATGATGCTCATGCAGTGAACCATACTTGAACGCCGTTCAACTTTGGCCAAAATCACAAAATTTTTTTCGCGGGATTACCCTAAGGGGCATGACGCTTTACAATGACACCCTCGAACTCCTCCAAGAACTCATCCGCAATGCTTGCGTGAACGACCTCACCCCGGATTCCGGCTTTGAGGTGCGCAATGCCGATACGCTAGAGAACTTTTTTGCCGGCGAAGACGTCTCCATCGAGCGCTTTGAATCCCACCCGGGCCGCGTCTCCATCGTGGTGACCGTCCCCGGCGATCCCGCCAAGGAACCACTCACTCTTATGGGGCATACCGATGTCGTGCCCGTCGACGAACCCAAGTGGACCAAGCCGCCCTTCGAGGCACTCATTGAAGACGGCAAGCTATACGGCCGCGGTTCCGTAGATATGCTCTTTATTACCGCCACCATGGCCGCCGTCACCCGCGAGGTAGCGCGCGCCGGCAACCCCGGCGGAACGCTTGCCTTCGTGGGCATGGCCGATGAAGAGGCCCGCGGTGGCCTGGGCGTGCGGTGGATGGCAGAAAACCACCCCGATGCCTTCTCCTGGAAGAACTGCCTCTCCGAGACCGGCGGTAGCCACCTGCCCGGCGCGGKGGGCTTCAACGTGGGAGAAAARGGCGCTGGCCAGCGCCGCCTCCACGTCACTGGCGATGCCGGACACGGCTCGACGCCCTACGGCAAGGACTTTGCCATCGTAAAGATTGGCGAGGTCGCCCGCCGCATCGCCGAGGCCGAGCCACCCACAGCCTCCAACGAGATCTGGGAGGGCTTCGTCCGCACCTTCAAGTTCGATCCTGAGACCGAAAAAGAGCTTATCGATGGCACCGGTGACTACACCAAGTTCGGCAACCTCGATGCCTACGCCCACGCCTTTAGCCACACCACCATCGCCGAGACCGTCCTGCGTGCCGGCGGGGCCATCAATGTGCTGCCTTCCCACGCCTACCTTGAGATGGATATCCGCCCCTTCCCTGGGCAAACCCAGGAAGACTTGGACGATTTCCTCCGCAGCGCACTGGGCGATCTTGCCGATGAGGTAGAAATCGAACACCTCATTACCGAAAACGCCACCCAGTCCTCCACCGATACCGAGCTCTGGCGCACCATTGAGGCCMCCGCCAAAGAGTTCTYCCCCAAWAAAGMCGYCGYCCCCGYCCMCSCCMCSGGTGGTYCCGMCCYCCGCTYCGCCCGCCGCAAGGGCGGCAATGCCTATGGCTTTGCGATGCACGCCGAGGGCCGCGATATGGCCAGCGCCAACTCGCAATTACACAGCCACGATGAGCACCTCTACCTCGAGGACCTAGATCTCACCGTGCGCGCCTACCACAGCTTGGTCAACCGCTTTTTGGGTCTGAACCAGTAGCACTCTCCCCTCGCTTTTACGCGGTGACCTGAAAATAGATCCCGGCATGCGCACTGCAGCCGGGATTAAACATATGCCCACACTTCGGGCATGCCTCGACAGAGGAATACAGCCGGTAATCCATCTCGAGGCCACAGGAACCGCAGAGGGCAGCGGGGGCATCGACAAGCATGGGCCCAAACTCATGATCCGTCAGCTCCGCATGGCACAGCGCGCACGCGAAGTACTCGCCGCAGGTCGCGCACTTATTGGCCACCACGTCGAGCGGGGAATGCCAATGCTTGCACCGGCCCTCCGCATCAATCGCGCCGCGAATCTTCATGGTTCTGCCACTCCTTCTTCTTCGCCTCCGACTTCTTTGCATTGCGCACCGCCATCACCCCAAAGGCAATGGCAATAACTATAGGCATCCACACCCTGCTGTAATCCATAAGGAAAACCACCCATTCCGGAGGTACAAAGTGCACCGCAAACTGCGGCGCGGGCAAGGTAATCTGCGGTGGCTCCGGCAGGTTCGGCAAATTTGGCAGCGGAAGGTAAATCTCTGGGAAATCTACATCTGGCAGCTCCCAATCCGGCAGCAAGCGCGAGAGGATGCGGCTAATAATAGGAGCCAAAACAATCATCGCGATGGCCCACCCGGACTTCCCCAGCCCACCGAGCAGTGGATACAGCACGCGCTTGAAGGGGCTTTCTTCCATTGCCCGGCGCCGCTTTTCACCCAAGGAGCCCGGCGGCGGATCAAAGGCCACGGCCTCCTCCCCATCGCGGTAGTAGACATCCTGTATCTCCCCGAAGGGCGTGGCTTGGATATCTACATAAGGCTTAGTCAGCGGCGCACTATTCTCACTGAATGAGAGATCGTTTTCCAGATTCTTCTGCAATGAATAACGGCCGCCACGCGGCTTGTCGTGCCGGCTGCGAACCTCGCCATTGACCACGATCTGCATGCGGGGTGCAGGATTCTTGCGCCAGAGCTGGATGCGGTGGATAAAGGGGGCATCGCCAAGCACCGGCGTAAATTCCTTCGGCTCCTTGGGCCATTCGCCCTGCTCAGCGAACTCGGCATCGTAGCCGCGCTCAACCTCGAGCAGGCCAGCCTCAGGGTGGTCCAACCGCCAGATTTCCATCAGCGCTTCCTCAACTTGGCGCCCAATTTGCTAGCACCCAACGCCAAAAGGACCACTACCGGCAGGTAAATCCATGTCCCCTCGTTGAAGTACATCTCCATGGCCGCGAAATAGGCGATGCCCGCAACCCAGAAGATGGTCCATGAGTAGCGGAATGTGGCGGCATCGATAAGAGCAATAAGCACGGTAAGCCCACCCATGATGCCGAGCAGCGTCGTTCCGGAAACCGCCTGGTAAATCGCCGGCGGGAGCACCAGGAAGTTAGCGATCATCGCCAAAGGCGCCCACCACTGCCACCACGCGCGGCCGGGTTCTTCCTGCGTTTCCTGCTCCTGGCTCATACCCTCCTCAAGCTAGCACATAATTTTGTTTTTTGAGCCGGTTATCCTGACGGAAGAATATGCATTCCTACCTGCGAAAACGCGTTAAAACAGGCGAATGTCCGGCGGGTGTTCTATAGTGTTTTTCGTACACACGTTCACAACACAAATTTAGGTTTTAAGCGCCATGGAAGATCCATACTTTTCCACGACCAACACCAAAGACCCCACTACACGCTTAGCTTTTGAGATGCGAAAATCTGAATACGAGTTCTGGACTGAACAGATCCCCGATCTCGATTCTGATTTCGAATTAGTCACCCAATCCCTTTACCGCACCACCGGAGTTAATCAGGGGCGAATCGGCCATATTCTGATGGCCCTGTATCGCCTAGAAGAGCTCCCGCAGCTGAAAGAGCTGCAGCACCAGCTTTACCACTTAGATTTAGACCGCCTCATTGCCATCAATAAATCCCTTAACCGCCTGGGCAACCCGGCCCCGGAGGTAGTCGCGCGCATCGATGAGCAGCTCACCGCCTACCTCACCCCCACCCGCGCCAACCAGGCCATGCGGACGCAAGCGCAGATTAAAAGGAAGATCAACGAGCTCATCAACCTCGAAGATGACACCCTTGCGGTCAAGAAGGGGCCGACCCAGCCGCGCTACACCATGGAGAATTGGGGAAACAATACCGCAGCAATGACGCTGAGCGCGGATCCCTCGGTGATGGCGTGCGTAGATAAGTGCATCAAGGAGACTGCGCTCAAGCTGGATTGCTCGCTTGCCGATGCCGCCATTTCCCTCCTCACCGGCAATACCGAAGCACCCCAGGTCATCCTGAATGCCTACAAGGCAACCGATGTCCCCAACTCCCCCGCATTCATTGAATCCGTTGGGTGGCTCGACCCGGCGCGCTCCAACGCCCTGCCCTACTCCAAGATCCGGGAACTGAACCCGGATAAAGAGGTAAAGGGATATGTCMCCCCGCCGGATATGGCAGCCTACCTCGAAGGATTCGACGGCACCTGCCGCTACCCTGGCTGCAACCGCCCTGCCACGGTGTGCCAGAAGGATCACCGCATCAACCACGCGGATGGCGGGCCGACGACTCCCGCAAACCTTGCGTGCCTGTGCCAACACCACCACAACATAAAGACCGATGGCCGGGCCTTTTACGTCATGGATCCGCACACCCGGGACATTATTTGGTTCTTCGAGGACGGCACCTGGACCGTCACCGAGCCCTCCGGCCCGCTGGCGGAAAAGAATAAGAATTGGGTGCAGACTTTTGCACAAACCATGACCGCCCACCGCGCACGGGCCTACGAAGAGGCCCACGAAGCACAGGAAAAAGAAAAAACCATCCCAAGGAAGGAGGATTAAAAACGCCCACTGCCATACATTGGTTGGCATGATGCAAAAATTATTCACGCTCGACGAGCTGATCATTTCCCAGACCAAGTCCCTCCTCAAGGATCGATTCATGATTTCTGATGTCAACGGGACCCCAGTGGGCACCATCGTGCAATCCACCAGCCTTAAGGAGATGGTGTTTAAACCCTCCCGTAGCTTGGAGGTCGCACTCACGGATGCCGAAGGCAACCCCCAACAAACAGTCATGACGATCTCGGATCCGCCGAATTTTTTGCGGGATACCTACGAGGTACACCTACCGGGAATTGAACAGCCCATGGCCGTTATCACCAAGCGCTTCTCCATGTTCAAAACCAAGATGGAATTAACAATGGGGGGCTTTGCCGACGTCGAAGTGCACGGCGATTTCTGGGATTGGAACCTCACCATCACCTCCCAGGATCGCCAGCTTGCCGATGTCTCCAATAAATGGACCGGCATGGGCAACTACTTCATGGGTAAAAACACGTATCTCCTGCGGATCGCGCCAGGCCTCAACGAGCAACAGCACGCCGCCATCATCGGCGCCGTAATGAGCATGGACATGCTGCGCACGAAGAAAAAGAAAAACAGCAACTAGGTGCGCGCATGGAAATCATTGCAAACGGTGTTTCAGGACTGGCCCTACTGTAAGCACCGAGGTTCCAATTCCGGATACGGCAAGTGCCGCTGCCGGGCCGATGGCACTTACGATAGGCGCCCCGATAATGTATCCGATAAGCATCGCAGAGCTATTTATCGATCCCATCGTAGAAAGGGCTTTGGGCTTCACCCCATCAGGTACGGTTCCCACCACGATGATTCGCAGTGCGGCCACCTGAATGGCATTGCATACTCCGCCAAGGAATGAAGTGCCCCGAGTTTTGTTCCTAGGCATTTGCCTTGATTTCTATTATTGCCTGTGGCGGGTTCTGCTTCCAAAAMTCGGTTTYCACCTCGGCTGGGGKTYGGTATCCCAAGCTTTKGTGGRGCCTTACCTCGTTCCACCATGACACCCACTCGAACGTCGCAATTTCTACCTCGATAACATCATTCCACCTGCGAGTATGGATGAGTTCGTTCTTATGAGGGGCCGTTAACGTTTTCAGCCAGTGCATTGTCATATAAGTCACCACACTTCCGGTGGAAGCAGTGATCCCGTGTTGGGCAAGTCGCTGGTTGTAGACCACGCTGACATACTGCGATCCGTGATCCGAATGGTGAATGAGACCTGTTGTTTCCTCAGCACACACGATTGCCTGGTTGAGAGCTTGCAGCGGCAGTGCTTCGGTGCGCATCGAGTCTGATAACGCCCACCCAACGATCCGTCGGGAGTAAACGTCGGTGACAAACGCGGCATACACAAAGCCTTTCTTCGTGCGCACGTAGGTAATGTCGGCCACCCACAGCTTATTCGGGCCCCGGGCTTTAAATTCACGCTCGACCAAATCCGGGCGCAGATCCGGCACGTTGAGGTGTACGCGTTGTGATTGGTGATCCGCCTGTGCCTGTGCCAGAAACACCAGCCAGGCGCATCAGCCGAGCGGTTTGTTCACGACCGATATCGATTCCGTCACGGTGAAGCGCATGCCACATTTTCCGCACGCCGTAAACACCGTCATTATCCCGATGAACAGCACTAATGCGTTCAACCAACGCAGCATCGCGAAGTCGACGAGCACTTAACCCACGGGCCTTGGACTGGCGATACCCACGCGAGGTGATAAACCCACCAGCCCGGTTATTTTTCAACGTCTTACAAATGAACTCGACAGAGAAATAATTCCGGTATTCATCGATGAACCGGATCATAACCGAGGCTTGGGGCCTGGTCATGAGGCGAAAAAGCTGAGGCAGCCTTCAGCAGCTCATTAGTGTCGCGTAGCTGGTGATTTTCACGGCGCAGCCTCGCGTTTTCGGCGGCCAAATCTTCACACACAGGTTCTGGGATGTTTCCCGAACGGCGGGCCTGCTGGGTCCATTGACGAGCCGTGTGCCATGAAACCCCCAACTTTGGAGCTACTGCCTGGCACGCGGGGTGCATCGACATATTTTCCGCCACGATGCGATCTTCCACGAGACGGACCACACGATCCTTTGCATCCTGGTCAAATTTTCTCGGCACGTTCCAGATTTTCCCATCTACTCAAACGGAACAAAACCTGGGACACTTCACACCAACGCCGTGTCCACTACTCGGGGGACACCCCCGCCCACCTCGGCACTCAACCCTGCTGTGGGGGTTACTCGTAGCGAAGCGAGCTGAACATCCCGGTTTCCAGGTGATAGGCGTTATGGCAGTGAAATGCCCACTCACCGGGGTTGTCAGCGATCAGGTCGGCGATCATGGTTTCACCGTGGCGGAGAAGGACGGTGTCCTTGCGTAGCCCGCCGCTGCCGGGCAGCGCCCACGTGTGGCCGTGGATGTGCATGGGATGGGGCATCATGGTTCTGTTGCGCATGACCATCCGCAGGCGCTGGCCCTCCTGCACGGTCGCGGAGGAGGATTGGCCGTCGGTGAGAATGCTCCATTCATACGGCATCATCTGCCCGCCCAGGTCGATACTGACTTCTCGGTCTGGTGTGTCCTCGGGCAGGAGTGCACGGTCTGCTGGCTTCAGGGAGGACAGAAGCAGTCCGGTGGACGACAACTCGGGGAAGTCGACATCGGGGTGGGGGGCCTGGCCGCCGGCGGTGCGGATGACGGCGAAGGCGCGGTCGTCCTTACCCACCGCCAAAGCCGTGAGCGGGAAGATGCCGTCGCCGAGGATGACCTCGACGTCGACACGCTCGCCCATCGACAGGTAGATCGATTCGGTCTCCCGAGGCTGGACGGGGAAGCCGTCGGTGTGGGTGACGGTCATGCGGTGACCACCGAGGGCCACCTTGAAGATGGTGTCACCGCCGGAGTTGATAAACCGCAGGCGGGCCTTGTCGCCCGGGCGAGCCTCGAAGGTCCGGTGAGCACGGGGGATACGTCCGTTGATGAGGTAGTGCGGATACATCACATCGCCAGCATCCCCGCCCAGTACCCGGTCCGGGGTGCCGTGCATCATCTGGCCGTGACCTCCCATTCCCTTCTTCCCGTTATGGTCGCCTGAACCCATTCCGGTGAGCTTGTCGAGCTCATCGTCGGGAGTGCCCTGAATGCCATCGACCCAGTCGTCGAGCACGATGGTCCACTCGACGTCCTGGTCCTCAGCGTCTTGCGGGTCACGGACGATCAGTGGGGCGTGGAGGCCGCGATCAAGCTGCAGGCCGGAGTGGGAATGGTAGAAGTAGGTGCCACTGTGGGGGACTTCAAAAACATAGGAGAAAGACTCGCCAGGTTCAATGGGGTCCTGGGTCATGCCGGGCACACCGTCGGCTGCGTTGTGGAGTGCGATACCATGCCAGTGGATGGAGGTGCTCTCAGGAAGTTCATTGGTGATATCGACCTGGAGGACGTCGCCGGCGGTGGCCTCAATGGCCGCATCCCCGGTGTCAGAGACGTACCCCCACGTCTTGGCTTCGATGCCGCCGATATCCAGAGAGAGGGGCCGGGCGGTCAGTGTCCGGCGCACCGTCGGCTCACCGAGCGCAGTGGGGGTGGGAGTGGGGCGAAGAGAGGAACCTGGTGCCGAGGCAGCGGGTCCAGGGTCGCTGGTGCAGGCGGCCACGGCCCCGGTGCCGGCGAGGACGAGCCCGCCGAGCAGAAACTGTCGTCGGGAAAATCCGTTCATCATGATTTAACCTTCCTTGGTGTTAGATTTCAGTGACACGGGAGACAGGCGCAGGTGAGGACCCTGCTGAGCCATCACGTCAGGTGCAGGTCTGTGACACAGGTGGCACCATCGTCGGCGGTGGAAAACTCCGCGGTGCCGGTACGCCCCTGGTAGCTGACCTCAATCAGGCCGGTGGCATCATCGGGAAGCCAGAAGCCAATAAACCCGTTGTCGAAGGTGGTTGTCGCCTCGTCCACCAGCACCTCACCGGTCGCCTCATCGGTGATCGTGATCTGGATATCCTCATTGTCGAGTTCCCCCAGGCAGGTCGTGAGGCTGTGGTAGAAGCAGTCGTGGGTGGAGGTGAGATAGGGCGCGATCGAGACATACGTCTGATTGTCGGGAAGATCGACCACGACTTCCTGGTCATCGCTCGAGAGCAGCAGTTCATCGGCACGCACTGAAGCGATCAGATCCGTGGGACGCTCAGTGACCTTCTGCCGGTCGAGGTGATCAATGATCTCCACCGCGTCCATGGCGGCCAGGCCATGGGTAGTCAGGAATGTATCCCGGGACACCGTCCCGTCGGCGGTGGGTTCCGGGTCGGCGGCCGAACACCCCGTGAGGGCGAGGGCAAGGGCGGCGGCTGCGATCGCTGCTCGTTTCACGTCAATCTCCTTGGATCGTGGTAAGACCGTGAGAAGACACCGCCTCAAGGTCGATGTCATACCTTTATCTAGCACGGGTGCCTGACGGACTAGAAATCAAAAGCCCTGCTCACAGCCTTATAACAGGGCGAAAAGGGGGTGGATTCGGTGGGCTGGGTCACCACCGGGACACCACCCCACAGCCGTGGGCGATGTCCTTCTACCCGCCCCGGGTATGCGGTGCAGGCAGTGAAATCCCTGGTGGCGCCTGCTGAACCGACCAGGGGAGGCGATGCCGCCGGCCCGGGGTGGGGCACAAGGGTGACGGCAGTCGAAGGGTGATGTTTGAAGATTTGATGAAGATTGCCCCGCCGGGCACTGAGCGAGGGTGGTATTCCCCCCTGACCGGAGCAATACTGGGGCCTATGGCTGACCGCACACCGACCACCGCCACGCCCCCGGGGCGGGTGCTGGTCGTCGATGATGAACAACCCCTGGCTCAGATGGTGGCCTCCTACCTCATCAGGGCCGGCTTCGATACCCGCCAGGCTCACACCGGCACCCAGGCCGTGGACGAGGCTCGTCGCTTTTCCCCTGATGTTGTGGTGCTGGATCTGGGGCTGCCCGAACTCGACGGCCTGGAGGTGTGCCGACGGATCCGCACCTTCTCGGACTGCTACATCCTCATGCTCACCGCGCGTGGCAGCGAGGACGACAAGATCAGCGGTTTGACCTTGGGGGCGGATGACTACATCACCAAACCTTTTAGCATCCGGGAACTGGTGACCCGGGTGCATGCGGTGCTGCGCCGCCCGCGCACCAGCACCACCCCACCGCAGGTGACCACCCCCTTGATCGTTGGTGACCTCATCCTTGACCCCGTCGCCCATCAGGTGCGGGKGGGGGAGACGACCGTGGAGCTCMCCCGCACGGAGTTCGAGCTGCTGGTTGCCCTGGCCCTGCGCCCCAGCCAGGTGCTGACCCGCCACGACCTGGTCACCGAGGTCTGGGACACCACCTGGGTCGGTGATGAACGCATCGTCGATGTCCACATCGGCAACTTGCGTCGCAAGCTCGGCACCGACACCCGGGGCCGGGGGTTTATCGACACCGTGCGTGGCGTGGGCTACCGGGTGGGGCAACCATGAATCACGGACCCGGCCTGACCTTCCGCTTCCTGGCCGCCCAGGTGTTGGTCGTGGTGATTAGCCTGCTGGTGGCCGCGGCCGTGGCCACGACGGTGGGTCCGACCCTGTTCCATGATCATATGTTGATGACCGGCCAGGAGGACCCCTCGCTGGAGCTGTTCCATGCCGAGCAGGCCTACCGGGGCGCCAACCTGATCACCCTGGCCGTCGCCCTGCCCACCGCCTTGATCAGCGCCCTGCTGGCCAGCCTGTGGTTATCGCGTCGTCTGCGCACCCCCCTGCAGGATCTCACCCGCGCCGCTACCAGCCTGACGGCCGGCGACTCCCGTATCCGCGTGCCCGCCGGAAAAGCAGGCCCCGAGGTCACCACCCTGGCGCATGCCTTCAACACCATGGCCGATCGGCTGGAACACACCGAACAGGTCCGCCGCCAGATGCTCTCTGATCTGGCCCACGAAATGGGCACCCCCTTATCGGTGCTCACGGTCTACCTCGATGGTCTCCAGGACGGGGTCGTGGACTGGAATAATGCCACCCACACGATCATGGCTGACCAACTCACCCGCCTGACCCGGTTGATGGAAGACATCGACGATGTCTCCCGGGCCCAGGAACACCGGATCGATTTGGACCTGGCGGAGGAAGGGCTCGGGGATCTGCTCCATACCGCCGCTGCTGCCGCGGGGGAAGCTTATGCTGACAAAGGCGTCGATTTACAGATCGAGACCATTACACACACCGCCCGGGCGCTCGTGGACCGGCAACGCTTCGGCCAGGTGATGAGCAATCTCCTGTCGAACGCGCTACGACACACCCCGGCCGGCGGGCAGGTCCGGATCAGCGTCCACCGACAGGGGGCGTCCACCGCACTCATCCACGTCGCCGATGACGGCGAGGGCATCCCGCCTGACCAGCTCAGATACATCTTCGAACGCTTCTACCGGGGGGATGCCGCCCGCAGCCGGGACGACGGCGGGGCCGGTATCGGTCTGACCATCTCCAAGGCATTGATCGAGGCCCACGGCGGCACTCTCACCGCCACCTCCCCCGGACCCGGTCGCGGAGCGGTGTTTGCCCTCCGCCTCCCGCTGTCCCCTCCCGACAGTGAGGAGGCTGCTCGGTGACCACACCCTGCCCCGCATGAGAGCCGCGCCCTCCACCCATTGAAAATATACCCCTGGGGGGTATATGCTAGAGAGTGGCATCGCCGCAYCCCACCGACTCGTAGGAGCTTTCCCATGAYCMCCYCCCCGCCCCGCCTCTTGCCGATGGCCTCCCACGGCTGCAGCTGTTGCGGACCTGCCTCACGTGCCGACACCGCCTCCACCCCTGCCACCAGCGACTCGTCAGCAGGAGGGTCCTCCCCTAGCTACCAGGTCACCGGCCTGACCTGCGGGCACTGCGCGAAAAGCGTGACCCAGGCCCTTCAGGCCCTCCCCCAGGTCGACGACGTCCAGATTGATCTCGCTGCTGGTGGAGTTTCCACCATCACGGTCACCGGTGCCGTACCTCCGGAGATGGTTCGCCGGGCCATCGAGGAGGTCGGCTACACCGTCTTATCCTGATCAGTTTTACCCATCATCTCGACCCCGACCGGGTTGAGCGAAAGGAACGTCATGAGCACTCCCCACCATTCGGGTGATCACCATGGTGATCACCCCGCTCCGGAAACAGACCACACCCACCACCCGGATCATGCCAGCCACGAACACCACGCAGATGCCGACCCCCACGGCCAGGCAATGCCCCACGATCACCCGCATTCCGCCCCGGACGAAGACCACCACGTTCATGGTCACGGCGAACACGCCGGACACAGCACCGCAATGTTTCGGGACCGCTTCTGGTGGTCGCTGATTTTGTCCATTCCCGTCGTTATTTTCAGCCCCATGGTCGCCCACCTGCTTGGCTACCACCTCCCGGCATTCCCCGGATCCACCTGGATCCCCCCGGTGCTGGGCACGATCATCTTCGTCTACGGCGGAACGCCTTTCCTCAAGGGCGCATGGAAAGAACTGAAATCCCGCCAACCCGGGATGATGCTCCTGATCGCCATGGCCATCACCGTGGCGTTTGTCGCCTCCTGGGTCACCACTCTGGGGCTGGGTGGTTTTGACCTGGACTTCTGGTGGGAGCTGGCCCTGCTGGTGACCATCATGCTGCTGGGCCACTGGCTGGAGATGCGCGCTCTCGGGGCCGCGTCCTCCGCGCTTGACGCGCTGGCTGCCCTGCTGCCGGATGAGGCCGAGAAAGTCATCGACGGGACCACCCGCACCGTGGCCATCTCCGAGCTGGTCGTCGACGACGTCGTTCTGGTGAGGGCCGGTGCCCGGGTGCCGGCCGACGGAACCATCCTCGACGGAGCCGCCGAATTCGATGAGGCGATGATCACCGGCGAATCCCGTCCCGTCTTCCGCGACACCGGTGACAAGGTGGTCGCCGGTACTGTGGCCACCGACAACACCGTCCGCATCCGGGTGGAGGCTACCGGCGGGGRCACCGCCCYGGCTGGGRTCCAACGCATGGTTGCCGACGCCCMGGAGTCCTCCTCCCSGGCCCAGGCCCTGGCGGATCGGGCGGCGGCGTTGTTGTTCTGGTTCGCGCTGATCTCCGCTCTGATCACCGCGGTGGTGTGGACCATCATCGGCAGCCCGGACGATGCCGTGGTGCGCACGGTTACGGTGCTGGTCATCGCCTGTCCGCACGCCCTGGGCCTGGCGATTCCGCTGGTCATTGCGATCTCCAGCGAGCGGGCCGCGAAATCCGGGGTGCTCATCAAGGACCGGATGGCGCTCGAGCGGATGCGCACCATCGACGTGGTGCTCTTCGACAAAACCGGCACCATGACCGAGGGTGCGCACGCGGTCACCGGTGTCGCGGCAGCTGTCGGCGTCACCGAGGACGAGCTACTGGCCCTGGCCGCCGCTGCGGAGGCCGACAGCGAGCACCCCGTGGCCCGCGCCATCGTGGCGGCCGCGGCCGCCCATCCCGAGGCCTCCCGTCGGCAAATCCGTGCAACTGGTTTCAACGCCGCCTCCGGCCGGGGAGTCCGGGCCACTGTCGATGGCGCTGAGATCCTCGTGGGCGGGCCGAACATGCTGCGCGAGTTCAACCTCACCACCCCGGCCGAGCTCACCGACACCACCAGTGCCTGGACCGGGCGTGGGGCCGGTGTGCTCCATATTGTCCGCGACGGTCAGATCATCGGTGCGGTGGCCGTCGAGGACAAGATCCGCCCCGAATCCCGCGCCGCTGTGAAAGCCCTGCAGGAACGCGGGGTGAAGGTCGCGATGATCACCGGCGACGCGCAACAGGTGGCCCAGGCGGTTGGTCAGGACCTAGGCATTGATGAGGTCTTCGCCGAGGTCCTGCCCCAGGACAAAGACACCAAGGTCACGCAGCTGCAGGACCGGGGTTTGAGCGTGGCCATGGTCGGTGACGGTGTCAATGACGCCCCCGCTCTGACCCGCGCGGACGTCGGTATCGCCATTGGTGCCGGCACGGATGTGGCCATGGAATCTGCCGGGGTGGTCCTAGCCAGTGATGACCCGCGGGCAGTGCTGTCGATGATTGAGCTGTCCCAGACCAGCTACCGCAAGATGATCCAGAACCTGATCTGGGCCTCTGGCTACAACATCCTCGCCGTGCCGCTGGCTGCCGGAGTGCTCGCCTCGATCGGGTTCGTGCTGTCCCCGGCCGTGGGCGCGATCTTGATGTCTGCCTCGACCATCGTGGTGGCCCTGAACGCCCAGCTGTTGCGCCGCATTGATCTGGAGCCGGCTCACCTGGCTCCGACCGACGGGAAGGAGGAACACAGTAGGTCGATATCCCCCGTAACCGTTACTGACTGACCTTGTCTCTCGACCCCTAACTCACACCACCTTTGAAAGGAACGCTCATGAAACGCAGCATTACCCTCGCCGCCTTGGTACTGACCTCCACCCTGGCGCTGACCGCCTGCAGCGACGCCACCGACAACTCCGACGATGCCGACACCACCAGCACCACGACGGCAACCGCAGAGACCAACGAGACCCACCAGGAAGACACCACCACTGCCGACGAAGAGCACGGCGGGCACGACCACCCTGCCGACGGCGGGGCACCGCCGGCAGGCATTGAAGAGGCCGAGGATCCCACGTACCCGGTGGGCACCGAGGTCATCCTCACCGCTGACCACACGCCCGGCATGGACGGGGCCACCGCCACCATTTCCGGGGCGTTTGACACCACGACCTATTCGGTCAGCTACACCCCCGCCGAGGGTGGGGCCCCGGTTACCGACCACCGCTGGGTCGTCCATGAGGAGCTCGTCGATCCGGGTCAGGCCCCCCTGCCCGACGGGGCGAGCGTTGTCCTGGATGCCGAGCACATGTCCGGCATGAAGGGTGCTGAGGCCACCATCGATTACTCCACCGAGGAGACGGTCTACATGGTTGATCTCACCGTCGACGGGATGACGATGACCAACCACAAGTGGGTCACCGAGAGCGAGATCCAACCCGCCGAATAGTCCACCCACCCTGAACCGCGAGACCAGACAAGGCACCCGCTCCAGAGTCGGTCATCAATCGCTGCCGACCATGCCGCAGCACACCAGCCACACACGGAACCTGCACGCCCACAGGGCCCACGCTGAGGTAGACCTTCTGTGTCACTGCTTCTCTTAGTCAGGGAAATATGCCCTGGAATGACCCTGGTGACAGGAGTTCATTCCAGGGCTTTGGGTGCTGTTGCAAAGTTGGGGCAGTAGGAAGAGCGACGTGAAATAATCACAGCCATGGGTATCTTCTCCGGTCGTCATTTCCCCCGTGACGTCATTCTGTGGGCAGTGCGGTGGTACTGCCGCTAGGGGTGAGCTACCGAGACTTGGAGGAAATGATGACTTCAGCGGGGTGTGCCGGTTGATCAACCACGATCTACCGCTGGGTCCAGAAATACGCCCCTGAGCTGGACAAGCAAACACGGTGGTACCGGCAGGTACCTGACTGGCAGGCCAGTTCCTGGCGGGKGGKGRGACCTATATCCGGRKCGGCGGCRGGKGGTGCTMCCTCTATCGGGCGNTCCCCGCCGGTGGCCAGACCCTGGACTTTTACCTCTCTCCGAAGCAGAACGTGGCCGCAGCGAAACGTTTTCTGGCCAAGGCTCTCAGATACAATGCGTCAGCCGGGTATCCCAGAGTGATCAACACCGATAAAGCATCCTCCCTAGCCAGGGCAATCGCCGAGTTGAAGTCAGGGGGAACCTGCCCGCCAACAGTGGAACACCGACAGGTGAAATACCTCAACAACATCCTAGAAGGCGACCATGGTCGACTGAAGCGGATCCTCGGGCCGAAAGGTACGTTTAAGAACCGGACATCTGCATATCGGACGTTGAAAGGGATGGAGGCGATGCACTCATTGCGGAAAGGGCAAGGCACTGTGTTTGACCTCACGGGCAACCGAACCCGGACGCGGTGATCGTCAACAGGGTCTTCGAGACGGCCTAACAACGCCCACACGCAGCGGCCATCAGGGAATGAGAAACTGAGTCTTCGCTACTCTCCGCCCAACTTTGCAACAGCACCAATCAAAAGGAGTCCAAATTGTGCAGCCACCCGACGATGACGTCTTCGGCCGCACCTTCGTAGTTGCCGACCCTGATGGAAACCTGTTCCGCGTCAGCCCAGTCGTTTAATTCTTAAATTGGGATTCAACAACTAGGAAATCCTCCAACAGCCCAAGGAAAACATCTCAGTTGGAGGATTCCAATTGCCCCGAAGCGGGAGCTAAAGCCAGAACGTCAGATCAAAATAACAAGCAAAATGACTTGTTGACACCATCGAAAACAAGAGTTCGACAGAAGAGAGCGGGAGTTAGGATGTAAATTCCCACACTTGCAATCCTCAACCGCCAAAGTTCAGAAAAACAAAGAAACCGAAGGTCACGAACCCTTTCGAGTTTGTTACCTCCGGTGTCGCAGTTTGTTCAACTGCTCTTTGTGCCCGGGGCGGGACTTGAACCCGCACGTCCTTATCGAACACTGGCACCTGAAGCCAGCGCGTCTGCCAATTCCGCCACCCGGGCAGGGTGTGGTTGTCAGTGCGACTAGATAAAGATAGCACAGGGAGTGCATACAATTACAAATCAGCAGGAAAAGCGGATTATTTTGCGCATTTAATGGCGAAAAACTAGGAACTTTCGCGCCGCCGTCTACGTTTGAAAGGGGTATACAAACTATAATGGCTACTACTGATCACTACTGATCGCTGTATAGCGGAAAGGAGCAAAATTCGTGGCGTTTTTAGAAAGGCTGGCGAAGCTCGATTCCGCTATGCAACGCGGCCTTGATAACGGCATGGCTTTTGTCTTCGGCGGCAAGGTCGTTCCTGCAGAGATTGATGAGCTTTTGAAGCAAGAAGCCCAGGACAATCTCGGCCACGGGGACGATGACAAACTCTATAGTCCCAATGTCATGACTGTAGGTGTCTCCTCCAAGGATTTGGAGAACTTGTCGCAAGACCCCGATTTGCCTGCCGATTGCGCAGACCAATTATCTCGCTTTATCCGCAATAACGGATGGTCCCTCGCTGGTCCCGTCATTGTGCGGATAGCGGAGGAATCGGGCCTGCGCACGGGCCAGCTTCGTGTGTCCTCGTTTATAGATCACGAGCCCACAGAAGAGACCGGTTTCGAGGCGATTTTCCACGACTTTGATGGTCAGGAGGACCAGATGACCAACCCGCACGAAAATAATGCGGATGACGCAGCTACTACCGCTTTCATTGCGCAAGATGACCAACCCGCGCCGCAAACGCAGGGCCCCGCTGTCAATTTGATGTTGCAGGATGGCTCTTCCCGCGTCTACCACGTGCAGGAAGGGTCAAATATTATTGGCCGCAGCAATGATGCGGATTTGCGCCTGCCGGATACGGGCGTGTCCCGCCAGCATGCGGAAATCACGTGGAACGGTGAAGATGCCGTATTGGTGGATTTGCAGTCCACCAATGGCACCACGGTCAATGACACTCCTATTGATAACTGGCTGCTTGCCGATGGCGATGTGATCACCATGGGCCATTCCCACGTCGAGGTCCGCATTACGGGCCTTGATTCGCATAGTTACTAATTCACACTGAGGAAGGGAGGCCGCCATGGATGCAGTCATCATGCTGGCGCTTCGCATCGGCTTATTGGCTCTTTTGTGGGTATTTGTCCTGGTGGCCTTGAATGCCATGCGGCGGGATACCAATAAATCCGCAGGTGCTATGCCACAGTCGTCAAAAATGGGTGCGTCCCCGCGCAGTCACGCTGCGGTAAAGCAGCTTTCTATTGTGGAGGGCCCCTTGCAGGGATCCCACATGGATTTGGGCACGCTCGAGGAATGTACCTTGGGACGTGCCGCCGACTGTGATTTTGTCACTGGGGATGATTACTCCTCCGGCCATCATGCACGCCTATTTCGCCGCGGCAGCGAGTGGGTAGTGGAGGATTTGGAATCGCGCAACGGAACCCTCGTCAATGGTGTGCGCATCGACCAACCTGAGGTAGTCGGCGCGAACTCCGAAATTAAGCTAGGCCGCACTACCGTGAGGTTGAACGCATGACACTGAAGCTAAACTTTTTTGCCAAGTCGGACCGCGGGCTTATCCGCGGAAATAATGAGGACTCCGGATACGCCGGATCCCACCTGCTGATTTTGGCCGATGGCATGGGCGGGCATGCCGCGGGTGAGGTCGCCTCCCAACTCATGGTCAACCACCTCGAAATCTTGGATCAGGATCCGGGTAAGGAGGACACGGAGGCGCTCCTTGCGGCTGCTGCCGATGACGCCAATGAGGCCATCAGCGAGCACGTCACCGCCCACCCTGAGACCGAAGGCATGGGCACGACGCTGTCCACGATGCTGTTCAATGGCACCACCTTTGGTGTTTGCCATGTGGGCGATTCGCGCGCTTATTTGCTGCGCGATGGCAAGCTCGAGCAAATCACCAAGGACGATACCTATGTGCAGTCCTTGGTGGATAAGGGCGAGCTGGCTGCAGAAGATGTTTCTTCCCACCCACAAAAGTCCCTCATCTTGAAGGCCTATACCGGCCGTGCGGTGGAGCCGACGCTCTTCACGTTCGAAGCCAAGGCGGGAGACCGCATCCTGCTGTGCTCGGATGGGCTTTCGGACCCGGTTACGGCTTCCACGATTGAGACTGCCCTTGGCCAGGGAAGCATCGAACAAGCGGGCTCCACCCTCGTGGATCTCGCCATACGTTCGGGCGGACCGGACAATGTCACGGTCGTCATCGGTGAGGTTACGGAAGAAAAACCCGCCACCCACGAACCATTCCGCGTCGGTGCGTTGGCAGGTTCGGTAGAAGAACCCACGCACCCGGATTCTTCTGCATCACGCGCCGCCAAACTCACCCGTAAACCCCAGGTGATTCCGCCGGCCGTCATGGCCGATGAAGACAATGCGGCTAAGGACTCCGATGAAGAAGAGGCAGAGGACGAGCCTTCTCGACGAAAAGTCGGGTGGAAGGTCCTCATCGCGCTCATCATCATCTTGGCGCTCGTTATCGGCGCGGGGCTGTGGGTCAAGAACTTCTTGTCCAATAATTACTACGCCGAGACCAACGATGCCCAGGAAATCACCATCCTGAAGGGCGCGGATTATTCCGTATTTGGCAAGGATTTAAGCTCCACGCACCAATACGTGTGCATTAATGACAAGAACTCCTTGCTGTTTTCTGCACAGAAGTGCAAGGGAGACTTCACCCCGCTGAAGGTCTCTGACCTGCCCGAGTCTGAGCGCGGCGCGGTCAACCACATTTCCGCCGGTGATCTGAGCGAGGTTCAGGATCAGATTAATGACCTGGGTGAAAAGGCACTCAAGCCATGTATCACTGCGCCGAGCCAAAAAGATAATAAAGACACCAAGGAAAACAAACCTGGGGTCACTTGTAGGGAGGTGTAGCTGATGCAGAAGTTTTTTAGCCGAAGAATCGAACTCGGCCTCCTTATTCTCGCCGCGGCTGTCTTTGCCATTACCTTGGTCAGTTTGGAGCTGTCGCAAGATAATGCGCTCACGACGGACCTGATCTACCTCATCGGTGGATTCATTGGTGTCTTTACCATTGCCCACTTGGCAATGTGCTTCTTGGCGCCCTACGCGGACCAGATCATGTTGCCTATCGTTGCCATCCTTAATGGCATTGGGCTTATCGTTTTGGCCCGCCTGGATTTGGTCAATGATCGGGGTCTCGCGGTCCGCCAGGTCATGTGGACCGTCGTTGGCCTCGTGCTCTTTGTGCTGGTCCTGGCGGTTGTCAAGGACCATCGGTCACTCACCCGCTATTCCTATATCTTGGGCGCGGCTGGCCTCGTACTGTTGGCGCTGCCGTTGGTGTGGCCACAACCTGATGACGTTGAAGCTCGCATTTGGCTGAATTTCGGGCCCTTTTCCATCCAGCCGGGTGAGTTCTCCAAGATCATGCTGATCTTATTCTTTGCCATGCTGCTGACGCAGAAGCGGTCCCTCTTTACTGTGGCTGGGTATCGCTTCCTAGGGATTTCCCTGCCCCGCTTGCGCGACCTCGCCCCCATTCTCATCGTGTGGGCCATCGCCATCATCATCATGGGAATTTCCAATGACTTTGGTCCGGCGCTGCTGCTCTTCAGCACGGTGCTGGGCATGCTATTTATGGCTACCGGCCGGGTCAGTTGGCTATTTATCGGCCTCATCCTCGTCGGTATCGGCGGCTTTGGCATTTACCAAGTTTCTGAAAAGATCCAGCAGCGTTTCTCCAACTTCTTGGATCCGCTAGCAAATTATGATGTCACTGGCTTCCAACTGTCCCAGTCCCTCTTTGGCTTATCATCCGGCGGCATTTCCGGCAGCGGCTTGGGCCAAGGACACCCCGAATTGGTGCCGGTGGCACACTCAGATTTCATCCTCGCCGCCATCGGTGAGGAATTGGGGTTGATTGGTCTAGCTGCCGTTTTGATCCTCTTTGGCATGTTGGTGACCCGCGGATTCAATACCGCGTTGCGTACCCGCGATACGTACGGCAAACTGGTCGCTTCAGGCCTTTCTCTTACTTTGGCGGTACAGGTCTTCGTCGTCACCGGTGGCATTTCCGCCCTGCTGCCGATGACCGGCTTGACCACTCCTTTCATGTCCGCCGGTGGTTCCTCTCTCATGGCTAATTATGTACTGTTGGCGATTTTGCTGCGGATCTCTAACGCAGCTCGCCGACCCATGCAGGAGAACTCGAGCAATGCTCCGAGTGACACCTCCATGTTCCCGTCGGTTCAGGAGGCTTACCGATGAACAAATCCATCCGCCTAGTATCCCTATTTGCCATCATCTTGACCGCGGTTCTGTTGGTGAACCTGACGGTCATTCAGGCATTTTCGGACGATAAATACGCGCATAATGCTAAGAACTCGCGCGGGTTTATTGAGCTGCAGAACACCCCGCGCGGCCAGATCTATTCCGGGAATACGGTGCTGGCGCAATCCACGGAAAATCCTGATGAGACCTACTCCCGGTCTTATCCCATCGATTCGCCCGCTTTTGGCAATATCACTGGCTACTTGTCCAGCCAATTTGGTGCTTCGGAATTGGAATCTTCGCAAAATGAAATTCTCAATGGCACGGATGATTCCCTGTTCAAGCAGCATTGGCTCGATACCATCGCGAATAAGCCCACCAAGGGAGCCAATGTAGAAGTCACCATCGATCCGGCATTGCAGCAGGCCGCGTATGACCAGTTGGCGGGTCCCGGATACGAAGGTTCGGCTGTGGCCATCCAGCCGTCGACGGGCAAGATCTTGGCCATGGCCTCCAACCCAGGCTTTAACCCTAATTCACTGGTGGGTGAGTCCGCTGATGAGGCCTGGACAGGTTTGCAGGAACAGGCCGGTCAGCCACTGGTCAATCACGCAGCGGCGGATACCTTGCCACCGGGATCTATTTTCAAGATCATTACGACTGCAGCCGGATTGAATAATGGATACAACCCTTCGTCGAGCCTCACCGGTTCCAACGTGATTACCTTGCCGGATACCGTCACGGAGCTGACGAACTACGGCAATGAAAAGTGCAACGGTCAGGATTCCGTGACTCTGCAGACCGCCTTCGCACTCTCGTGTAATACCGCATTTGTGCAGATGTCTGAGCAGATCGGCGCGGATGAGCTGCGCAAGTACGCGGAGGCTTTCGGCATCGGCAAGAAGTACGACTTGGGTGTCTCTTCTTCCGCGGGTACCTTGGGTGACCTTCCGGATGGTGCGGCGACGGCGCAATCGGCCATCGGCCAGCGCGATGTCACCATGAGCGCGTTGCAGGCGGCAGTCATGGCCGGCACCGTGGCCAATAAGGGCACGCGCATGGAGCCTTACCTAGTCAATCGCATTACCGATGCCCAGATGAAGGAAATCCGCACTACGAAGCCCAAGAAGGCCGACGAGGCCGTCACGGAAGAGACTGCATCGACCATTAAGGACTTGATGTTTGCCTCCGAGCGTTCTTCGTGGGGCTACGACGGCAATGGCTTCGCATCCAAGACCGGTACCGCCGAGCACGGCGAAGGCTTGGCTCCGCACGTGTGGTACGTGGCCTTTGATCCGGACCGCGATATTGCCGTCGGGGTCGTCGTCAAGAACGGCGGTAACTTGGGCGAATCCGCAACGGGCGGCAGAGTCTCTGGCCCAATTGGTCGTGCCATCCTGAGCGCATACCAGGGGGAACAGTAATGAAGAATACCGAGAACAAAGACCATCTCCAGGAACTCATCGGCAGCGACTACGAACTGCAGTGGATCATTGGCCACGGTGGCATGTCCACGGTGTGGCTTGCCGATGACACTCGTAATGACCGCGAAGTAGCCATCAAGGTTTTGCGGCCGGAGTTTTCTGATAACCAGGAATTCCTCTCCCGCTTCCGCAATGAAGCGGAATCCGCTGAATCTATCCAGTCCGATAACGTGGTGGCCACGTATGACTACCGCGAGCTGGAAGATAATGGCCGCAAGTTCTGCTTCATGGCCTTGGAATACGTGCGGGGCGAATCCCTCGCGGATCTGCTCGCGCGCGAGAACACCTTGCAAGAAGAACTCGCGCTGGACGTGCTTGAGCAGGCGGGCCATGGCCTATCCATTATCCACCGGATGGGCTTGGTGCACCGCGATATTAAGCCCGGCAACCTGATGATTACCCAGAATGGGCAGGTAAAGATCACGGACTTTGGCATCGCCAAGGCGGCTGCCTCGGTACCGCTCACGCGCACCGGCATGGTGGTAGGTACCGCCCAGTACGTTTCGCCTGAGCAAGCGCAGGGCAAGGAGGTCACCCCTGCCTCGGATATCTATTCGCTCGGCGTCGTAGGCTACGAGATGCTCGGCGGCAAGCGCCCCTTTTCGGGCGATTCCTCCGTGTCCATTGCTCTTGCCCACATCAACCAAGAGCCTGAACCGCTGTCGACCACGATCAGTGCCCCGGCGCGCGAGCTCATCCGCATCGCTCTGCGCAAGGATCCCAATACCCGCTATGCCGATGGCAATGAGTTCACGGTCGCGGTATCCGATGTGCGCCTGGGCAAGCGCCCGCCGCAGCCCAAGTCCATTCCGCCCCACCAGCAGGCCCCAGAGCCTTCGCCTTCGGCGTCGACCGAGATGCTTGCCGATGTCGCCCAGCCCACCACCATTCATCCGGCGGCGGGGACGGCGGCGAGTGCTTCCGCGCCGCAACGCAAGGCAGCACCAGCTCCGGTCAATGATTCGAAGGGCGGGAAGTCTTTCCTCAAGGGTCTGGGTATCGTCGCGGCCATCGCCCTGCTTGCCGCGGCCGGCTACGCCATCATGAACCTCATGAGTAGCGAGGGTGGCGACAGCGAGCCTTCGTCTACCCAGGAAACTTCCGTGGTCACCGAATACCGGGATCCCACAACCACGCAGGTAGAAACCCTGGAAGAGGACGAAGGTACGAACGAGACGCCGCAAGAAGTGACGGTAACGGAGACAGAACCCACGGATCAGGAAGGCAATCAGGCGCCGCGTGATAATCGCCGGCAGCAGCAGACCCCGAACCAGCAGGCTCCGACGCGAAACCAGCAGCGTCCGAATGCTCCGACGCAGCAGCGTCAGCCCCAGCAGCGCCAGCCGCAGGAGACGCACGTCGAAAATACACCTGAGCAGAAAAACACAGTAAACTCACAGCCCGATGAACTTCCTGGGGATTTATCTGATTTATTAAGACAGGATGGTGACTAAGCCATGGTCAATGACCGGTACCGGCTCGGTGAGATCATCGGCTCCGGCGGCATGTCCGAGGTATTTGCCGCAGAAGACACCACTTTAGGCCGGCAAGTAGCGGTAAAAATGCTGCGCACGGAGATGGCTCGCGATATCAACTTCCGCGAGCGCTTCTACCGCGAGGCACAGAACTCAGGCAAATTAAACCATCCCAATATCGTGGCGGTGTATGACACCGGTGAGACCGAGATGGATGGCATGACCATCCCATATATCGTCATGGAAAGGGTCAACGGGGCCACGCTGCGCGATATTATTCGCGAAGATGGCCCGCTGCCCGCCCAAGAGGCGGCGGAAATCCTCAAGCCGGTTGCTGAGGCTCTGCAGGCATCCCATGAGGCGGGAATCATTCACCGCGATATCAAACCGGCGAATATCATGCTCACCAACACCGGCCAGGTGAAGGTGATGGACTTTGGCATCGCTCGTGCATTGGACGATTCAACTTCAGCGATGACCCAGACTTCTGCCGTTATCGGTACCGCTCAGTACCTCTCCCCGGAGCAGGCGCGCGGCAAACACGCCGATGCGCGTTCCGATGTCTATGCGCTGGGCTGCGTCATGTACGAGGTGCTCACCGGCCGCACCCCATTCGAAGGCGAAACCCCCTTTGCCGTGGCCTACCAGCACGTGCAGGAGGAACCGACCCCGCCTTCGGAGCTTATCGATGATCCCTCGTTGACCCCCACCCAGCGGGTCAATATCGATGCGGTGGTACTGACCGCGATGGCCAAGCACCCCGCGGACCGCTACCAGTCCGCCTGGGAGATGGCCGGCGATTTGGACCGCCTGCGGGGTGGCCAGGTCACCAATGCTGCTCGCATGCACGTAAACGAAGATGATGCCACGACGGCGATGCCCGCACCGGCCACTTCTACTGCCCCTGCGGCTGCGTCCCACCGGGCACCGATCGAATCGACGCGTCCTACCGAAGAGGACGAAAGCGGCGGCTGGATGAAGTGGCTCGCGCTGCTTCTCGTCGCGCTGTTGATCGCCATCTTGGGCTATTTTGCCTGGGATTTCTGGAGTAGCGACGATGACGATAACCGGAACGGTCGAAACCAAACCGAGGTGGCGGAGCACAATAGCGTCATCGTGCCGGAGGTAGAAAACCGCCCGCGCAATGAAGTGGTCAAGGAGCTCGAGGACTTGGGACTTCTCGTCACCGTGAACGAGGAAGCTAACCCCGATATCGATCGCAATAATGCGATTCGCATTAATCCGGCCCCTGGTTCGGAATTGCAGAAGAATGCCTCGGTGACCTTGACCGTTTCTTCCGGCAAGGAAATCATCGATGTCCCAGATATCACCGGCATGAACTTGGATCAGGCCGCGCAGGTTTTGGGAGAGGCAGGCTTGGAGCTGAACTCGGATATTTCTGAGCGCAATGATGAGGCCCCCGCCGGCGAGGTAATTCAGCAGAACCCCGCGGGTGGTACCCAATTGTCCAAGGGATCAAAGGTCCGGGTGACGGTGTCTAAGGGCATCGAAAAGAAGCGCGTTCCTGATGTCGCTGGCTTGAACGAGGAGGATGCGCGCAGCCGCCTCGAAGCCAATGACTTCGACGTCAATGTCCGGGAAGTCGATTCCTTAGAGCCGGAAGGCACCGTGCTTAACGTCTCCAACCAGGGCGCTCAGCTGGAAAAGGGCCAGACTGTCACCATTGAGGTATCCAATGGGATGCTCATGAAGGCACCAGAGATCATGCACAAGAACCAAGGACAAGCCGAGAATGCCCTGCGTCAGGCGGGCTGGGATGGCGAGCTGCGCGTGGGCGAGCCAATTCCCACCGGCGCGTTGGTCGATAGCAATAAGATCGGTTGGGCGTCCACTAATCCCGGCGATACCATCCGCAAGGATCAGGACGTGGAGGTTCGCATCTGGAAATTCGAAGCCTCGGCGCTCCTGCCGCAGCCATAGCTGCTGGTATCGTAATTCATCAGTAAGCACTGAGATAAGAACTGAAATCTAGAGAAGGTCTCTTATGCCAAAGTCAAAGATCACCCAGAGCTCTGCCACCCAGGTATCGAGCTCTTCTGGGGCAAACCGCACCCCGGTCAAAATCAACTCTGAAGGCACCCCGAAATGGTACGTGGCCATCATGCTTGGCCTGATGGTCATTGGCCTGCTGTGGCTCGTGGTCAATTACCTCGCCGGTGAATCCATCCCCTTCATGGCGGAGCTCAGCGGTTGGAACTACGGGATTGGCTTCGGCCTCGCCCTCATTGGCCTGCTCATGACCATGGGCTGGCGCTAGGCCGCTGGTCAAGTCTGTTTGAGTGGTGTTTCTGCCTTTCGTTGAAACAAGCAGTGTTATGGGCTCAGGGGGTCAGCACGTACCCGGTGCTCTAACTGGTTCACGCGACTTCCTTGGAGGTGTCAGCGTCAATGACGTTGACGGTGATCAACGCTTTGGTCTGTTCCAGGCTCGTTAGCGACATGTAGCGGTTTTGCTGAATCCAGTCATCATGTTGTTCAGCCAAGACCGCACAGACAAGGCGCACCACAGCGTCAAGATTGGGGAAGATGCCGACGACATCTGTACGTCACCAGATTTCACGATTGAGCCGTTCAGCGGGATTATTCGGCCAGTCTTTCTTCCACACTGATGCCAGCGCGTTTGTAAACGCCAATAGTTCGTCGAGGGCTTCTTCCAGGTAGTTAGCAACGTGTGGAACTTCTGCTGGCAAAACGCCACGACCTCTGTGGCTTGGGACCACACCGATTCCGAATCTTGCTGCTGGAGTACCGTATGAAACATCGCCGATAGGGTTGGCCACTGCGTCTTGGGCACCATCGACGATAGGTTTTTGGCGAAATGGGTTCGACATCGTTGCCAGGACGCATTCAGTAACACGTCACTAATCGCGTGCTGGATACCTAAATGGGCATCACTGGTAGTGAGGTAGACATCATCAAGTCCGCGGGTGGGCCAGGCTGGTTTTTAAGACCGGGCGGTTTGAGTGCCTTCCTGGGTTTGGTGCCATTGGTTGGCGTACTCAGTCGGCGGGATAAACCCTAGGCTCGAATGAGGATAATAGGGGCCCGAACCCCGGAAAGTGGACACGGGGATTTAATCAAGATGCGATAGTAAGTGTAGCTGATCCGGCGGCTTCGAAGGCGTTCGGCGAGCGATAGCCGCACCACGAGTGCAAGCGCTTGGTGTTGACGTGTTACTCACCCGTTCGCCACTCGAGTACCCTGCAAGCAGGGCCTTTCCGTTCGACTTGCATGTGTTAAGCACGCCGCCAGCGTTCGTCCTGAGCCAGGATCAAACTCTCCACAAAAAGAAAAAATTTCAGAACAACATTCCAAAATCAAGGCCGTGAAAAGCCCAAACCTAACCAAAAGAACAAACCACCACAAACCAATAAAGGCTCATGCTGGCGTCCAAAAATTACTACAAGAAAAAATAAACTGCCTCCCCAACCCGACGGGGCAAAAAAGGGAGACAAAAAGTTGAACACAATCACATGCCAACCAATCCATCAATGCAGCCGAAACACTAAACAGTATTCAAAAAGGTACATGCTTCACATACCTTACCGGCACACACCAACCAACAAACCACACTCGGTTCGCTGGCCAACAGACCAATCAACACACAACCATGCACACAAAAATAAAAAATAAGTACATTGGCACACTATTGAGTTCTCAAACAACATCCACACACCACAAGAAAATTAACCAAACGTTAACCTCTCGTTGGCGGCTCGTACCAACTTACCCAACAACCTGAACCAAGTCAAATACTCGAGCCAAGTCAGTACAAAAAGTCACTCAAAAGTAACCAACCGGCTACCTCTCGGCGACTTCGATAAAGTTACACCCAACCCCGAAAAACACACAAATCCCCTGGTAAACACGCAAAACGCGATTACCAAGGGATCAGTCAACAGCTAAGGTGACGCTCTTAGGAAGGATCCACGACCCGTGCCCCGGCGAAGCGCTTCTTGCCCTTACGCAGCACCAGCCACGAACCGTGCAGCAGATCGTTGGAATTCGGCGACCACTCGATGTCCTCGATGCGCTGGTTATTCACGTAGGCGCCMCCCTCGCCCACGGTGCGGCGCGCAGCMCCCTTTGATTTTTCCAGTCCCGCCTCAACCAACAGATCCAGAATCGTGGCCGCTGGGTCGACCTCGGCAATCTCGGTTTCCTGCAATGCGGAAGACAACGTGGCCTCGTCCAAATCCTGCAGCTCTGCCTTACCAAACAACGCCTGGGAAGCCAGCTCCACTGCTTCGGTGGCCTGCTCGCCGTGCACCAAGGTGGTCATCTCCCGCGCCAATACGCGTTGCGCCTCACGTTTGTGGGGTTCCTCCTCTACCTTGCGCGCCAGCTCTGCGATCTCCTCCTGGGTGAGGAAGGTAAACCAACGCAGGTAATCGATAACCACCGCGTCGCCAGCATTGATGAAGTACTGGTACCAGGAGTACGGGCTGGTCAGCTGAGGATCCAGCCACAGTTTGCCGCCGCCGGTGGACTTGCCAAACTTATTGCCCTCGGCATCTGTCACCAACGGCACCGTCAGGCCATGGACCTTCGCACCATTCACGCGACGGTTCAGATCGACGCCGGAAACGATGTTTCCCCACTGGTCGCCACCGCCAATTTGCAGCACACAATCGTACTCTTTGTGCAGGTGCACAAAGTCGTTTGCCTGCAGCAGCATGTAGGAAAACTCGGTGTAGGAAATGCCGTCGGATTCCAGGCGGCGCTTGACCGTATCGCGGTCCAGCATGGTATTCAGCGAGAAGTTCTTACCGATATCGCGTAGGTACTCGATGACGTTGATCTGGCTAGTCCAGTCCGCATTGTTCACCATCACTGCTGGGATTGCGGACTCGCCCGCCTCAGTGAAGTCGACGAAGGCCTCAAGTTGGTCCTTGATTGCCTGCATATTCTCTGCGATCTGCTCTTCCGAGAGCATGGATCGCTCTCCGACATCGCGTGGGTCACCGATCATTCCCGTCGCGCCACCGGCCAGCGCGATGGGACGGTGACCGAATTGTTGGAAGCGCTTCAGCATAATCAGCGGCACGAGGTGGCCAGCGTGCAGCGAGCTTCCCGTCGGGTCGAAACCGCAGTACAAGCTGATCGGGCTCTCTGCGGCTTCCTTCAATGCCTCTAGATCTGTCGACTGGTTTATCAGCCCGCGCCATTGCAGTTCATCGATGATGTTCGTGGTGTTGCTCATACGTAGGTGTTCCCTTGTTGCCTATTACGTGTTTTCTTTCCAGAGCGCGTCGCTCTACTTAATGGGCCAGTCCTTGGCTTCGTCGACCAGCATGACCGGAATACCATCCTGCACCGGATAGGCCTTGTTCAGCCTTGGGTTCACCAAATAGTCGCCGTGATCCTCCAGCGGCTGCTTGTCGATGGGGCACACGAGGATCTCTAGGAGCTTCTGATCGATCATGCTGCTTAGTCTAACCCGTACCCCAGACAACCTATTTAGTGACTCCCTGATGTTGCTTGCCGATGTCCCCTCGGTCAATCCCCTAGCCCATATCTTCACCCTCGCGTGCTGTGCGTTACAGTGGAAGGCGCAACCGAACACGGGCGCTCGAGGTATCGAGCTGAGATCGCGCTGTACACCTGCGCGAGTACCGCTAGAACCTGCCTGGTTAGAACCAGCGAAGGAAGAATGAGGAGAGTCAACTATGACGGATACGTCTGCCCAGCACACCCGTACCACCATCCCGAACGACGAGTACGGTGCGGAAATCCACCCGAAGCACAGCTTCGCCCCCATCGAAAAGCAGGTGGAGTCCTTCGGCAAGACCTTCACCCTTGAGGTGCCGGAGACCGAGGTTCAGCTGGACGATTCCCCGACCGGACCGAACGCGCCGCAGAAGCTCTACCGCACCCGTGGCCCGTGGGCCGAGCCGACCGAGGGGCTAGAGGCACTGCGCAGCGAGTGGATCGAAGCTCGCGGCGATGTGGAGGCCTACGAGGGGCGTCGACGCAACCTGTTGGACGACGGTAACCGCGCCCTCAAGCGTGGCGAGGCCAGCGACGAGTGGAAGGGCATAAGCCGCGAGACGCTGCGGGCCAAAGACGGCAAGCGCGTAACCCAGATGCACTACGCACGCCAGGGTATTATCACCCCGGAAATGGAATACGTCGCACTGCGCGAACACTGCGATGTAGAAAAGGTGCGGGAGCAAGTTGCTTCCGGCAAGGCGATCATCCCGAATAACATCAACCACCCGGAATCCGAGCCGATGATCATCGGCAATGCCTTCAACACGAAAATCAACGCCAACATCGGTAACTCCGCCGTGACCTCCTCCATCCGCGAAGAGGTAGACAAGCTGCGCTGGGCTACGCGCTGGGGCGCAGATACCGTAATGGATCTATCCACGGGCAACGACATTCACACCACCCGCGAGTGGATCATGCGTAACTCTCCGGTGCCGATCGGTACCGTGCCGATCTACCAGGCCCTCGAGAAGGTCGACGGCGTGGCCGAGGATCTGACCTGGGAAATCTTCCGCGATACCGTGATCGAGCAATGCGAGCAGGGCGTGGATTACATGACGATCCACGCCGGCGTGCGCCTGCCCTTCGTGCCGCTGACCACCAAGCGCGTGACCGGCATTGTCTCCCGCGGCGGTTCCATCATGGCCGGCTGGTGCCTGGCCCACCACAAGGAATCCTTCCTGTACGAGAACTTCGACGAGCTGTGCGAGATCTTCGCCAAGTACGATGTCGCGTTCTCGCTTGGCGATGGCCTGCGCCCCGGCTCGATCGCCGATGCCAACGACGCAGCCCAGTTCGCAGAGCTAAAGACCATCGGCGAGCTGACCCACCGCGCCTGGGAGTACGACGTTCAGGTCATGGTCGAAGGCCCGGGCCACGTGCCACTGAACATGGTGCAGGTCAACAACGAAAAGGAGCAGGAATGGTGCGGCGGCGCTCCGTTCTACACCCTGGGGCCGCTGGTTACCGACATTGCCCCCGGCTACGACCACATCACCTCCGCCATCGGTGCAGCCAACATCGCCATGGGCGGTACCGCAATGCTGTGCTACGTCACCCCGAAGGAGCACCTGGGTCTGCCGAACAAGGATGACGTGAAGACCGGCGTGATCACGTACAAGGTCTCCGCGCACGCGGCGGACGTCGCCAAGGGCCACCCTGGCGCCCACGAGTGGGACGATGCGATGAGCAAGGCGCGCTTCGAATTCCGTTGGCACGACCAGTTCGCCCTGTCCCTGGACCCGGATACCGCCCAGTCCTACCACGACGAAACCCTGCCCGCGGAGCCGGCGAAGACCGCCCACTTCTGCTCGATGTGCGGACCGAAGTTCTGCTCCATGCGCATCAGCCAGGATATCCGCGACGCGTTCGGCGAGAAGATCGACGAGGCTCTGGCCACCGACCAAAAGCAATCGCTAGTCAAGGACCTCGGCTTGCCGGGCTTCGGCCGCCAGAGTGTGGACGAAGAGCACTTCACTAATGCCGAGGGCGAAGAAGAAATGGCCGAGGAGTTCCGTCGTGCAGGATCCAAGCTCTACCTAAACCGGGACGAGGCCAAGGAAGTTTCTGAGGACCTGCAGAAGGAAGCAGCGGCGTACAGTGAGCGCTAACCAGCTGGACCTGCGGTGCTACCACGTGACGGGCGCACCGCAGGAGAAGGTCGTACAGGTTGCCGCAGCGGCAGCAGCCGGTGGCGCGGGCGTGATTCAAGTTCGCAGTAAGCCCATTAGCGTGCGCGATCTGACCGCGCTTGCTATCGACGTGGCGGCGGCGGTCGAAGAGGCCAATTCAGCAACGCGGGTGCTTATCGATGACCGAGTCGACGTGGCCGCCGCGCTAATGTGTAAGCACAATATCCACGGCGTACACATCGGCCAGGACGACCTGGATCCGCGCCTGGCACGGCAGATTCTTGGCGAGGATGCGATCATCGGGTTGACCACCGGCACCCTCGAGCTCGTGCAGGGTGCTAACGAGTACGCCGATGTGATCGACTACATCGGTGCGGGTCCGTTCCGCCCCACGCCCACGAAATCCTCTGGTCGAGCCCCGCTGGGATTGGAAGGCTATCCCCCGCTCGTCGCGGCTTCGGCCGTTCCGGTGGTGGCGATTGGTGATGTGCAAGCCACCGACGCCGAAGCGCTGGCGGAAACCGGTGTGGCTGGTGTCGCGATTGTGCGCGCATTTATGGACTCCGACGATCCGGCGGCGCTGGCGACCACGGTTGTCCGAGCTTTCGACCGCGCGAATGCAGCCACAGGTTCACATGAATAATGCCGAGCACGCCATCATTGGCGCGGGAATCATCGGGCTTAGCACCGCATTCGAGCTGGTGGATGCGGGTGTCGACCCACGGGAAATCGTGGTGATCGATCCCCACCCCATTAGCGGAGCCACGTTCGTGGCCGGCGGCATGCTGGCTCCGGTGGCGGAGGTGCAATACCGGCAAGAGCCGTTGTACCCGCTGATGGTTGCTTCAGGCGAGATGTTCCCGGATTTGCTAACCAGGTTGAGTGCGAAAACGACCGCTCCGACGGGGCATCGCCGTGAATCCACCCTGGTGGTGGGCGCCGACCGCGCCGATGGCGTGCACATCCGCGAACTGCTGGCGCTACAGCAGAAACACGGCATGGATGCCCACGCGCTGCCACTTCGGCAGGCCCGAAAGCTAGAGCCTGGGCTCAGCCCCCAGCTGGCCGCCGCAGTGGAAATCCCGGGCGATCACCAGATCAACCCGCGCATGTTCAGCGCGTGCCTGTTGGAATACCTGCAGCACGCCGGGGTTCGCTTCGTGGCTACGGCGGCAACGCGCATCGACGGGCACACTGTGCTGCTTGCCGATGCCCAGCTGGTCACCGCCGACATGATCTACCTCTGCAACGGTCTGGGCGCCAAAGACGTGGATGGCTGGTTCGAGGGCGCCAATCCCCTAGCGCTACGGCCGGTGTTGGGTGACATGCTAAGGCTGCGGGTACCAGAAGAGCTAGCGCCAATCACCCGAGTGGTGCGCGCATTCGTGGAGGATCGGCCGGTGTATGTTATCCCCCGCACCGACAGCACCATCGCTATCGGTGCCACCAGCCGCGAGGACAACCGCAAGGGCCCGTCCGTGGACGGTGTGCACACGCTCCTTCGCGATGCTATCCGCGTGGTGCCGGGGCTGGAGGACTGCGAGTTCATCGAGGCTATCGTTGGAGCCCGGCCTGGCACCCCCGATGATTTGCCCTACCTGGGCAAAGTACGCGACGGGCTAGTGGTTTCCACCGGCTACTTCCGCCACGGAATCCTCCTGTCCGCCCTGGGAGCTAAGGTGGGTGCCCAGTTGGGAATGGGCACGTCCCCGAGGATGGACATCTCGGCCTGCGATCCGCTACGCCACGCCCGATAGCCTCACAAGAATAGCCTCACAAGAAAGGAATAAGCACCATGGACTACACACTTAATGGCGAGCCCCGCCACAGCGATGGGCCGATCACCGTGAGCGCCATCGTAGAAGCAGAGACTGGCGATGCCTCGCCAAAGGGCGTGGCCGTGGCCATTAATGGCGATGTGATCCCCGCCAGCAACTGGTCTCATGAGGTTACCGACGGCGACCAATTGGATGTCCTCATCGCGGTACAGGGCGGGTAGGAATCTCCTATGCTTACTATTGCAGACAAACAATTCGATTCGCACCTAGTAATGGGAACCGGCGGGGCCAGCAGCCAGGACATGCTGGAGCAATCCCTGGTTGCCAGCGGTACGCAGCTCACCACCGTCGCCATGCGTCGGCACAGCGCTAAGAGTCCCGGTGGCGAGTCCATCTTCGAGCTCTTACAGCGGTTAAACATTGACGTGCTGCCCAACACTGCGGGATGCCGCACCGCCCGCGATGCCGTAACCACCGCCAAGTTAGCCCGCGAGGCGCTGGGCACCAATTGGGTGAAGGTAGAGGTGATCGCTGATGACCGTACGCTTTTGCCCGACGTGGTGGAGCTCGTGGATGCTTGCGAGATGCTGGTTGCTGAAGGATTCGTGGTGCTGGCATACACGAGTGACGATCCGGTCATCGCCAAGCGGCTAGAAGACGTGGGCGTGGATGCGGTGATGCCTTTGGGCTCGCCGATTGGTACAGGTCTGGGCATCCTGAACCCGCACAATATTGAGCTGATTTGTTCGCGCGCCCAGGTTCCCGTGCTGCTGGATGCCGGTGTGGGCACGGCCTCCGATGCGGCGCTGGCCATGGAGCTGGGCTGCGATGGGGTACTTTTAGCCAGTGCCATTAACCGCTGCCAGGATCCCCTGGCGATGGCCTCTGCAATGAAATACGCCGTGGAAGGCGGCCGGTTGGCCCGCCAAGCTGGTCGCATTCCGAAAAGGCAGCACGCCGTGGCCTCGTCCTCGTTTGAAGGTTTGGCTAGCTGGGAAGATAAGGTCCTGTAATGAGCCAACTGCCCCACGATGAGCTGCATAGAGTGGCCCGTCAAACCCTGCTGCCCGGCTTTGGCATCGCCCAGCAGGAAGCGCTGCACGGCACCCACGTATTCGTCATCGGCGCTGGCGGATTGGGATGTCCCCTGATGCAGCAACTGGCTGCCGCCGGTGTGGGCGAGATTTCTGTTATCGACGGCGACACGGTGGATCTCACCAATATCCACCGCCAGATCCTGTTCGGCGCCGAGGATGTGGGTAGATCCAAGGTGGAGATCGCCGCCGAAAAGCTCGAACAGCTACAGCCAGGCATCGTCGTGCATGCGATTCGCGACCGGCTCACCGCGGACAATGCGTTGGACTACCTCCGTGGAGTGGACATCCTGGTGGATGGTTCCGATACGTTTGCCACCAAGTTCCTAGCCGCCGATGCTGCGGAGATCACCGGCACCCCGCTGGTATGGGGTTCGGTGCTGCGATTTCGCGGTGACTGCGCAGTGTGGTGGTCTGGACCCGGTGCCGAATCGGGCGTGGGCATGCGCGATCTCTATCCTCTGCAACCCGATCCCGATTCCGTGCCGGATTGCGCCACCGCCGGCGTGCTGGGCGTAACCACCAGCGTGGTCGCGGGCCTGATGTCCACCGAGCTGATTCAGTTCGCCACCGGCATGAACCGCGACCGGGTAGGTTTGTTGAGCATCTACGATGCCCTGAGTTCCTCCATCACTCACTTCCGCGTGCCCCACGACCCAGCACGTGAGCTAACCACACAGCTGCAAAAAGACTACGGTGACGCTGCCTGTACCGTGCTGGGGGCCGAAGTTGCCGCCGCGATGTTCGACGATCTGCGCGAAGGCGCCGCGGCTATCGACGTACGCGAAGCCGGGGAAGCTGCCATCGATGATTTCTTTTTTGACGCCACCGCGAAGCATTACCACTTACCAACGTCCGAGTGGCAGGAAGATCCAGGGATAGTGCGCTCCCTGCTCGATTCCCTGCAGTCCGAGGGGCTTAGCGACGCCTGGGTATACTGCGCCTCCGGCAAGCGATCTGCCACTTTCATCTCGGCCTTCGCCGAGGAAGCCGAACAGCGTGACATTAAGCTGCACAACGTTGCAGGCGGCATAAAGAGCCAGCCCGCAACGTCTCATGGAATCCCTTCCTCTCATTGATGAGGGCATTTTTATCTTCCAGATGAGCCAAAGGACCCCTATCGGTCGCCCTTCTAGTTCTGCGTGCGCACCGGTTCGGTAGCCCACTTGCGCGCTGCGGCGGCATGTTCGCGGACGGTTTCGCGCTGTTCAGCAACGCGGACCCCGGCGGTTCCGCCCTTAGTTGTGCGGGAAGCGACCGCACCGTCAATGGTGAGGACCTCACGCACCTCTGGGGTCAGCCGCTTGTCGACGCCCATGAGTTCCTCATCAGTGAGATCCACCAGGTCCACTCCCCGCTCTTCGGCGATGCGTACGCACGCGCCGGAAGCTTCGTGTGCTTCGCGGAAGGGCACGCCTTGGCGCACCATCCACTCGGCCAAGTCGGTGGCCAAGGTGAATCCGCGTGGCGCCAACTCGCGCATCCTGTCTTCATTAAAGGACAAGGTGGACACGAGCCCGGTCATCGATGGCAACAATAGGTTGAGCTGTGCCACCGAGTCCACGATGGGTTCTTTGTCCTCTTGCAGGTCGCGGTTATAAGCCAGCGGCTGTGCCTTGAGCGTGGACAACAACCCGGTGAGATTGCCAATCAGGCGCCCAGTCTTGCCGCGGGTAAGTTCCGGGATATCCGGGTTCTTCTTCTGCGGCATGATGGATGAGCCCGTGGACCATGCATCGTCCAAGGTGACGTAGCCGTATTCCGGGGTGCACCAGTAAATGATCTCTTCTGCCAGCCGGGACATGTCAACGGCGATCTGTGCCAAGACAAAGGCCGTCTCCGAAGCGAAATCGCGAGAAGCGGTGCCATCCAAGGAGTTCTCCGCGGCTGAATCAAAGCCGAGTTCCGCGGCGATGGCCTCTGGATCGAGCTGCAGGGAGGAACCTGCGAGTGCACCCGAACCATATGGAGATACGGCTAGCCGCTTATCCAAGTCCTGCAGTCGCTGAATATCGCGCAACAGCGGCTGAGCGTGGCCCAGCAGCTCGTGCGCAAGCAAGATGGGCTGCGCGGCTTGGGAGTGCGTTTTACCCGGCATGATGGCCTCGGGGTGCGCGGCGGCTTGATCCGCTAGGGCATCGACAAGCTCGGAGACCTGCACTGCCGTATCGCGGATGGCATCGCGCACCCACATGCGAAAGAGCGTGGCGACCTGGTCATTGCGGGAACGTCCCGCGCGCAGGCGGCCGCCCACCTCGGGACCGACGATGTCGATAAGGCCGCGCTCCATGGCGCCGTGCACGTCTTCATCGGTGGGTGCTGGGACAAATTCGCCCGAAGCTACCCTCTCCCCGAGCTCGGTGAGCCCGGAAAGCATGGTGTCGAGGTTGGCATCGGAAAGCAGCCCTGCCTTGTGCAGCACCTTGGCATGCGCCTTCGAGGCAAACACGTCGTAAGGGGCAAGCACCCAGTCAAAATGGGTGGAAACCGAGAGGGCGAACATCGCCTCGGAAGGGCCGCCGGAGAATCGGCCGCCCCAGAGCGCGCCTTCGTTAGTCTTGTGTGGTTCCATCGGTGCCTATTTCTCTGCGCTGGTGGGGAAACCACCCTCGCGGTCACGCTGGTTGGAAATCTGGGTGGACAAGCCGTGCAACTGGACAAAGCCCTTTGCAGCGGTCTGGTCGAAGGCATCGCCGGTGTCGTAGGTAGCCAAATCGAAGGAGTACAGCGACTGGCCAGAGCGGCGGCCGGTCACGGTCGCGGTACCTGCGTGCAGGCTCAGGCGGATATCGCCAGTGACATTCTCCTGGGACTCCTCGATGAAGGCGTCCAGGGAGCGCTTGAGCGGCGAGTGCCACAGGCCGTCGTAGACCTCTTCGGACCACCGTGCATCCGTCAGGCGCTTGTAGCGCGCGAGCTCGCGCTCCACGGTGACATCCTCCAGCGCCTCGTGGGCCTGGATGAGCACCATGGCACCCGGTGCCTCGTAGACCTCGCGGGACTTAATGCCCACCAACCGGTCCTCTACCATGTCTAGGCGGCCGATGCCCTGGGCGCCGGCGCGGCGGTTGACCTCTTCGATGACCTGCAGCGGGGTCAGCTTCTTGCCATCGACAGCAACCGGAACACCCTTCTCAAAGGAAATGATGATCTCATCCGGAGCATTGCCCAGGCCCGGATCTTCCGTATATGCGTAGAGATCCTTTGTCGGTGGGTTCCACAGATCCTCAAGGAAGCCGGTTTCTACCGCACGGCCCCACAGGTTCTGGTCGATGGAAAATGGCGAGGCCGCCGACTGCTCAATGGGCAGGTTAATCTCTTCTGCAAAATCGATGGCCTTATCGCGAGTCCATGCATAATCGCGTGCTGGGGCCACAATCTCTAGCGATGGATCCTGGGCGCGGAAAGAAACCTCAAAGCGCACCTGGTCATTGCCCTTACCGGTACAACCGTGGGAGACGTGCGTCCCGCCGTGCTCCTGCGCGGCCTTCACGAGGTGCTTGGTAATAAGCGGGCGGGAAATGGCAGATACCAGCGGGTACTGCTTCATATACATGCCATTCGCCTTGATGGTGGGCACGCAGTATTGCTCCGCAAACTCATCTTTGGCATCGATAACGATGGACTCCACCGCGCCGCAATCGAGTGCGCGCTGGCGTACGGACTCCATGTCCTCGCCGCCCTGGCCCAAGTCAAGGGAGACGGCAACGACATCGCCGCCGGTCATTTTTGCCAGGTATGGAATGGCTACCGAGGTATCGAGGCCACCGGAATAGGCCAAGACTACGCGTGCAGACATGCTAAGACTCCTTAATTAATTGAAAACAATTCGGTTAGTTACATAATATACGATCGGTTGCGAGAATGCCACCATTTATTAAATCCTCTGCGAGGTCAGCGTCTCCGCCAATTCTGCGCCGGTAACTCCCTCGCGCGCCAGCACAAAAATGGTGTCATCACCAGCGATGCACCCCACCACGTCGTGCAGACCCACGCGGTCGATAAAGCTGGCGAGGTATTGCGCCGCGCCCGCTGGCGTGCGCAGCATTGCAATATTCATCGAGGAATCGTGAGAGACCACCAATTCATCCAACATGCGCCGCAGCTTCTCGCGCGGTCCGCCAACCTGGTCTTCGAATTGCTCCAGCTCGCCGGCGACCATATAGTACGAGCGCCCACCGTCTCGCTTGACCTTCTTCGCTCCCAGCTCATCAAGATCCCGCGACAGCGTGGCCTGCGTAATATCGATGCCTTCTGCCAACAAAAGCTCCGATAATTGCACCTGGCTCGTGACGCGATTGCGGTCCAGGATTTCCAAAATCTTTGCCTGCCGGGCAGTTCGAGTGCTCGGAGTGCTCATGACCTAGTTGTTCTCCTTATTGATATCAAGCAACCACACCAATAGTGCCTTTTGGGCGTGCAGGCGGTTTTCCGCCTCATCAAAAACCCGGGACTGCGGTCCGTCGATAACCTCTTCGGTCACCTCATTCCCACGATAGGCCGGCAGGCAGTGCAAGAAAATCGCGTCTTGCTTTGCCTTAGCCATCACGTCTTTAGAGACCTGATATGGCAAGAACGGGGTGCGCCTGTCCTGGCCATCGTTTTCCTGTCCCATAGATACCCAGGTATCCGTTATTACCACATCAGCGCCGGAAACTTCTTCCACATCATCGGTCACCGTCACATTGCCGCGCCGCCGTGCTCGCTCGACAAATTCGGGACGGGGCTGGAACCCTTCCGGCGACACGATGGAAATATCCATGCCTGCGGTAGCAAAGCCAATCATATAAGAATTGGCCATATTATTATTGCCATCCCCAAGATAGACCGCCTTGCGGCCAGCAAGATCGCCAAAGTTCTCCCGGCAGGTTAGAAGATCAGCCAGGATTTGGCAGGGATGCAGGTCATCGGAAAGCGCATTGACCAGCGGAACCGTCGATGTCTCCGCCATCTGTTCCAGGTTGTCGTGGGCATAGGTACGCCAGACGATGGCCTCCACGTAACGGGACAGGACCGCGGCCGTATCCTGGTAGGACTCGCCCTTGCCCATCTGCGTGCCCGAAGAGTCAACGGTAATGGCGCTGCCGCCCATGTGCGCGATTCCAGTTTCAAAAGAAAAGCGGGTGCGCGTAGACGTCTTATCAAAAAGGACGGCTACCGTCTTTGGGCCTTCCAACGGGCGACGCGCGAACGGATCGGCCTTGAGTTTAACCGCGAGATCGAGGACTTCTTTTTGTTCCTCTGGGCTAAGGTCATCATCGGCTAAGAAATGGCGCAAGCTCATACTAATTCCTCCACAACGGTGCGTAGCTTTTCCAAGGCAGTATCGATTTCCTGCTGGGAAATGACCAGTGGCGGGGKAAGGCGCAGGATCTTCTCGCTCGGGGCATTGAGGATAATCCCCTGCTCAAATCCACGCTTGACGGCCTCGCGAGCCACCGGTGCATTTAATACAACACCTAGCATAAGACCGCGGCCGCGCACATTGCTGACCCCGGAAATCTTTTTGACTTGCTGCGTTAAATACTCGCCCTTTGCGGAGACATCATTCAAAAACTTCTCATCGAGGGCATCGAGTACAACATTGGCCGCCGCACACGCCACGGGGTTTCCGCCAAAGGTGGTCCCATGGGAACCTGGCTGGAATAAGTCCTTGGCGCGACCGCGGGTGATGGTGGCGCCGATGGGCAATCCGGCACCCAACCCCTTGGCCATGGTGATGACATCGGGGGAAATATCTTCGAGCTCGTGGGCAAAGAATTGCCCCGTGCGCCCAGCTCCGGCCTGAACCTCATCGACGATGAGCAAAATACCGTGTTCATCGCATAAATCAGAAACGGCGCGCATAAAACCGGCGGGAGCTGGGATGACCCCGGTCTCGCCCTGAATTGGCTCGAAGATTATGGCGGCGGTATCCGCGGCATCTTGCTCCACCAACTGGCGCAGGTAGTCGATATCGCCGTAGGGGTAAAATTCCACGCCACTAGGCAGTGGGCGGAATGCCTTTTGTTTATCGGGCTGCCCAGTCATGGCCAAAGAGCCCATCGTGCGGCCGTGAAAACCATGGTGTGCAGCAAGGATGCGCCGCTTACCGGTCAGCCGTGCGAGTTTGAATGCCGCCTCGTTTGCCTCCGATCCGGAGTTGCAGAAAAATACGCGCGCCTCGCTATCGCCCACCCGTTCAATCAGCTTTGCCCCGGCGTCTAGCACGGGTTGGGTGGCAAAAAGATTGGAGGTATGCACAAGGGCGCGGCTTTGCTTGGCAACAGCATCTGCTACCTCCGCATTGCCATAACCCAAGGAAGTAACGGCGATACCCGCCAGCAGGTCAATGTAGGTTTTCCCGTTTTCATCAGTAAGGGTGGCGCCCTCCCCGGACACCAAGCCTAGCGGTGGCTGGCCATAGGTATTGGCCAGCGTTTCTGACCACCGGCCGGTTAGTGTTTCTTGCATGCTCATGCGATATCGTCCTTCCTAAACACTGTGCCTTCGGGATAATCATGTTTTTCGTAATCATCGGGCAGGACCATCGTTCCAATGCCGCCCGGGGTTAAAAGCTCAAGGAGCACGGAATGGCCTATTCGTCCATCGATGACGTGCGCCGCGGAAACCCCGCCCTGCACGGCGTTGAGGCAGGATTCCATCTTGGGAATCATGCCGGAGCTCAGGCCGGGAAGCAGTCCGGTAAGTTCATCGCTTTCGATTTTGGACACTAGGGAATCTTTATTTGGCCAGTCGGTATAAAGGCCTTCCACGTTGGTCAAAATGACCAGGCGTTCTGCTCCCAGTGCACTCGCTAGCGCACCCGCGGCGCTATCGGCGTTGATGTTATACACCTCGCCATCAGATCCTGGCGCGATGGTAGAGACCACCGGGATGCGGCCGGCCTCGATGATGTCATTGACGGCTGCCGGGTTGACCTCCACGATATCGCCCACCATGCCGATATCGGTTGCCTCTCCTTCTACGTCCACAAAGCGCTTGGTGGCGCGGAAGAGACCTGCGTCTTCACCGCTTGTGCCCACGGCGTATGGCCCGTGCGAGTTGATGAGGTTCACCAGTCCGCGGCCGACTTGACCAAAAAGGACCATGCGCACCACGTCCATGATTTCGGGTGAGGTGACGCGGAAACCGCCCTTAAATTCTCCTTCTATGCCGAGCTTATCCAGCATGGAATTGATCTGCGGGCCACCACCGTGGACGACGACGGGCTTTGCCCCGATGGTGCGCAGAAACACCATATCCGCCGCAAAGGCTTCCTTGAGTTCCTCATCCACCATGGCGTTGCCGCCATACTTGACGACGACGATTTTATCGCGGAAGTGCTGCAGCCATGGCAGGGCTTCAGCCAGCACCGTAGCGCGTTCCTGATTATTTAATCCGGGAAACATTTCTCCTCCTAGGAGCTATACGCCGAGTTGATCTCAACGTAGGAGTAGGACAGGTCCGTAGTGTAGACGAACGCCGTYCCCTCACCGCCGGTGCCGAGATCCACGCGGACATCGATATCCGCCCCGCTCAAGTCCACATCGCGGGCTCCGGGCGCGCCCGTCGAGTGCACGCATACCGGCTGGTCATTGAAGTAGACGGAGATATTGTCCGGATCCATGTCCGCATCCGCCATGCCGACGGCGGCCAGTACCCTGCCCCAGTTGGGATCGGAACCGAACATGGCGCACTTGAATAAGTTATCCCGCCCCAGGGTGCGAGCGGCATTAAGCGCCTGCTCATCAGAGCCCGTGCCTTCGACGGTGATCTTTACGCGCTTTGTCACTCCCTCAGCATCGGCCTGGAGCTGATCCGCAATATCCGCGCAGACCTCAAGGATTGCCTGATCCAACTCCTCTTCGCTGGGCTGGACGCCGGAGGCCCCGGAAGACATGACGATCACGGTGTCATTGGTAGAGGTCGAACCGTCCACATCCAAGGTATTAAACGTCTGTGCGCAGGCCTTCTCCAGCGAGCTTTGCAGGACCGCTGCGTCAGCGACGGCATCGGTAGTAATGCAGACCAACATCGTGGCAAGCGACGGCGCCATCATGCCAACGCCCTTGCCCATAGCGCCCACGGACCAACCATCACCCGTATAAACAGATTCCTTAGGAACGGTATCCGTGGTCATAATCGCAGTGGCGGCGTCATTGCCGTGCTGTGGGGTCGTGCCCACGTGATTGACTACGTCCGCGATGCCCGCAAGCGCATTGTCCATAGGCAGCGGCTCGCCGATGAGCCCGGTAGAACAAATGGCAATATCCTTCACGGCGATATCCGTGCCATGGGATACGGCATCGACCATTGCGCGTGCATCGACGTCGCCTTGCGCGCCGTTGCACGCATTGGCATTGCCGGAGTTGATGACTACGGCGCGCAGCTGGCCATCCGCTACGGCCTCGCGGGAGACCTTAACGGGGGACGCCACCACGCGATTGCGCGTGAACACTGCCGCGGCGTCCGAGCGCGGGCCTTCATTGATAATCAATGCCAAGTCCGACTTGCCAGAGGGCTTGATTCCGGCCTTCACGGCGCCGGCGCTAAATCCGGCGGGCCCGGTTATTCCAGGTGTAGTCATAAAATTCTCCTCTAATTAGTGCGCAGCCCTACGGGGCGACTGCGGCTTGGGGCAATCCCAAAGTTTCTGTCCATCCCAGCGCAAGGTTCATGCATTGCACGGCGGCACCGGCAGTACCCTTGCATAAATTGTCGAGCGCCGCGGTGATGATGAGGCGGTGGGAATTGTCATCGACATGGGCTTGGATATGCACCATGTTCGTGCCCACCACGTTCTGGGTTTCCGGTTGTTGGCCTTCTGGCAGCACGAGGCAGAAAGGCTCATCTGCATAAAATTCTTCGAAGGCGGTGCGCACCTGCTGCTTGCCGATGCCCCCTTTCAGCTCCGCCGTAATCGTCGCCAGAATCCCTCGGGGCATGGGTGCGAGCACCGGGGTGAAACTCACGGATACCTGGTCGCGAGAAAATGGTTGCAGGTTTTGTACGATTTCCGGGGTATGGCGGTGGGTGCCGCCTGGTTTATAGGCCTTGACGTTTCCCATGGTCTCCGCGCCCAATTGCGCGACGGATGCCTTCTTTCCCGCTCCGGAGACGCCGGTAATAGCGATGACGGACAGGGCGGGCTCCACGAGCTCGCGGGCAATGGCGGGCAACGCCCCCAAGGTAATGGCCGTGGGGAAACAACCAGGCACGGCGACCCGGTTTGTACCTTTAAGGTTCGACCTATTGCCCGGGATTTCCGGGATACCGTACGGCCACTGCCCCGCATAGTCCCCGCCGTAGTAGGCTGCCCAATCGCTCTCCTCGCGCAGCCGAAAGTCGGCGGCGCAATCGATGATGGTGACCTCATCGCCTAATTGCTCCGCGAGCCGCGCCGAGTGCCCGTGCGGCAAGCCCAAGAAGACGACGTCGTGTCCGGCTAACTCTTCGGGCGTGGTGTCAGCAATGACGCGATCTGCCAGCTGCGGCAGATGCGGCATGATTTCTGCGACGCGCTGGCCCACTTGGGAATTTCCCGTCAAGGAACCGATGCGCAGGTCACCGGAGTGATAGGCAGGGTGGGATAGCAGCAGGCGCAGTGTCTCACCGCCGGCGTATCCTGTGGCCCCTGCCACTGCTACTGAAATCGTCATACGAGGAACTATAGCAAGAAATACGTTCCGCTGTATGTTATTCAGTGAATTGGGTTACTTTCCCCAGTTCAGGCGGCATGAAAATAATTAACATGTTGCATGAAAACGCAAAACGGCGAAGACCCAAGACCCGAGTGGTTTATGTTCCACCAAAGTCTGGTTCTTCGCCGTTTAATGCAAAAGGCTGGGCTTCTGGCCCGTCCTATGCTCGCATTTCTGCGCCGAATCGCTGCTTGGCCAATTCGGCGGCCGTCGTGCGGTGCTCGTTGACTTCCTCATCGGTCAAGGTACGGTCCGCAGCGCGGAATTGCAGCTGGAAGGCCAAGGACTTCTTGCCCTCACCCAATTGCTCACCGCGGAAGATATCAAACAAGTCGACCGACTCGATGAGGTCTCCCGCACCCTCTTCCACCGTGGCGCGCACCTTTTCCGCTGGGATATCCTCATCCACTACCAACGCGATGTCCTGGTGCAAGGCTGGGAATGCCGACAGTACCGGCGCTGGGAAGCGCTCGGTCAGCGGCAGCGCGGTGATATCAAGCTCCATCGCGCACGTGCGCGGTGGCAGGTTGAGGGCCTCAAGCACCTGCGGGTGCAATTCGCCGGCATAGCCCACGATGTCATCGGCTCCTGCCGCCTTGATGGCGGCGCACCGGCCTGGGTGCCACGGCAGGTGGTCCGCGGCTTCGACCTCGATATCCAGGCCAGCGGCGCGGGCCACCAAACGCGCGGATTCAATCGCGTCCGCGTAAGTGTAATCGCGGCCTTCGCCCCACGGCCCCTCGTGCTCCATCTTGCCGGTTGCAACGGTTGCCACGTGCAAGGGCTGTTCAGGAAGCGTGCGCAGGAGTTCTTCTACCACTTCATCGCCAGGACGCTGCGCAACAGACGGCATGGGCGAAGATTCTGCGCGCTTGAAGGCTACTTGCTGCAGGCCATAGAGGGCTAGATCCTTGCGTCCGCGAGCTACGTTGCGACCCAAAGCCTCAAGCGTTGCGGGGAGCAAGGTCGTGGCCAAGATGGCCTTGTCAGATTCCAAGGGGTTCTGCACGGCGACGGTATTGCGGCGAGCATCGTCAGCCGCAAGGCCCCACAAATCAAAGGTGTCGTTTGCGATAAACGGCGTGGGCAAAACCTCTGCATAGCCCGCATAAGCCAAACCGTGGCCAATGGCGCGGCGGCGCTTTTGCGTTGGGGTCAAACCGCGACCGCCAGCCGGCGTGGGCAGAACGGTGGGGATATCCTCTAGGCCTTCCAGGCGCAGGACCTCCTCAATGAGGTCAACGTCCATGGAAATATCGGTACGCCACGTCGCGGGCGTAACCTGCAGAACCGAATCCGATCCTTCCTCGACCGTGCAGCCCACCTCTTTAAGGCGGGAGATAACGGTCTCGCGGGAGTATTCGACGCCGGCGTATTCGCTCGGTTTTTCGGCACGCAAGCGAATGGCTTGGGGCTCGGCTATCTCTCCGACGAGGGTACGCCCCTTTTCGACCGTTCCGCCCGCAATGGAGTGCAATAGCGCGCACGCAATATCAAGGGCCACCTCAACGAGGGCAGGATCGACGCCGCGCTCAAATCGGCGGGATGCCTCAGAGGACAGCTTGTGGCGGCGAGAGGTACGGGCCACGGTAATGGGATCCCAGATAGCGGATTCGAAGTAGACATCCGTGGTCTGATCAGAAATCTCTGAGTGCGTGCCGCCCATAACACCGGCTAACGATTGGATGCCGTTGTCATCACAGATGACCACGTCTTCACCAGAGAGCTCGCGCGTGACGTGATCGAGGGTCTCAAACTTCTCGCCCTCTTGTGCATTGCGCACCGTGAGATCGCCCGCGATTTCATTGGCATCAAAGGCATGCATCGGGGTGCCCAAAAGCAACATGACGTAGTTGGTCACGTCCGTTGCCACATTGACGCTGCGTTGGCCGCACAGCATGAGTTCGCGCTCCATCCAAAATGGCGTGCGCGCCTGCGGATCGATGCCGCTTACCTTGCGCACGCCAAATCGCTGCGCCTTTGTCTCCTCGCGTAGATCGATGTTGATAAGCGAGCCTTCTGCCTCTGGCACCGCAGAGGTATCGATTCCGGCCACCGCTGGATCATCGGCGACGTCCTTAAACTGCAGATCGAAGGAAGAGGCGATTTCGCGGCTGAGACCACGGGCGGATAGCGCGTATCCGCGGTCTGGGGTGATGTTGACGTCAAAGTCGGTATCGGACAGGCCGATAGCTGGGCGAGCATCTTCGCCAACCATATCCGCGACTTCCTCACCCAGGACGATGATGCCGTTTGCCTGCGTGCCAAGGCCCAGCTCAGCAGCGGAGCACATCATGCCATTGGAGATGTGATCGTAGGTTTCGCGCGCCGCGATTTTGAACCCACCAGGCAGCTCTGCGCCGGGCAGGGAGACTACGACGTAATCGTGCAAGCGGAAGTTACGCGCACCGCAGATAATGCCCTGCAATTCACCGGTGCCATTTGCCTGGCCAACGTTGACCTGGCAGTACCGGATGGGCTTTTTGAACTGCGTGAGCTCTTCGATTTCTACGACCTGGCCAATAACCAATGGGCCAGTAGTCTCGGGGACCGGCTCATATCCTTCGGTTTCAAAGCCCACGCGGACGAAACCGGAGTCCATATCTGCAGCGGACACGCTCCAATTCGGATTGGAGGCGCCAAGGATACGGGTAACCCAGTCTTGGGAAATAAGCATGATGTATCTATCCTTTCTGGGTTTTAAGCCTGTACGCCAAAGGGCAGGGTGAAGCGGACATCGCCTTCAACCATGTCGCGCATATCGGTTAGTCCATTGCGGAATTGCAGGGTGCGCTCAAGGCCCATGCCGAACGCGAAGCCCGTGTACTCTTCCGGGTCAACGCCTACCGCGCGCAGCACGTTGGGGTTGACCATTCCGCAACCGCCCCATTCAATCCAGCCGGCGCCGCCCTTTTTATTGGGGAACCAGACGTCCACCTCGGCGGAAGGCTCCGTGAACGGGAAGTAATTCACGCGCATGCGCGTCGTGGTTTCGGAACCGAAGAGCACCTTGGCTAGGTGCTCGAGCGTTCCGCGCAGGTGAGCCATGGTAAGTCCCTTATCCACGGCAAGGCCCTCCATCTGGTGGAAGACCGGGGTGTGGGTGGCGTCCAGTTCGTCCGTACGGAAAACGCGCCCTGGGCAGGCGATGTACAAGGGCACATCGCGCTCGAGCATCGTGCGCACCTGCACAGGCGAGGTGTGCGTGCGCAGGACCTGCTTGGAGCCTTCCTTGCCCACGTGGAACGTATCCTGCAGGGTGCGCGCTGGGTGATCCGGCTTAAAGTTCAGGGCATCGAAGTTAAAGTACTCGGCCTCAATCTCTGGGCCATCGGCGATTTCCCATCCCATGCCAACGAAAATATCGGCAATGCGCTCCGATAAGGACGTAATGGGGTGCAGCGCACCCGTTTGCGCTCGGGTCGTAGGAATGGTCACATCGACGGTTTCGGCCTTGAGCTGGGCCTCGCGGGCCTGCTGCTCCAATTCCTCCTTGACCTGCGCAAACCGCTTTTCCATCTTGCCGCGGGCCATGTTGACGGCCTTACCGGCGGCTTTGCGTTGATCCTTAGGTATTTGGCCGAGGGATTGGCGGGCTTGCGGGRTATACCCGTTATCGCCTAAGTGCTCGCGGCGGGCAGCGGCGAGATCCTCTAGGGTCTCTGCTGCTTCGAAGGCTGCGATAGCCTTATCGGCCGCGGCCCCGAGGGCCTGTTCGGTCAATTCGATCTGCGGTGTATCGGACACGTACTTCGTACCTTCTTCTCGCGCGAAAACTAACGCGTGCAATCTTACTCTGTCACTAGGACACGGACAGCCCCAGGGACCCCCTTTTCATTCGCTACCGCGGAGCAACGCGATTGCGGCCTAGTTCTGGTCCTGCGCCTTGGCGGATTCGTACAAGCAGATGCTGGCCGCGGTGGCAAGGTTGAGTGACTCCGCGCTCCCCCGCAGTGGGATGCGTACCCGCATATCGGCCTCTTCAAGCAGCTCGCCCAGCCCGTGAGCCTCATTGCCGAAGAGCCAGGCGGTGGGTTGGGAGAGGTCGGCATCAGCAAGCTCTACTTCCCCATCCGCGGCTGTGGCAACGATTTGCATGCCAGACTTGCGCAGCTGACCCAATACGTCCTTGATATTTGGATCGCGCGCGACAGGGACGTGGAATAAGGAGCCGGCTGAAGCGCGGACAACCTTGCTGCCTAAGGGATCCACGGTCTCGCCTGCAAAGATCACGCCATCGGCGCCCATCGCATCCGAAGTCCTAATCAACGTACCCGCGTTTCCGGGCTCAGAGGTAAGCACCGGCACCGAAATCAACTTCGGCTTCCCATTAAGAATCCTTCCCGCAGACCACAAGACGGAAGAACTGCACAAGGCAAAAATTCCCGTCGTCGTCGCGGTATCGGCCAAGTGCTTCGCGGCCTTATCTGTAATGGGGTGAACATAAACGTCCATATACCCGCAAGCCGTAACGATGTCCGCGAAGCGCTCTGCAGCCTTTTCCGTCACGAATACATCCGTCGCCGCCCCCGTGGATACTGCGGCGTCGACAGCATTTTCGCCCTCGATGATGAACTGTTTCGCCTTCTTACGGCTAGCAGCCCGGTGCAATTTCGCCGCGTTGACGATGCGCGGAGTGCGTTCAGTAAAGGCCGAGTCAAAGTCTAAATTCATAGGCCCTACCCTACCTTGGGCACGTTTGCGCACGTTCCGAACCTTAGGTATAACAAAGCCCTGCCAGAAATCCGGCAGGCCATGGGAAAAGTATTATTTCTTTAGCGGAACTCCGCGTGCGTCTTTGTCGTAATCGCCCACGCCAAGGAGAATCATGAAGAACTCAATAAACACCCAGATTCCTAGAACGGTCCAGAAAAGGAAGCCCAACAGGAACCAGAAGGTAAACCAGCCGAGGATATTCAGCGACAACTGCACGATGGCATAAGTTGTACGGCCAGTGTAGAAGTTATGCGCTCCAACACTGCCCAAGAAGAAGCACAGAAGCAACGCAGCTACCCAGGACTTTTGGTTACCAGTCGCCGCATATTGTTGCTGAGGATAGCCCTGCTGCGGATAGCCACCAGAGTGGAATTCCTGGGAGTAATACGGCCGATCCTGGCCGGAAAATTGACTTGAACCAGGGTTGCCTTCTGGTTGCTCGCAGTTATATGGGCTCGTCATGCCGCGCCGGTCTTCTTGCAAATGCTGGTTTTATCGACTCATCAATTTAGCACATACAGCGAACAGATTATTAGCAGGCTTGAGACAGTGAGATAGAACAAAACCCACCCCTCACCGCGTCGAGCGGCGTGGAGTGGGCGAGCAGCTATGTAGCTGGAAAGGCTTACGCAGCCTTTGGTGCGTTGACGTCCTCAGGCAGGGCGGCCTTAGCGGTCTCGCACAGTGCGGAGAAAGCCTCGAAGTCGTTGACGGCAAGCTCGGCGAGGATCTTGCGGTCTACCTCGATCTCGGCCAAGCGCAGCCCGTGGATGAGGCGGTTGTAGGKGRTGTCATTYATGCGGGCAGCAGCGKTGATGCGCTGGRTCCACAGCTTGCGGRACTCGGACTTACGCGCGCGGCGGKCGCGGKAAGCGTAAGTCATAGAGTGCAGCCACTGCTCCTTAGCCTTACGGTACAGGCGGGAACGCTGACCGCGGTAACCCTTGGCGGACTTCAGGATCGCGCGACGCTTCTTCTTTGCGTTAACTGAGCGCTTTACTCGTGCCACAGTAATACTTCCTTAAATTCTGGTTGAGATGGTGGATGTGGGTTGATTGGGCGCTATTAAGCGCGACCGAGCAGGCGCTTGACGCGCTTGGTGTCTGGCTGGGAGACGGACTCGGTGCCCTTGAGGCGACGGGTACGCTTGGAAGGCTTGCCCTCCAGCAAGTGGCGGCGGTTTGCCTGCTCGCGGCGCAGCTTGCCGGAACCGGTCACCTTGATGCGCTTTGCGGTGCCCTTGTGGGTCTTCTGCTTCATGAGTATAAGTCCTTAAATCCTACGTGGAATATGGTTTACTTTTTGCCCTTACGAACCGGACCCAAAACCATGGTCATGTTGCGACCATCCTGCTTGGGGCGGGACTCAACTACGCCAACCTCAGCGACGTCATCGGCCAACCGCTCCAAAAGCCGGAAACCTAGCTCCGGTCGCGATTGCTCGCGGCCGCGGAACATGATGGTCACCTTAACCTTGGATCCCTTTTCCAGGAAGCGAACTACGTTACTCTTCTTGGTCTCATAATCGTGATCGTCGATCTTCGGACGGAACTTCTGTTCCTTCACCACGGTCTGCTGCTGGTTCTTACGAGATTCGCGAGCCTTTTGGGCCTGCTCATACTTGAACTTGCCGTAGTCCATGATTTTGGCAACTGGGGGCTTAGCCTTTGGAGCAACCTCGACCAAATCCAGGTCAGCTTCATAGGCAAGCTTGCGGGCATCATCGGTGCGGACGATACCCACCTGTTCACCACCGGGGCCGACAAGACGGACCTCGGGTACTCGGATACGCTCATTAATGCGAGCTTCAGCGCTGATTGTGGTTCTCCTCGATTAGGGGTTTTGGGTAATGAGTTCACCTACCGTGGACCACAAACGAATCTAACCCGGTCTGCCAAAGGCAGCCGGGAGATCTCACAGAGCCAGACGTAAATGTCTGGTTACCTTTACCGTTATCCAACGAACCTGAAGTTCGCGGCATCGGGTGGGAGAATCTCCGCTTGTGACCCAGGTTCCTAGAAAAGGTACCTTGGGCGGTAGTGGATACGACACTAGCAGCCGCTACCATTTAAGGCAAACCGCAGAATACTAGGCATCCTCGCAGGTGGAATCGGGCTCTAGTTTTTCATCCGCAATGGCTTTATCAATGGACTTGAGGACATCATCGGCAAGGTCATCGATCGCGGCGGAGCCATTTTCATAATCCTCGCCCTCGACGATGACGCTCAAGGCCACGCCTACCCTTTTACCGTCCTTTTCATGGACACCGAATTGCCGGAAGGTGTAGTCATCGCTATTTTCATCGAGCCCCCACCCGCTTTTTGCCCGGGTGCTTGTGTGTTTGGAGAGGCCAACGTTTTGCCATTCCACGATGTCATTTAATACCTCATGGACATATTCGGCTTCTTTGATGCAGGGCAATTGCGCCCCGAAATTTGCTTGCTCCTGCAATGGCCAGATGGAGTACCCAAAAGCATCGTCCTCAATGGAGGCATTCGAGCCGTGCTCGCGCAAGAGCTTTTCCACCGCCTCCGAGGCCACACCTTCTTCCCACTGCACTTGCGACCACAATGCGTAGGCGGCATCATTATCGGATTCCTTGATGGCCAAATCCACCAAGGATGGATCGGCGCCGTCCTGCAGGGCCGTAATCGCGATGGGCACTTTGATGGTGGACCATGCTGGGCCTTCGCCTTTGTCGCCCGCAGAAATTTTTTCTTCGCCGACGGAGATGGCCACGCCGACCTTAGCGTCATAGTCCTTGGACACTGCCGCAATGGCGCGGTCTAGATCTTTGGCGATTGCGGCATCGGCATTATCGCTAGCGCTTGCCGATSCCCCTYCCCCCGCCGTATCCGGCGCCTGTTCCGGCGACGAGCACGCCGCCACGGCAGCAAGCGATACCGTCGCCAGTATCGCTCCCATTCTCCGCCGCAGATTCATTCCTCACAGACTAGCCCATCTTTTAGAAAGGGGACAATTTTTCACAGAAACTATCGACTTTAGTTTTTAAGGAAGCAGTTCCTTGAGGTAGCCGCCGGTATAGGAGCCTTCCACTTGTGCAACCTTTTCCGGCGTACCCTGCGCAACCACGGTGCCGCCGCCGGCACCGCCTTCAGGGCCCATATCCACAATCCAGTCCGCTGCCTTGATGACATCGAGGTTGTGCTCAATGATGAGCACGGAATTGCCCTTATCTACCAAGCCTTGAATCACCAGCATCAACCGGCGAATATCCTCAAAGTGCAGACCGGTCGTCGGCTCATCCAAGATATAGATGGTGCGGCCATTGGTGCGCTTTTGCAGCTCCGAGGCGAGCTTCACGCGCTGAGCCTCACCGCCGGACAACGTGGTGGCGGCTTGGCCGAGGCGGACGTAGCCCAGGCCGACATCGACAAGCGTGGCCAAGTAGCGGTGGATGGAGGTAATGGGCTCGAAAAAGTCCGCGGCTTCAGAAATCGGCATGTCCAGCACTTCCGCGATGTTTTTGCCCTTGTAGTGGACCTCCAGGGTCTCGCGGTTATAGCGCGCGCCCTCGCAGACCTCACACGGGACATAAACATCCGGCAAGAAGTTCATCTCAATCTTGATGGTGCCATCGCCCTGGCAAGCCTCGCAGCGCCCGCCTTTGACGTTGAAGGAAAAGCGGCCGGCCTTGTAACCGCGCACCTTTGCTTCTTGGGTCTCCGCAAAAAGGTTGCGAATCTTATCAAAGACGCCGGTGTAGGTCGCCGGGTTGGAACGCGGGGTGCGGCCAATCGGGCTCTGATCCACCTGCACCAATTTATCCAGGTGCTCAATGCCCTCCACGCGCTTGGCGCGCCCAGGAACCTGCCGGGCGCGGTTCAAGTTATTGGCCAAGGTCTTGGCGAGGATTTCATTGACCACGGTGGACTTGCCGGAGCCGGATACGCCGGTAATGCACACCAGAACGCCGAGCGGAATCTCAACGTTGATTCCCTTGAGGTTATTTTCCCGGGCACCAACCACCTTCAGGGTGCGGTCCTTATCGATCTCGCGGCGGTGATCCGGAACGGCCAGGACCTTGGAACCGGATAGGTACTGCCCCGTTAGAGACTCCTTTACCTTCTCCACGCCGGCGGGCTCGCCTTGGTAGACCACTTCGCCGCCGTATTCGCCGGCGCGCGGGCCCACATCCACGAGCCAATCGGACGAGCGAATGGTGTCTTCATCGTGTTCGACCACGATGAGCGTATTGCCGATATCGCGCAGACGCTGCAAGGTCGAAATCAGGCGGTGATTATCGCGCTGGTGCAAACCGATGGACGGCTCGTCCAACACGTAGAGCACACCGGCAAGCCCGGATCCAATCTGCGTGGCCAGGCGGATGCGCTGGGCCTCCCCGCCAGACAGGGTCGAGGCGCCGCGGTCCAGGGTGAGGTAGTTAAGGCCCACGTCCAATAAGAAGCGCAGGCGGGCTTGGGTCTCCTTCAACACCGCCCCAGCGATGATTTCCTCGCGGTGACCCAAGACCAGCGAATCCAAAAACTCCGAGGCATCCTCGATGGACAGGGCGCTAAGCCCCGCGATGGACTGTTCGCCATGCGTGGTCGACGCCAGGCGCACGGCGAGGATTTCCGGCTTCAGGCGCGTTCCCTTACACGTGCTACACGGCACCCGGCGGGTGTATTGCAGCAGCCGATCCTTTTGGGACTGCGAATCCGTGGTATCCAATTTGCGGTGCAGGAATCCGACGGCACCCTCAAAGGGCGCGGTCCAATTGCGCTGGCGGCCATAGCGGTTCTTATAGCGCACCCGCACCTCGGTTTCGGTGCCATAAATCAACGCATCGCGCTGCTCCTTGGTCAGCTCGCTGACAGGGGTCTGCGGGTCAAAGCCCAGGGCCTTGCCCAAACCTTCCACGAGTTTGACGAAGTACCGGGAATTCGGGCTGGAATGCCACGGCTGCACGGCATCGACAGCCGGGGCATCCGGATCCGGGATGAGCAGGTCTACATCCACTTCGAGCTTCGTGCCCAAGCCATCGCAGACCGGGCAGGAGCCAAAGGGCGCGTTAAAGGAAAACGCGCGTGGCTCGTACTCCTCGATGGTGAGGGTATGGCCGTTGGGGCAGGCCGCCTTCTCGGAATAGGTATGCGTGAGTTCCTCTTTATCAACAAACTCGATGGTGACGAGGCCATCGGCAAGCCGCAAAGCCGTTTCCACGGAATCGGTGAGGCGCTGCTTCTGCGATGCCTTGACCTGCAGCCGGTCCACCACCACCTCGATGGTGTGTTTGACCTGCTTCTTTAGCTTCGGCGGATCGCTTAATTGGTGGGTCTCACCATCCACGCGCACGCGGGAGTAGCCCTGCGCCGAAAGGTCCTGGAAGAGGTCGACAAACTCACCCTTGCGCTTGCGGGCCACCGGGGCAAGCACCTGGAACTTCAGCTTTTCTTCCTGCTCCAGGACGGCATCAACGATCTGCTGCGGCGTCTGGCGCTCGATGACGGCATCGCACTTGGGGCAGTGCGGGGTGCCGGCGCGCGAGAAGAGCAAGCGGAGGTAATCGTAAATTTCCGTAATCGTGCCCACGGTAGAGCGCGGGTTGTGGTTCGTAGACTTCTGATCGATGGACACCGCCGGCGACAGGCCACCGATGTATTCCACATTGGGTTTATCCATCTGGCCCAAAAACATCCGGGCATAAGAGCTCAACGATTCCACGTAGCGGCGTTGGCCCTCCGCGAAGATGGTATCGAAGGCCAGCGAGGACTTACCAGAGCCCGAAAGCCCAGTAAAAACCACCATTTTATCGCGCGGAATATCGATATCCACGCCCTTGAGATTGTGTTCCCGTGCGCCTCGCACAATCAATCGTTCTGCCACTGCGCTCCAGCCTCCACATCATAGATTTTAATCTCCCCTTGAATGTACCCGTAGGCTGGGACGTATGACTAACGAGCTACATCTTCACCAAATCTCCGTTTCGGAAATGGACAATAACTGCTACCTGCTTACCGCCGGCGATCAAGGCTTGCTTGTCGATGCCGCCGATAACSCCCCCGCCAYCCTCAACAKGGCGCGSGAGGCRGGGGTTGACAYCMCCGCCGTTCTCACCACGCACCGCCATTGGGATCACGTGCGGGCTCTCGACGAGGTTTTGGAGGCCACCAACGCAAAGCACTACGCCTCCTTCATTGATTCGCCGGCCATTCCGGAAGACGTAGACGTTGAGCTGCGCGAGGGCGATTCCATCGAGTTTGCCGGCATGAAATTGCCCATCATCATCCTGCGCGGCCATACCCCCGGCGGCGTGGCACTCGTGGCCACCGTTGACGGGGTCACCAACCTGTTTGTGGGAGATTCCGTATTCCCCGGTGGATTGGGTCGAACGACCTCTGAAGGCGACTTCGTGCGGCTATATAAGGACGTCACCAAGCGTGTTTTCGAGGAGTTCCCGGATAACGCCATCATCCGCCCAGGGCATGGCAAGCCCACCACCTTGGGGGAAGAACGCCCCAAGTTGGGTGATTGGTGGGAGCGCCGTTGGTGATCTAGGCGGCTATTTCAGCGTATAATGGTCAATCACACGATTGGTCTAGAACAACGAGCTAAGGAGCTTAAAGGACTATGATTCGCAAGTTTGCCCGCCCCATGCTGGCATCGGTATTTGTATGGGAAGGTGTAGACGACCTGCGCAATGCCTCGGAGCACACCAAGGAAACCGAAGGCTTCCTCAAGACCCTGCGCAAGTTCGTCCCCTCCGGTTACAAGAACCTGATTCCCAATGATCCGGAACTAGCTACCCGCGCCCTCGGCGGCGCAAAGATCGGTGCAGGTACCACCTTGGCTCTGGGCAAGGCACCCCGCACCTCCGCAGCCGTGCTGGCTGCCGCTACCCTGCCTAACTTAGTGGGCAAAAATAACTTCTGGGCCGCAGATAACAAGAAGGACAAGGAAGACCGTCGCAACGGCTTCATTACCAACACCGCCCTGCTCGGCGCGCTCTTTATCACCACCCAGGACACCGAGGGCAAGCCTTCCCTGCGCTGGCGCGCACAAAAGGCCGGTGAGCGCACCAATAAGAAGATTCAGCAGGCGCTGCCTACCAAGTCTGAGTCCCAGGAAAAGCGCGAGGAGCTTTCCGCTCGCGCCAACGAGCTGTCCAACAAGGCCGGCGACTGGTTCAATGAGACCTCCCAGAAGGCTCAGGCCTATGTGGATGACAACAAGGATGACTGGCAGTCCACCGGTCGCGGCCTCCTGGATACCGCCAAGTCCTATGTCGATGACGCCAAGGACTACGTCGATGACAACAAGGATGACTGGCAGGATTCCGGTCGCGGCTTCTTGGACAACGCGAAGTCCTTCATCGAGGACTCCGTGGATAGCGCCAAGTCCTACGTCGGCGACAACAAGCAGGACTGGCTGAAGTCCGCTGAGTCCAACGCTAAGACCGCCCGCAAGGGTGCCGTCAAGGCCGCGAACAAGGCACAAAAGCGTGCCGATGACGCCGCATCGAAGCTCGACAAGGCAGACTCCAAGCGCGCTGCTAAGAAGGCTTCTAAGCACGCAGATAAGCTGCAAAAAAAGGCTAATAAGAAGATCGAAGCCGCTATCAAGAAGATTGAAAAGCGCGCTAAGTAATTCGCCTTAACCCTCGCACACGGCCCAGCCCCTACGCTGGGCCGTTGTTCTTTGTCACGGCAAGGTCTAAACTCGAACCTCCCCTACACGGCACGCGGATGCGCGCCCACCCCATATTTTCGTGTTTCATTCTGAGGAGTCTTGTGAACTCTGCACCGAAGAATTCTCCAGCCACTCATTCTCCCGCTGACGCATCTTCATCCAGCCGCGCGGATAACGCTGGAATTTCAGCCATCGAAGCCGAGCAGAACTATGTCGATGGCCTTTTTGACCGCCTAGATGACGAGGTAGCCGCGGCAAACGCGCGCCTGAATGAGGTCCAGGCCGAGGTCGATCCGGCGACCCCCGATGCCGATGCCTTAGTGCGCCGCGAAACGGAATACCACGGCTTGCAGGCCAAATTGGACCGCCTCAACGTCGCGCAGATGGGGCTCGTCTTTGGCCGTATCGATATCGATGCTCCCGGCGATAACCCGACTGAAGAAGGACTGGACCGCCGCTATATCGGCCGCATGGGTTTGGATGCGCGCGAAGAAAACTATCGCACCCTCCTTCTGGATTGGCGCGCGCCCATGGCCCGCCCCTTTTACCTCGCCACCACCGCACAACCTGAAGGCGTACACACGCGCCGCCAGATCCGCATGTCCGGCCGCACGGTCACTGATGTCAATGATGAGGCCTTAGATGGCCCAGGCGTGCGAGAGGAAGAGGCGGGCGTGGCGAGCGAGTCCGCCCTGTACTTTGCCATGCAACGCGCCCGCACGGGACACATGACGTCCATCGTGGAAACAATCCAGCGCGAGCAGGACGAGATCATTCGGGATAATACCCGCGGCGTCATGGTCGTAGAAGGCGGCCCCGGCACCGGTAAGACTGCCGTCGCGCTGCACCGCGTTGCCTACCTGCTCTATACCCACCGCGAACTGCTATCTTCCACCGGTGTACTCATCGTTGGGCCCAATACCAATTTCTTGGACTATATTTCCCGCGTGCTGCCAGAACTCGGTGAAACCGGTGTCGTGCTCTCCACCATCGGTGGGTTATTTCCCGGCATTACTCCCACCCATACCGAGGGGCTTGTGGGCCGCGAGATTAAGGGCAGTGCGGCCATGGCGGAAATCCTGAGCGCCGCCGTCAAGGATTATCAGCAGGTGCCGAATGAGCCTCGGGACATCACCGTGGATGGCCTGMCCCTGACCAYCMCGCCGTCCATGGTGAAGAGGGCGCGCMCCCGCGCCCGCCGCTCACGCAAGCCGCATAACCAGGCGCGCGAGGCGTTCATCGAGCACTTCGTAGAGGACCTGGCCCAGGAGATGGCCACCAAGGTGGGCACGGATCCCCTGGGCGGGGAAAACCTCTTAAGCCGCGCGGATGTGGACCAATTCCACGACGATCTTGCCATTGATGAGTCCGTGGTGGGCTGCATCGATGATTTTTGGCCCGAGCTTGATCCCTCTGAGGTACTCGCCGCGTTATTGTCTTCCCGCGAACGCATTGCCTCGGCTGCCCGCGGCTACGACGAGGAAACCCAGGCCGCCTTGTACCGCGCTGATGGCTACGCCTGGACTGATTCCGATGCTGCCCTTTTGGATGAGTTGGCCGTCCTCATCGGGCTGCCCAATCCGGAGGAAAAGAAGGCGGCCAAGGACGCCGAGTGGCGCGAGCAAATCGCGGATGCAGAAGGTGCGCTGGATATCCTGTCCTCCTCCGAATCGACCGATAACGACGATGACATGTTTGAGGCGGAAATTCTTTCGGCGCACGACGTGATCGACGCAGAAACCCTGGCGCAGCGCCAGGAGGTGCGGGATACGCGCACCACCGCGCAGCGCGCCCGGGAGGATCACACGTGGGCCTTTGGCCATATCATCGTGGACGAGGCGCAGGAGCTTACCCCGATGGAATGGCGGATGCTCTTCCGCCGCTGCCCGTCCCGGTGGATGACGTTGGTTGGCGATACCTCGCAGACGGGCTCCCCTGCCGGCGTGGATGACTGGGGCGAGGCCCTGGAACCGTTCATCGCCCAGCGCTTCCGCCACCACCTCCTTACCGTCAATTACCGCACGCCCGAGCCCATTACCGAGCTTGCCAATGGCCTGTTGGCCTCCATCGATCCGGATGCCACCCCGGCCATTGCCATCCGCGATGGCGAGCCGGTGCGCCGGCTTGCCGATGCCGACTTCACCCCCGGCATTACCACCGAGGACGATGGCCGCCTGACCGCGGTCATTGATTCCACGAACGCCGAAGCAGTTAAGGGCCTCGAATTCGACCACGTTATCGTGCTTCACCCGCGCGAGATTGTCGATGCCTCCCCGCAGGGGCTGCAGAATCTGTACGTCTGCATCACCCGGGCCACGCAAACGCTGACCCTTGTAGGAGATACTGCCGGCGTGCTTTAGCCCGCTGGGATCACAAAACCCACCGCGCGAATCCAGAGGTGGACTCGCCGCGGTGGGTAAGGCGAAAGCCGGTCAGGCGAAAGCCTAGATTAATTGACGGTGTGAACAATCATGACGTCACAATCGGACTGACGCGCCACATCCGCTGGCACCGAGCCGAGCAGACGGCCGGTCAGGGAATTAATGCCGCGGTTACCAACGATGAGCAGGTCTGCATCATTGTCATTGACAATGGACATCAGGGCTTGCACCGGCGTGCCAGGGCGGACGGCGGTTTCTACCTTGGAAACACCGTGCTTTTCCGCTTCTTCCTTGCCTGCCTGCAGGTTGGCTTCGGCTTTCTCATCACCAAGAATAGTGACGGAATCCTGACGCAAGGTCTTCGAAGCCTGCTCTTGATTCTCGTAGTAAGCACAACCGATGATCAGCGTGGCATCGAATGCAGCGGCAATCTTGGCTGCTCGCTCCACGGCGAGGAGGGAGGACTTGGAACCGTCAGTACCGACAACAATCGTGCTGTAGTCGCTCATGATGACCTTTCTTTGTGGGTGTGTACCCTAACTATTCTAGTGTGCCAACTTGGCGTTACTGCAAGTCTAACAATGAAAAGTGATTAACGTTTTTCACTCGTGTTAACCACCACGACATCCACCTTGGATTTATGGGTAAGTTCCGTTGGCACCGAGCCAAAAACGCGCCCGCGCATGGAATTAACGCCGCGATTGCCCACGACTAGGAGCTCAACGTCGTATTTCTCCGTGACCTCGATTAAGGCGTTGACGGGGTCACCGGGGGTGGTGACCACCTCAATGTTTTCCGCCCCTTCGGACTCAGCAATCCGCTGCGCGTTCGTGAGGTAGGTATCGGCCATTTCTTCGCTGACCACCGGTAGCCTGGAGCCCTCACCGCTGGGGGCGCCGAGCATGGACCCAGAATGGTTATAGGCTGCGGAGACGATAATGAGCTTGGCATCGTATGCCCGCGCCATGGATGCCGCCGAGCGCACGGCGCGCAGGGAAGTTTCAGAGCCATCGGTACCGACGGCGATGGTGTGATACGAAAGCATGATTCTCCTTGCTGGTGAAGTACTAGGTCGGCACATTGAACCGGCTTTTAGTCGCCCCCAGTATAGTCAGGACGCCGGACCAATAAGCCGATCGTTGCAGTAGTGCGCACTTTTAGGGGGAGAGCGTTACCAGGACGGCGCGCACGCCGCTAGATTCCGGCTTCCTTCAGCCCGCGCAGTTCTTTCTTCAAATCCGCAATCTCATCGCGCAGCCGGCCGGCCAACTCGAATTTCAGTTCGCGCGCGGCAGCGCCCATCTGTGCCTGCAGGTCATTGATGAGCGCCTCAACCTCATCGGTGGCCATGCTGGACACGTCGCGCTTTTCCACCACCGCTGAAGGATCCGACTCGGCGGTCTCCTCCCCATTGTTCTCATAGACCTGGTCCAAGATATCCGCGATCTTCTTGCGCAGCGGCTGCGGATCCACACCGTGTTCCTTGTTATAGGCAATCTGCTTCTCGCGGCGGCGCTCCGTTTCATCGATGGCTTCTTGCATCGAGTCGGTGATTTTATCCGCGTACATGATGACCTCGCCCGATACGTTACGCGCGGCGCGGCCAATGGTCTGGATGAGCGACGTCGTCGAGCGCAAGAAGCCTTCCTTATCCGCATCGAGGATGGCCACGAGCGAGACCTCGGGCAAGTCCAAGCCCTCGCGCAAGAGGTTGATGCCCACGAGCACGTCGAATTCGCCCTGGCGCAATTGGCGCAGCAGCTCCACGCGCTGCAGCGTATCGATATCCGAGTGCAGGTAGCGGACCTTAATCCCCTGCTCCAAGAGGTAATCCGTCAGGTCTTCTGCCATGCGCTTGGTCAAGGTGGTGACCAATACGCGCTCCTGAGAGGCGATGCGGCCGCGGATCTCATCAATAAGGTCATCAATCTGGCCCTTTGTGGGCTTCACCGTCACCTTAGGATCGACCAGGCCGGTCGGGCGAATGACCTGCTCGACAAACTCGCCGCCGGAGGAGGTCATTTCGAAATCGCCAGGGGTGGCGGACATATAGACGGTTTGACCAACGCGCTCTTCAAACTCATCGAAGGTCAGTGGCCGGTTGTCCACCGCGGATGGCAGGCGGAAGCCAAATTCCACCAGGTTTCGCTTGCGCGACATATCGCCTTCGTACATGCCGCCTATCTGTGGCACGGTCACGTGGGACTCATCGATGATGGTAAGAAAATCCTCTGGGAAATAGTCCAAGAGCGTGGCTGGCGCGGACCCCGCCGGGCGGCCATCCACGTGGCGGGAGTAGTTCTCAATGCCGGAACAGAACCCCACCTGCTCGATCATCTCTAGGTCATATTCCGTGCGCATGCGCAGCCGCTGTGCTTCTAGGAGCTTGCCGCGGTTTTCTAGATCCTCGAGGCGCTCAGCCAACTCTTCCTTGATATCGGCCACGGCCTTTTCCATCCGCTCTGGGCCGGCCACGTAGTGCGTGGCGGGGAAAATGCGCACTTCATCGACCTGTTCGATAACGTCACCGGTTACCGGGTGGATATAGTACAGCGAGTCGATATCATCGCCGAAAAACTCAATGCGCACCGCGCGCTCCTCGTACGCCGGAATGATATCGACCGTATCGCCCTTGACGCGGAAGGTACCGCGGGTAAAGCCCACATCGTTGCGCTCATATTGGATATCCACCAAAAGCCGGAGGAAACGGTCCCTATCGAGCTCCTCGTCGACGGCGATAATGACCGAGCGATCCAAATAGGATTGCGGGGTACCCAGGCCGTAGATGCACGAGACCGAGGAGACCACCACGACATCGCGCCGCGAGAGCAATCCAGAGGTGGCCGAGTGGCGCAGGCGCTCGACGTCCTCATTGATGGAGGAGTCTTTTTCAATATAGGTATCGGTCTGCGCGATATAGGCTTCTGGCTGGTAGTAGTCGTAATAGGAGACGAAATATTCCACCGCGTTATTGGGCAATAATTGGCGCAGCTCATTGGCCAGCTGCGCGGCCAAGGTCTTATTGGGCGCCATGACGAGCGTGGGTCGCTGCTGCTTTTCAATCAACCACGCGGCCGTCGCGGACTTACCCGTACCGGTTGCGCCCATGAGCACAACGTCGCGCTCGTCACGGTTGAGGCGCTCATCAAGTTCCTTGATGGCCGCAGGCTGGTCACCTGCGGGTTCATAATCAGAAACGACCTGAAACTTGCCGGGGGTGCGTTCTACCTCGCCGACGACGCGGTGTTCAGAGTTTGGAATAAGGGGATGTTCAGCAGCAAAAGCCATGCCCGCTATTCTACTGCTTGGACGCTCCTGCTAGCCATTTCACGGCAGCGCGGCCTGGGCGGTGTGCAGCCACTGGTTCAGCTCCCCCGTTGGTTCCCAGAGCGCGTAGACCGACGAGGACTCAGAGCACATCGCTTGGTTGATGCGCCGGCGCAGCCATGCCTTAGATTGCGGGGTGTACAGGGACGTAAGATCCCGTGGGGCTACGCCGTCTGGCAGGCCATCGGCAGGCAGCTTCGTCAGTGCACCTAATGCTATGACCGCTTCGGCTTCATCGGAATCGAGCACCCCCGTGCCGCACGATCGCTGAAAGTGCCGGAGATCAAAAGAACCATCCCGCAGGCTATCGAGTACGTCTCGCGCCGCGTGATTATCGAATGGTCCAGTGCCCCAAGTTCCCACGCTCAAGTAGTGTAGGAGCCAAAAGTAAACATTAATAGGAAAATGCGTTAACGCTACCTACCAAAAAGGTTAAGGTTAAGAAGACGCCGCCTCGATCTCATCGCAGACCGCCGCTGCGTGCTCGGCCAGTTGTTCCTGCGTGCCGTTATTGTCTATGACATGGCTTGCTGCCGCGAGCCGCTTCTCATCAGAAATCTGGGCGTTAATCCTTTTGCGCGCGTCTTCCTCATCGAGTCCGCGGAAATCCACGAGGCGCCGCACCCGCTCTTCTGGGTCCACGTCCACGACGATGACAAAATCCATATCCCCGTCGAGCCCATTATCCACCAGCAGCGGCATGTCATAGACCGTAAAATCAACGCCCTCTTCGCGCGCGGCGGCAAATTGCCGCTGGGTCTCTTCTTGGATGCGCGGGTGCGTAATCGAATTGAGGAGCTCGGTATGCTCCTTGTCCACGAAGGCCCGGCGAGCGAGTTCCTTGCGGTCGAGGCTGCCGTCTTCCTGCAGGATGTCCTCGCCGAATTTCTCCGCTAGCTCGGCCAATGCCGGTTGGCCAGGCTTGACGATGTCCCTCGCTATGCGATCTGCGTCCACCACCCGCCAGCCGCGCCGGGCGCACAGCTTCGCTACCGTAGATTTCCCGCTGCCAATTCCCCCGGTTAATCCGATTAGCTTCATAAGGTACCAGGGTACGCGAAAAGGAGCCCGGCACGACTGCCTGGGCTCCTTGGTACGGAATTTACGCGTGTCTATTAGGACTCGAGTTCTTCTTCCGGCTTTGGATGAATCTGCAAGAGTTCATCGCTTGGGGTGACAGCGCCGGTAGTGCCGCTCACGGAACCAAATTTCTTGGCGTTGGTAACAACGACCGGGGTAATCAGGTTGTAGTCCTTGGACTTGATGAAGTCTGCGTCAAAGCTGATGAGCTTATCGCCAGCGGAAACGCGCTGTTTCTTTTCCACGTGGACATCAAAGCCCTCGCCGCCGAGTTCCACGGTATCCAGGCCAACGTGGATGAGCAGCTGTACGCCGTTATCCAGGTTCAGACCGATCGCGTGGCCGGACTTTTGGACGGTGAGCACGGTGCCATCGGCAGGCGCGTAGACGGTATTGCCGGTTGGCTTCACTGCAGCGCCTGGCCCAAGCTTCGCGCCGGCGAAGATGGGATCGGGTACCTCGGACAGGTCCACGGCCTCACCCTCCAGAGGAGAGTCCAGCTTGATGGTTGCCTGTTCTGCTTCCTTGGTGGCGATCCCGGTGGCGGACGCAACCCCCGCAGCCTGTGCATTGTCAGAACCGTCCGACTCATCATCGGATCCTCCGATGATGCGGGACTCGGAGCGGCTAGCGACCTCTTCCACAGTCTCGTTATTTTCGCGGGCGATGCGCTCGAGGTCGGCCTGCTTTTCCTCTGCGGTGCGGTAGCCAAACAGCAGCGTGAGGGAGAAGGAGGTGAAGAATGCCACGGCGATGCCGATGATGTAGCCCACCTGCGGGGTCATGGCTGGGGTGGTCAAGATGGAGGTGAAGACGAAGGCGTTAGCGCGGACATCGAATAGCCCCATCACTGCACCACCAATGGCACAACCCGGCAGCAGGCGGTAGTAGGTGCGGCGGAAGCGGAGCAAGATACCGTAGAGGGACGGCTCCGAAATACCGCCGAGCATGCCGGCTGCGAATGCACCGACGGAAACCTGGCGCATGGAGTTGTTCTTCTCCCTCATGGAGATGACCATCACGGCGCCGGTGACACCGAAGCAGGCAAAGTTCCACGCACCCATCGGGCCCTGGATAAAGTCGTAGCCGTAGGTCGTGATGTTTTGAATCATGATCACGTTGAGCGGCCAGTGCAGGCCCATGGGCACCAGGAATGGGTACAGCAGCGGAATGACAATGGCCAAGATGAACGGCGAGAAGTCATTGATCTGGAACAGTACCCAGGAGATGCCGTTGCCCACGCCGATGCCGAATGGGCCGAGCAAAAAGGCCGTGGCCGGAATCATGATGAGCAGCGAGAAGAATGGCACGAAGACCATGTGTACGGCGCTCGGGATGACCTTCTTCAGACCCTTTTCCACCCAGAACAGGCCGATAGCGGCCAAAATCGGGGGGAATACCTGGGAGCCGTAAGAGTTAATCACCAGCGGCAGGCCGAAGACGTTCACGGTATCGCCCTGTTCACCCAGGGACATGAATTCCGGTGTCAGCAGTGCGGCAGGAATTGCGGCCGAGACCCACATATTCGCACCTAGCTTCTGCGCGGCGGTGGCACCCACCATCACCGGCAGGAAGTAGAAGACCGATTGGAACATCGCGTGGGCCAAGCGGTAGCCCTCAGGCTGTTCTTCCAACGGCGCGCGGAAGTCTTGGATGCCAATGGTATCCGCCAGCACCAGCAGCGTGATGATGAGGGAGGCACCAAGCAGCGCCCACAGAATCGGGCGGAAGGTATCAGAGAGAAACTCGAAGCAGTAGTCGATCCAATCGTACTTACCGCGCACACCATCGTAGTTCTTCTTGGATGAGGAGCCCTCCTCATCCGGCGGGTTTACCCCAGGGTCCTTGATGATTTCGCCGTAGTAGTTGGCCACGCCGCCACCCATGACCACTTGGTAGCCATGCGTACCCTGCGTGACGGAACCGAGAACGGCCGTATCGCTTTCTAGCTTTTCCTGATCTACTTTCCCCACATCAGCGAGTTGAAAACGCAGGCGCGTCGCGCAGTGCGTCAGCGACGTGATGTTATCGGCGCCGCCCAAGCTATCGATGATGTGTGTGGAAGTGTCCTTAACAGATGCCACTTCAACTCCTTGCATAAAGACAAAACAATAGTCAGTACTCAACTGGCTATTACGTCACACTCGGATTATAAGTGAGAGACAACACAAACAAAAGCCCAATTCAGTGGCCTTTAGTGGGGGTAGTTGTCTTTTCTGGAGGCCCAGTCACTTCTCCGCAGGTCAAGAACCCGCAAACGAAAAATAACGGGCAATCGTTTGCATATACTGTCATAAAACTCACAAAGCCGCGTCCTGTCTCCCAAAAGGAGAAGGACGCGGCTAGTGCAGCTGCGTGGAGTTAGGGGTTATATCACCCCAAGTTCCAAAGGCGTCTTAGTTGCCGGCGAGCTTGTCGCGCAGTGCAGCGAGCTGCTCGTCAGAAGCCAAGGATCCACCGGACTCTGCCTGAGTCTCCGATGCCGGAGCTGCATCGGAGGAGTCAGACGAGTAGTTGGAGGATGCTTCAGCGGACTCCGCGGCCTCTGCGGCGGCAGCGCGGTTGCGTTCGATCTGAGCGGTGTGCAGGTTGAAGCGGCGCTCGGACTCTGCGTAGCGTGCTTCCCAAGCCTGACGCTGCTCGTCGAAGCCTTCCTTCCACTCGTTGGTGTCCGGGTCGAAGCCTTCTGGGAACACGTAGTTGCCCTGCTCGTCGTAGGAGTCAGCCATGCCGTACTTGGACGGATCGAACTCTTCGGAGTAGTCCTCGTCAGCCTGCTTGACGGACAAGGAGATACGACGACGCTCGAGGTCGATGTCGATGACCTTGACCATAACTTCCTGGCCAACGGTGACAACCTGGTCCGGAACCTCGACGTGGCGCTGAGCCAGCTCGGAGATGTGAACCAGGCCCTCGATGCCTTCCTCGACGCGAACGAACGCACCGAACGGAACCAGCTTGGTGACCTTGCCCGGCACAATCTGGCCCACAGCGTGGGTGCGGGCGAAGACGCGCCATGGGTCTTCCTGGGTTGCCTTCAGGGACAGGGAAACGCGCTCGCGGTCCAGATCAACGTCCAGAACCTCAACGGTTACCTCGTCACCAACGGTGACAACCTCGGATGGGTGGTCGATGTGCTTCCAGGACAGCTCGGAAACGTGAACCAGGCCGTCGACGCCGCCAAGATCGACGAAGGCGCCGAAGTTGACGATGGAAGAGACAACGCCCTTGCGGACCTGACCCTTCTGCAGCTGGTGCAGGAACTCGGAACGGACCTCGGACTGGGTCTGCTCCAGGTATGCGCGACGGGACAGGACAACGTTATTGCGCTGCTTGTCCAGCTCGATGATCTTAGCTTCCAGCTCCTGGCCAATGTAGGGTTCTAGGTCGCGGACGCGACGCATCTCAACGAGGGAAGCAGGCAGGAAGCCGCGCAGGCCGATGTCCAGGATGAGGCCGCCCTTGACAACCTCGATGACGGTACCGGTAACCGGCTCTTCCTTGGCCTGCAGCTCCTCGATGGCGCCCCAAGCACGTTCGTACTGTGCGCGCTTCTTGGACAGGATCAGGCGGCCTTCCTTGTCCTCCTTGGTCAGGACAAGCGCGTCAACCTCATCGCCGACCTCGACAACTTCGTCGGGGTTGACGTCGTGCTTGATGGACAGCTCGCGGGAAGGGATAACGCCTTCGGTCTTGTATCCGATGTCCAGCAGTACCTCGTCGTGGTCAACCTTGACGACGGTACCCCCGACAATGTCACCATCGTTGAAGTACTTGATGGTGGCGTCTACAGCTGCGAGGAAGTCCTCTGCGGTTCCGATATCGTTGATCGCAACCTGAGGGGTAGTAGAAGATGGCATATTGTAAAAATGCTCCGAATAAATGTAGGAAATCGTTCGTGGACAACTGCGTGTCTCTCGAATTAAAAGCCCATCTGCGCTGCACAAATACAGGAGATAGAGGCCACATTCGATCCCGCCGCGTGATTGCCCCAAGCTTTCCTACAATAGCCTGCAACAACCCGTGGCATAGACATGCTTGTAAAAGCCTACATCTGTCCAGCTTATACGGCAAATATTGCACGCCAATCAGAAAGGTAACCCACCCCAGTGACTTCACCCTCTCACGCCAATCAATCCCACTGGGATGATGATGCGGTCTCTTACCATGCCGAGCACCCCGAGTACCTTTCCTCTTTTTATTGGTGCCCAGAAATGCTGCACGAGGCCGATGCGCAGCTGCTTGGCGATGTCTCCTCCGCCGCCGTCCTCGAAATCGGCTGCGGGTCTGCCGCCTGCACCCAATGGCTCAGCACCCGCGCCCGATTTGTCACCGGCTGCGATATTTCCCGCGGCATGCTCGCCCACGCAGAACCTGGTCTGGCACTCACCCAAGCCGATGCACTGGCACTTCCCTACGCCACCGATTCCTTTGACGTGGCGTTTTCCGCCTTCGGTGCATTCCCCTTCCTCGCCGATCTTGATGCCGCGCTCGCGGAAGTTGCCCGCGTTGTACACCCAGGCGGGCGCTTCGTCTTCTCCGTGACCCACCCAATGCGCTGGATCTTCCCCGACGATCCCACCAGCCTTACCGCAGAGATCAGCTACTTCGACCGCGCCTACCTGGAACACGATTCCACCGGGACGCTCACCTACGCCGAATTTCACCGCACCATCAGCGATTGGTTCCGCGCGCTTCAAGGTCGCGGCCCGTTTCTCATCGAGGACATCATAGAACCGGAATGGCCCGAAGGCTTAGAAACCACCTGGGGTCAGTGGTCCCCGCAACGCGGGGAGATTTTCCCAGGCAGCATGATTTTCATCTGCCACGCCTACAGCTAACGTGGACAACATGATTGCCGAAAGACTGGGAATTGCCCTGCGCCGTGCTGTGGCATGGTGGATCGACGCCTTTCTCGTCGCCGCCATCGTCACCGTGGTGCGGTGGCTGATTAATGCTCTTGCCAGTACCCCCTTATCCGGCCGCCCCGAAGAAATCTACGAGGCGGTCGCTCTCGCCGTGGCCTTTTATATCTACCGCGTGTGGGTGGGAGACGAAGAAGTCTACCTCGCTGGGCAAATGGTCGATGCAGTTAGAAATTATCCCGGCCCGCTCGCCGTTTGTCACCGCCTGCCTGCGCAATTCGTGGCTGCTGCTCACGCCCCTGACGCTTACCGGCTGGGGCATCGACGGCATTATCCTTGCAATTTTAGGCCTTTCGGTTTTAGCCATCGGCCAAACGCCCTTTGACCTCTTGGCCGGCTGCCTAGTGGAAAAGCGGCCTCAGCAAGATTCCACCGCGATGCGCGGCGAGAGGTAGTACACCACGGCAGCAATAGTAATGAGCGCAAATACCCACGAATATGGGAAGGCCACGGCAATGACAGTTACCGCGATCATTACACCGGCCGCCTGTATTCGGTAGCGCCACGGGTTCTCGCCTTCCCTGGCGGCGTTGCCAGCAGAAAGGAAAAACCCAAAAGTTATAACCGCATAGAATATGAAGTCGGATGTATCGCTGCTTACCGCTTCTTTTAAGCCGCTCTCAGCAATCTGTCCCGCCGGGTATGCGACCATGGCTGCCCACGTAGTCTCAAAAAAGCGCAAGGTGTAGGGGTGAGACTTCCACGTAATACGTTTTCCGAGAAACTCCATGAAATTACTTTAAAATCCTCTTCTGCCTCACGCACTTCTCAGCACTCCTTCCACTGGCGTTCCACGCGGCCTGCTGCGTAAGCGGGAATCCCCCAGTCCTCAATCCCCTGTTTATTCCACATGCCGCGCACTTGGCCGTCGATAACGATGGCGCGGCGGAAAATGCCCTGGTTCCCGGGAACGAGAGCATGGTGCATATCCGCTGACATGGCAAAAAGCCGATCTTGGTAGCCCAGGATATACTCATCAAAGGCGCCTAAAAGCAGCACCGATTTCTTCTTTTTCACCTCTGGTAGCTCTAGGACCTCTGCAGAGACCAGCTCCTCGCCTTCCCTTCCTATCCGGATAAGGTCATCAGGCAACTTCTCGGCTGCGGGACGAATAAGTCTTTGGGGCAGCTTGCACCACCACGCAAAGTCCTGCACAGTCGCCGGCCCATGGGTGCGAAAATAGCGCGTCATCAATTCCGTCGTGGCGGCCACCGAGTCGCCATTAAAAAGGGCCTCCATGCCGTCTAGCTCGACCGGAGTAATGAGCTGTTCTTCGCCCGCATAACACGCATGCCCGCTTTCCATGCTAATACGTACTACGTGCCAGAAAGGCAACTCGGGCAAGGCTTGGGCGGCGCGTGATTTCAATTCTGCGCGCGTTAATGGGGCATCGATAAGCTGCAGCACGGCTTCCCGTACCGCGGCATCTCCCTTGCGAGGCTTTGCGCACAGTTCAGTTATCCAGCCCATATCCTTGACGGAGGCGGCGAACAACGTATTGCGCATCGCATAGCCGCGCACGATCTCGGAGTTATCCGATTCATTCGGTGCACGCAGTGCCAAGGACCGGCGCACCGAATGCAGGTCCTGGCCCTGCATGACGCCAAAGGCGCGCACTGCCTCTGCGGCGGTGTGCCAGCGCAGGGCCGTAAGCCCCTGGGCGGCCAAGCGCATGCGGGCGCGCTCACGCCGGTTAAGCATCATCATCGAACTAGTGGGCCGCGGCGTCCCAATCCGTGCCGGCACCAGCAGAGACCTCGAGTGGCACATTCAGCTCGATGGCAGAATCCATCTCGCGCTCAAGAATCTCGCGGACTTGATCGGCCTCACCGGGGGCGACCTCCACCACCAATTCATCGTGCACCTGGAGCAATACACGGGATTTCATATCGCGCAACGCGCGGTCCACGCGAATCATCGCGACCTTAATGATATCTGCGGCCGTTCCCTGGATTGGGGCATTGAGCGCAGCGCGTTCCGCGTTTTCGCGGGCCAGCCGGTTATCGGAGTTGAGCTCTGGCAGGTAGCGGCGGCGACCAAAGAGCGTGGCCGTATAACCATCCTTGCGGGCTTGCTCCACGACATCATCCAGGTATTTCTTCACGCCGCCAAAGCGCTCGAAGTAGCTTTCCATAATGGACTTGGCTTCGCCCGCCGGGATTCCCAGCTGCTGCGAAAGTCCAAATGCGGACAGACCGTAGACCAAGCCATAAGACATGGCCTTTACCCGGCGGCGCAGCTCAGGGGTCACCTGGTCAACGGGCACATCGAAGACCCTAGAACCAACGAAATTGTGCAAGTCCTCGCCGGCCTTGTAGGCCTCAATCAACCCGGGATCGGCAGAGAGGTGCGCCATAACGCGCATTTCAATCTGCGAGTAGTCCGCGGTCATTAGCTGCTCAAAGCCCTCTCCCACGATAAACGCCGAGCGAATTTGGCGACCGGCCTCCGTGCGCACCGGGATGTTTTGCAGGTTGGGCTCCGTCGAGGACAAACGCCCCGTCGAAGTCACCGTCTGGTTAAAAGTGGTGTGGATGCGGCCATCCGGCTGAACGGTCTTGATGAGGCCCTCGAGCGTGGTCTTCATCTTTTGGTACTCGCGGTGGGCCAAAAGGTGATCCAAGAACGGGTGCGGGTGCTTGATGGCCAGCTGCTCGATTTCCTTCGCGGCCGTGGAGTAGCCCGTCTTCGTCTTTTTCGTCTTGGGCATATCGAAGGTCTCAAAAAGTACGTTCTGCAGCTGCTTGGGCGAATTCAAGTTGAGCTTGTCATCGCCAGCAAGCTCGCGCGCGGAGCGTTCTTGTTCCGCGACCTGCTCCACAAAGGCATCCTTTTGGGTTTCCAAAATGTCTACATCGACCGCGATACCCGTAGCCTCCATGCGCGCCAGGATGGTCACCAGCGGCAGTTCCAGGTCGGTGTACAACTCGAAAGAGTCGATGTCCTGCAGTTCCGTAGTAAGTTTTTCCGCCAGCTCCATGATCGCTGCTGCCTGATCTACCAGAGAGGAGTTATCCAGCAGCGACATCTGATCCGAGGCGGCGCCGAGGGACTTTTGAAGGTGGCGCTGGTAGACATCGGAAAGCTCGTAGGTGCGCTGGCCTGGGCGCAGGATATACGCCGCCAAGGCCGTATCGTGTGCAAGCCCGTTAAGCTCGATGCCGCGCCCTGCCAACATGTGGAACGCGGCCTTCGCGGCGTGGAAATACTTGGGGGCCGGCGATTCTAGCCATTGGACCAAGGCCTTTTCCTCATCGGCGGATAGGTCCCCGAGTTCCACCTGCAGGCCGTGGTGCTCACGGTCCACCAAAGCGATGGCAGAGGCATCACCCTGACCCGGGGTGCCCGCGCCCTGCACATACACGGCTACGTGCTCGCGACCAGGTAACCATTCGCTCAGCGAGGCGTCATCGATGGTGAGCTCGACATCTGGGGCATCCGCGGATTGCTCAGCAGCCTCTGCGCCATCGTTGGGAATGGCCGCTAAGACACGATCGCGCAGGTTGGTGCCGAACTCCAGCTCATCGAACTTCGCGGCAACATCGGCAACCTTGGCTTCTCTGAATGCCAGATCGTCTGGGCCGACGTCTAAGTCCATATCTGTAATCATCTGGGTGAGCTTCCGGTTCATCTGCACCTGCTCGATGCGTTCGCGGAAGTTATTTCCCACCACGCCATTGATTTCCTCGGCGTGCTCTACCAGCGAAGCCAAGTCTCCATACTTGACTATCCACTTGGTGGCGGTCTTTTCTCCCACCTTGGGAATGCCGGGAAGGTTATCGGAAGGATCGCCGCGCAAGGCAGCAAAGTCGGGATACTGTGCGGGGGTCAGCCCGTATTTATCCTCGACGGCTTCCGGCGTAAACCGGTGCAGCGTGGATACGCCCTTCATGGGATAGAGCACCGTGGTCGAATCCGTAACCAACTGCAGGTAATCGCGGTCACCGGTGACAATCAGCGTCTCGTAGCCCTGCGCTTGGGTTGCCAGGGTGGCCAAAATATCGTCGGCCTCGTAATTTTCACGCGAGAGCGTCGTAATGCCCAAGGTCTCCAAGGTATCGCGAATGATGTCTACTTGGCCCTTAAATTCTTCCGGCGCGGCCTCTCGCTGCGCCTTATATTCCGGGAACATCTCCGTACGGAAAGTCTTCCGGCCGACGTCAAAGGCCACCGCGATAGCATCCGGCCTTTCCTCAGAGACGATATTGGACAGCATGGATAAAAAGCCATACACGGCGTTGGTGTGCTGGCCGCCGGAGGTAGAAAAGTTTTCCACCGGCAGGGCATAAAAGGCACGAAATGCCATCGAATGGCCGTCAATGAGCAAAAGGCGGGTCTTATTGGAAGTCACCTGCCCCATATTAGGCAACACAATGGACACGGCGATACCCCGCCCAACCCCACCGTCTTGAGCAGGCCTTTTCACCGGAAAGGGACCCCAATTAGGAATTGCGCCAACCCCTGCGCTAGTATTTCCAACAGTCAAAGGCGCTCGCTTTTGATTGCCCCTGTAGCCCAATTGGCAGAGGCAACGGATTCAAAACCCGTCCAGTGTGAGTTCGAGTCTCACCAGGGGCACATTGCAACCCCGCTTCCTTCCGGATAGATATCCACGGAGGAAGCGGGGTTTTGCCCGCATATCCGAATTTGTTGAGTTGTGGGGTTCGCGAACTAGACAACATTTAATGTTGGCGCGGTGAGGTTTCCAAGGTGTTCTCTTCTACTTAAACGGAACAGATCCTGGGACACTTCACAATCGCTTGGTTGAGTGCTTGCAGCGGTAATGCCTCGGTGCGCATCGAGTCCGATAATGCCCATCCACTATCCGTCGGGAGTAAACGTCAGTGACAAATGCGGCATACACAAAGCCTTTCTTCGTGCGCACGTAGGTAATGCCGGCCACCCACAGCTTGTTTAAGGCCTTGGGCTTTGAACTCACGCTCGACCAAATCCGGGCGCAGATCCGGCATGTTGAGGTGTACGGGTTGTGATAGGTGATCCGCCTGTGCCTTTGCCAGAAACACCRGCCARGCGCATCAGCCGGGYRGYKTGCTCACGRCCGATRTCKATTCCGTCACGGTGAAGCGCATGCCACATTTTCCGCACGCCGTAGACACCGTAATTATCCCGATTAACAGCACTAATGCGTTCAACTAGAACAGCATCACGAAGGCGACGAGCACTTAAGCCCTCGGGCTTTGGACTGGCGATAACCACGCGAGGTGATGAACCCACCAGCCCGGYTATTCTTTYAACGYCWGTGCARATGAACTCGACAGAGAAAYRATYSCGGTATTTATCGATGAACCGGATCATTTCCGACGTTTGGGGTCGAGTTCCGACGCGAAAAAAGCTGACGCGGCCTTCAGTAACTCGTTGGTATCTCGAAGCTCTTGATTTTCGCGGCGTAGCCTGGCGTTTTCGGCGGCCAAGTCTTCAGGCACTGGTTCTGGGGTGTTTCCTGCACGGCGAGCCTGTTGGGTCCATTGACGAGCTGTGTGCCATGAAACCCCCAACTTTGGAGCTACTGCCTGGCACGCGGCCTGCATCGACATATTTTCCGCCAAGATGCGGTCCTCTACAAGATGGACCACACGGTCCTTTGCATCCTGGTCAAATTTTCTTGGCATGTTCCAGATTTTCCCATCTACTCAACCGGAACAAAACCTGGGACACTTCAGATCGACCGCCACAGCAGTGACATCAGCTTCGTTATTAGGTAGGCCATTAATGCTGATCATATGAGTGATGTCATTACGCCCTCCGGGGGCCTGCCCATTACGTTGTTAGCAGTTCCGCTTGAAGGAGCCCAGGATTCGTAACTCTGCCCCTGTGCAGGGGCAGGTTATGTTTGTCTGCGTTCCTTTTGCTTTTCTTTTTGAGGAGCAGTGGAACTAGTCGCTGGCTTCGGTATGGCTTATTTTCGTCCCTGTCTGACAATGATCCGGGGGTCGGGCCCGTTGCCTCGGACCCCGTGGGCCATCGTGAGAGCTTCTTCGACCAACTCCGTGCGCATGTGGTCGGCGATCGCGAAACCGGTCAACTGCCGCGAATAGCAGTCGATGACGGTGGCCAGGTACATATTCCTTAGCAAACAGCTCAAGCAACGTCAACGGTCCAAACGATAAGCGGGGGTAAAACCGGCTACCGGGCGGCTACCGCCACCCCGGTACCTGGTACCGCCTTACCGGTCCCTAAAACAAGCCCGCGTCAATTACCGGCGGGAATCGGCCTTAAGCACGTGGCTGCACCGCCYGGTGAAAAACACCGGCTACGACTATTTAAATCACCGGGCTAATAGGGAAAACGCCTCGCTCGATAGCGATGATTTTGCCGATGATCGCAATCCACTGCTGGCGCATAACCCATCTGAAAATCTTGCCGAGCAGCTCGTCGTCCGCGAGGCCATGGAGCTATTAAGGCAAGATCAGCGCGAAGCCCTCATGCTTACCGATGTCGCCGGCTTCCGCGTCAACGAAGTTGCCACCGCCCAGGGCGTAAAGCCAGGCACCGTTAAATCTCGCCGGGCACGCGCGCGGGAGGTCTTGCGCGAAGCCATCGGTTAACATCTCGATATCGCATCATTCTTGCATCAATTTCGCTGCGGCGAGCCTTTGCAATATGAACGATTCGCAATCTGGCGGGTAGACTCTTGACGTTACGCAAAATGACACTGTGATTTTAGGGAGTTAGCAATGACCGTCCACGATGTTGCCATCGTAGGTTCCGGACCTGCCGGTTATACCGCCGCGCTTTATGCCGCTCGTGCTGAACTCAGCCCCATTGTATTTGAGGGATTTGAATACGGTGGCGAATTAATGAACACCACCGAGGTAGAGAACTACCCGGGCTTCCAAAAGGGCATCATGGGCCCAGAGCTCATGGAAGAAATGCGCGCACAGTCAATCCGCTTTGGCGCGGATCTGCGCATGGAAGTCGTCGACTCCGTCGAGTTGGAGGGCGATATTAAAAAGCTCCACGTAGGCGATGAGGTATTTGAAGCCCGCACGGTAATCCTCGCCACCGGCGCCGCACCGCGCCACCTTGGCATTCCCGGCGAGGAAGAGCTCTCCGGCCGCGGTGTTTCCACCTGCGCTACGTGCGATGGTTTCTTCTTCAAGGGACACAATATCGCCGTCATCGGCGGCGGCGATTCCGCCATGGAGGAAGCTACCTTCCTGACCAAGTTCGCGGAGTCTGTCACCATTGTGAACCGCTCCGAAAACTTCCGCGCCTCCAAGATCATGTTGGACCGCGCCCAGGAGAACGAGCAGATTAAGTGGGAAACCAACAAGGTTGTCGAGCGCGTGCTTGAAGATGACGGCAAGGTCGGCGGCCTAGAGCTCAAGGACGTTGAGACTGGGGAAACCTCCACCTTGGATGTGACCGCCATGTTCGTTGCCATTGGCCACGATCCGCGCTCGTCCTTCCTCAACGGCCAGGTAAAGCTGAACGACAACGGCTACGTTGAGGTTGATCAGCCCTCCACTAAGACCTCGCTGCCTGGCGTTTTCGCTTGCGGTGACTTGGTAGATGATCACTATCAGCAGGCCATCACGGCCGCGGGATCTGGCTGCCGCGCTGCCATGGATGCGGAACAATTCTTGGCTGCAAACCGTTAGATCCAGTATGAGTAACGTCAAAAAGGTAACCACTGAAACATTCCGTTCTGATGTTATCGAGTCGGATAAACCCGTCGTCGTGGACTTCTGGGCGGAATGGTGCGGGCCATGCAAGAAGCTGTCTCCGATCTTGGAAGAGGTCGCAGATGAGCTCGACGGTGAGGTCACCATCGCCCAGGTCAACGTCGATGAAGAACGAAACCTCGGTGCCATGTTCCAAATCATGTCCATCCCAAATGTATTGATTTTCAACAATGGCGAGAAGGTCGATGAGTTCGTCGGCCTGCGTTCTAAAGATGACATCGTGGCGCAAGTGAAAAAACAGCTATAGCTGTTAATCTTGTTACTAAAGTTAACGAGTAGGAAATCTGCCATGCGGCCCAAAGTCCTAGGGCCGTGGAAGGGGTGAAAGGCGTGAATCGCGTTCTTCGGGTTGGTGATTCAAGTGTGCGCGTAGCTGAAGCTCGCGCCACCTTGGCTCGCCTTGGCCTCTTATCAGATTTCACGGGGGAACTGTCTGCCTGGAAAAAGCAGAAGTACTCCGAGACTGATAAGACCTTTGATGCCGATCTCGCTGAAGTGCTCAAGGCATTCCAGCAGTCTCGCGGCATCCTCCCAACGGGAGAGATCGACGATCTCACCCTGCGCGAATTGCGCCAAGCCTCTTATACCCTGGGCAGCCGCGTATTGAGCTACGAACCCACCAATGCGTTGGTGGGCGATGACATCTCTCAATTGCAGCAACAGCTACAAGAGCTTGGGTTTTATCAAGATCGCGTCGATGGCCATTTTGGCCGCACTACCCACGCTGCACTCACCGAATACCAGCACAACTGCGGGCTACAGGAAGACGGCGTGTGTGGGCCCGCGACCATTCGCGCGCTCAGCTTGCTCGGCCGCCGCATCACCGGCGGTTCAGCGCACAATATTGTAGAACGCGAGCGCGTGCGCAATGCCGGGCCGAAACTGGCTGGCAAGCGCGTGGTCATTGACCCTGCACTGAGCGGCCGGGACTCCGGCTTCACCGTCAAGGGCCGTTTTGGTGATATTTCTGAGCAAGAAATCCTCTGGGATCTCACCCAACGCATCGAAGGCCGCATGATCGCCGCCGGCATGGAAACCATTATTTCGCGCCCCCGCACCGATGATGCGGACGTGCAATCACGTGCCGAGCTGGCCAATGCCTTTGATGCCGATATGGTCATCTCTTTGGCGTGCGATTCTTATCCCAACGAAAAGGCCCATGGCGTCGCCACGTTCTACTTTGGGTCCGAATCCGGAAACTCCTCACTCATTGGTGAAACCCTTTCCGGCTTCATCCAGCGTGAAATAGTGGCACGCACCGATCTCCAGGACTGTTCCAACCATGGCCGCACTTGGGATCTCTTGCGCCTGACGCAAATGCCGGTGGTACAGATCTTTTTAGGTTATCTCACCAACCCTGAGGACGTCAAAATCCTGACCAACCCAAAGCGCCGTGACGATATTGCAGAAGCAATCGTCATCGCCGTCAAGCGCATGTACCTCATGGAGCAAGACACCGCCATTACCGGCACCTACAAATTCTCCGAGCTTCTTCAGGCGGAGCAGGCTTAGCCCTCCACGCTAGGTTTGGGGCGCAGGCATTCTTTTGTGGCGTAGCCACCGTGTAATATCAGTCCAGTTATTGACTACTACACAGTGAATGGATTCTCATTATGGGCAGCACAACCTCCGCCCCAATTTCCAGAAAAGAAACTCGCCGCGTGGTAGCTGCCACCACAATCGGAACAGCGATTGAATGGTATGACTACTTTCTCTATGCCGCAGTTGCCGGCCTGGTATTCAACCAGGTGATGTTCGGCCCCCTAGAAGGCGGGGTAGCCAGCATCGTCTCCTTCGCCTCCGTGGGCCTGTCCTTCCTGTTTCGCCCGCTTGGCGCGTTCCTAGCGGGCCATTTTGGTGACCGCCTTGGCCGCCGCCTCGTTCTCATGGTCACCCTTTTTGCCATGGGCGGGGCCACCACACTGATTGGCCTCCTGCCTACCTACGATACGGCGGGRGKATGGGSTCCCGTCCTGTTGWTTTTYCTCCGCATCATCCAAGGCATCTCTGCCGGGGGRGAGTGGGGGTCAGCGGTACTGCTTGCAGTTGAGCACGCTCCCAACGATAAGCGCGGCCTCTTCGGCGCTGGGCCACAGATCGGAGTCCCCATCGGCCTGCTGATGTCCTCTGGCGTGCTGTCCATCATGAACATCATCGCGCCAGGGGATGCCTTCCTTGAGTGGGGTTGGCGCGTGCCGTTCTTGCTTTCCTTTGTCCTCGTGATCATCGGTTACGCCGTCCGCGTCGGCGTAGATGAATCACCGGTCTTTCAAGAGATCTCGGATAATAAGAAACGCGAGGCGGCAAACCCCATTGGGATCCTTTTCAAGCGGTATTTCCCGCTTGTCCTCGTCGCGGCCCTAGTCTTTGCCGGCAATGGCACCGTGGGCTATATGACCACCGGTGGCTATATCCAAAATTACGCCACCAACCCCGAGGGCCCGGTCTCGCTCGCGCGTGGCGATGTCCTCAATGCCGTCACCCTATCCGCCTTCACGTGGCTCATCTTTACCCTTTTCGCCGGCTGGTTATCGGACTACATCGGGCGCCGCGCGACATATCTCATCGGATTTGTCATTCAAGCAATCGGCGCAGCGGCCCTTTTCCCGCTGGTAAATACGGCGTCCCTGGGATTGCTTTATGCCGCCCTCATCTTCCTGACGGTAGGACTCGGGTTAACCTACGGTGCGCAATCTGCCATGTATACCGAGCTTTTCCCCGCATCCATCCGTGCCTCGGGCGTATCGATTACTTATGCCATTGGTTCCGTCCTCGGCGGCGCCTTCGCCCCGATGATCGCCGCAGCGTTGGTAGAAGCAACGGGCACGACCTTTGCGGTATCCGTCTATCTTGTCTCCGCAAGCATCGTCGGATTTATTGCAGCCCTACTCCTGCGCGAGCGCAAGGGCATCCCGCTTGGCGCCGAACACGAGGAAGAACAAGCCAAGGGCCACTTCATCTTTTCTAAAAAATAGTGCCCTCGCTCTGAAGAGGAGGGCACTAACGATGGGAACTCGGCAGGTACCTGGGGAACCTGCCGCAGGAGCCAGTTATTTATCCCGCTCCATCAGCGCCATGATGCGCTCGAAGTCTTCTTGGTCGCCAAATTCTACGACCATCTTGCCCTTGCGCTTACCCATGGTCACGGTGACCTTAGTATCGAAGCGATCTGAGAGGCGCTCAGCCGAGTCGGTGAAAAATTGCGGCTGCGGTACCTGAGACTTCTTCTTATTCTCCGCAGGCTTCCCGTCGCGCTTATACAGCGTCACGGCTTCCTCGGTGGCGCGCACGGACAGGCCTTCCGAAATAACCCGGTCCGCGATGTAGTCCATCGCTTCCTTGTCATCGAGGCCCAAGATAGCGCGGGCGTGACCAGCCGAGAGGGTGCCTGCGGCGACTCGCTTTTGCACTTCCACAGGCAACCGCAACAGGCGGAGCATGTTGGTCACCTGCGGGCGGGAGCGGCCAATGCGGTCCGCTAGTTCGTTCTGGGTAACGCCGAACTCTTCCAAAAGCTGCTGATAGGCGTGTGCCTCTTCCAAAGGGTTGAGCTGGACGCGGTGAATGTTTTCCAGCAGGGCATCGCGCAGCAGGTTGTCATCTTTGGTATCGCGCACGATGGCAGGGATGGTGGCCAAACCAGCCTTGGAGGAGGCGCGCCAACGACGCTCACCCATGATGAGCTCAAATCCGCCCTCCTCGGAGGGGCGGACGACGACCGGCTGCAGGAGGCCGAATTCGCGGATGGAATGAACCAGTTCGCTGAGCTCATCCTCATCAAAAACGGTACGCGGCTGCTTGGGGTTCGGGACGATTTCCCCCACGGAAATCTCGCGGTAGGTCGCCCCGATTGCTGCCGGCGTAGCTTGCCGCTTCTTGGAGGACTTGGACCCAGAGCCTTGTTGGATGGTGGGAGCGCCCTTCACGCGCTTCTCACCGCGTGCCTTACGCTCGCTATTGCCCGTGGAATTTCCCAAGATAATATCTGCGGCGGAATCACCCAGCCGTGGCTTGCGGGTGGGCGCGTCGGGGCCGGACGGGATGAGAGCGGCCAAGCCTTTGCCTAGGCCACCTTGCTTTTGTTCTGCCATGAAATCCTATCCTTCCAATTCCGCATAAATTTCGGGGCTCACGCCAATCGCCCCCGTAGTGGGATGCGGGCGATAATCACCGCGCCTGTTGAGCTCGCGAGCCGCGGCGAGATACGCCCGTGCACCCGTGGATGAAGGGGCGTAATCAATCACCGTGGTCCCGTAACCAGGTGCCTCTGAGACGCGCACGGAACGCGGGATGACATTGCCCATGACAACGGCGCCAAATTGCTCACGAACGTTATCGGCCACATCCTCAGCCAAACGCGTACGTGCATCATACATGGTAAGGAGCACCGCAGAGATATGGAGATCTTCATTGAGGTGCTCGCGAATCATCGTGATATTGCCCAGTAACTGGCCCACGCCCTCCAGTGCGTAGTACTCGCACTGGATAGGAATGATGACTTCTTCCGCACACGTCATGGCATTGATCGTCAGCAAGCCCAAAGATGGCGGGCAATCGATAAAGACGTATTCAAAGCCGTGATCTTCTAGGAACCCTTTATGCAGGGCATCGTAAAGCCGAAACTCGCGGCGCACGAGAGAGACCATCTCAATTTCCGCGCCGGCGAGATCGATAGTCGCGGGGATGCAATAAAGGTTGGAATTGTGCGGGGAAGCCTGCATGGCCTTTTCCGCAGTGCAATCACCCAAGAGCAATTCATAGCTGGAATCAGTCCCTGAGCTATGTTCCGCGCCCATGGCGGTCGATGCGTTTCCCTGGGGGTCAAGGTCAATGACCAATACCTTCTTGCCTTCAGTAGCAAGGGCTGCGGCCAAGTTAGCGGCGGAGGKGGTTTTACCTACGCCGCCCTTCTGGTTGGCAATGGTGATAAGGCGCGGATTAGTCATGCCGTCTACTTTAGTTCACGCGCGGGACACGGATAATCGTGGTTCCGTGAACGGTCGTGACCTCGGCTTTTCCGCCGCCGGCTTTCTGAATATCCGCGGCATCGCGCTCTAGTTCTTCGTGTACAGAAGAACCCTTCAGCGCGATCATTTCCCCGCCCTTACGCACCAAGGGAAGAGACCACTTTGCCAGCCTTCCCAGGGGTGCTACTGCGCGGGAGGTCACCACATCCGCGCCGACCACTGCCTTTTTAATGGGGCCTTCTTCCGCGCGCCCTCGCAACACGGTGACATTATCTAGCCCCAGCTTTTCGGTCACCTCGTTGAGGTAGTTATAGCGCTTTAAAAGCGGCTCAATGAGCGTGATATGCAGATCGGGGCGGGCGATGGCCAGCGGGATGCCGGGCAGCCCGGCACCAGAGCCGACATCGATAACCGTGGTGCCTTCCGGAATGACTTGTTCAATGACGGCGCAGTTTAAGATGTGGCGCTCCCACAGCCGCGGTACCTCGCGCGGGCCGATAAAACCACGAGTGGACCCGTCTGTAGCGAGCGAATCGTGGTATTCCTGCGCGAGCGGCAGGCGAGAGCCAAATACTGCAGACGGGTCCATCTCGGACACTATGAGAATCTCCTCAGTAGCTGTTTAATTGTCGTTCTTCCGCTGTTTCTTGGTGCGGTTATCTTTCTTGCGAGCGCCTGGCTTTGGAGCGGTGGTGCGCTTGGCCTCAATCTTAGCGGCCTCTTCCTCTTCTTCTTCGCGGTCCATCTTGCCGTAGATGATGCGGGTCTGGAAGAAGGTCCACACGGTGTTGGACAGCATGTAGAACAGCAAACCGATGGGCCAGATGAAGCCGGAGAAGATCAGCATTGCGGGCATGACCCACAGCATCATCTTGGACATCATGGCCATCTGCTGCTGCATCATTTCCGCATTCTGACCCTGCGGAGCCGAGGTCTTACCCTGGGCGCGGCGCTTTTCTTGGCGGTTCAGGCTCATGCGCGCGTTGAAGTGCATCAGCACCACAATGACGGCAATCATCGGCACAATAATGAACGCCGCTTGGGTGGTGGTGGTAACGCCTTCCACCAAGGGCGAGTTCAGGCGCAGGTTCGTCACCAGCGGAACGCCAAAGATCTTGGCATCCAAGAATTGCTGGACGAGCTCCGGTTTAAAGATGTAGTTCGCAGTATTGGCATTGTCCTCAATGGACATCGGCTCGCCGCTGGGGTGTCCAAAGCCGCCGGCTACAGACACCGTGCGGTCGAAAGAGCGCAGCACGTGGAAAAGACCAATGAACATTGGAATCTGCACCAAGACCGGAAGGCAGCCGGCCATCGGGCGAACGCCAGATTCCTTATAGACCTTCTGCATTTCCTGCGCGGCGCGAGCCTGATCGTTGCCGTACTTCGCGCGGATTTCCTGCACTTTGGGCTGGATTTCCTGCATCTTGCGTGAAGATCGAATCTGGCTCACGGTGGGCTTGACCATGAGCGCCTTCAGCGTCCAGGTCAGCAGCACGATGGCCAAAATCCACGTAATGCCCCATGCGGGATCCATTACGAGGGATAGCAGCCAGTGCCAGAACCATAAAACGGCCGAAATTGGCCAGTAAATGAAATTAAGCACGAGTGTTTAATCCTCAGTTGTTGTTGGTGACCGGTACCGGGACTGGATCGAATCCGCCCGGATGCCAGGGCCCACATTTGCACACCCTAGCCATTGCCATCGCCGTACCTTTAAGCGCGCCATGTCTGGACAACGCCTCTAAAGCATAAGCACTGCATGTCGGTTCGAACCGACAGGTTGATACCATCTTAAGGCCCGAGACATGTTTTTGGTAGAAACGAACCGCTTTAACCAACGGTGTGGCCAGTCCAGAGGCTGCAGGAATTTCTTCCCCACGGGTATTTAAATATCCCATTGCTTGCGCAGCGCCTTAGTAATATCTTTTTCTAATTGCTCACTGGTAGCAGTCGCGCTTGCAGGTAGCGCACGAACCACGACATCCACGCCCGCTGGGAGCTTGGGGATAAGTGTCATGCACACATGGCGAAGCCGCCGGGAGGTGCGGTGGCGTACCACTGCATTCCCGACGGCTTTAGAAACAATGAGGCCGAATCGCGGCCCGGTGGCCGCGATCTCGGCCGGATTGCCCATGGTGCCAGTGGAATTCGCACTCATGGTATCGCGCGCATGCACGACGACGGTGCGAGTGCCCTGCCGGCGACTGCCCTTCATCGTCCGCCGAAATTGCGGCGGCGATGTGAGCTTGTGGTGGGCTGGCAGCATAACTTATGCGGACAGCTTTGCGCGGCCCTTCTTGCGGCGAGCGGCCACAATTGCACGACCGGAGCGGGTGCTCATGCGAGTGCGGAAACCGTGCTTACGTGCACGGCGACGGTTGTTCGGCTGGAACGTGCGCTTACCCTTTGCCACGTCAATTCTCCTTGAAGTTGTACGTGGACATACTGCCGCCACAAAACGGGAGCATATCCACTGATGAATGGATTCCATGAACCTGACGCGTCACTGTTATCCAAATGCTCGGCGAGCTTTGGTAGCCCAGCCAATGCGAAGTGACGCTGTCCTGTTCACGCGCAACTCTCTGTTGCAATAGACCATGCCAGATTACGTGATTTAAACCGCTGGAAACAAATCGACACTCGGGTACACCCGAAATTACATAAGTGTTTTTTCCTGCAGCTAGAAGGCCAGTTTTGGCGCTCATGCTGCGGCTAATCCTTCGCGCCGCAATGGTCTATAGCCGCCTGCATTTTAAGTATAAATCTTCCGTTAGACACACCCACCTTTGCGGCGGTAGAACTAAGGAATCGAATTCCACAGCACGTGCACCGTTGTGGATAACTCTAAATAACCACTTGAGAGTTTTAGCGTTTCCGCAGTACAAGACCATAAAGTGGCCTATCACAAGTTATCCACAGCCATGCACTAAGCTGTGAATAACTATTTCTTCCACACCTGTGGATAACTCTGTGGAGATCGAGGTGACTCGATAAAAACCACTGTGAAAACCGCGGTGGAATCCACCGTGGAATTTGTTATTTACTGTCCACCCGTCCCCGAGAGAATTATTGAAGGTAGCCCGTTGTGACTGAACCACAAGCGAACCTAGAAGCTGTCTGGCGCGCGATCGTCGATGATCTGCTCGCGCAATCCGAGCAGCCCAACTCTGAGGTCCCGAGCTTTTCGCATACGCAACGGCTCTACCTGCAGCTGGTTCGCCCGATCATGATGGTGGAAGGCTACACGCTGGTCGCAGCGGAAAATGTCAACGCCAAAGAAGTCGTAGAAAATGAGCTCGGCGGATATATTTCCAAGGCTCTTACCCGCCACCTCGGCCGCCCGTGTTCCTTCGCCGTCACTTTGGCTACCCCGCAAGAACCACAACCGCCGGCTGACCCATCGAATTCGCAGCCGGCACCAGGAGGGGCATCGGCAAGCACGCAGGCTCCTYCCYCCCAMCCCAMCCCGCCGGCACAGCACATGCCACCGGCGCAGACCGATTCTTCCTCCGCGCACAATTACGTCTCCCGCCCCCAGCAAACGGATGCGGCGGCAGCCCGCGGAAATAACAACCCCACCGCAGGTCAGACCCCGCCTAATTGGCGGTCCAGCCATGCCCCGGCAAGCCTGGATGAATTGGCGGAGCACTACAGCCAGCAGGACTATAACCGCCAGCAACCGGATTTTGGCGGATCTGCGAATGCCGCGCGCATTCCGCGCGAGGCCCCGGCGCACGATCCCAACCGGGAGACCTCGCTGAACCCGAAGCACACTTTTGAAAGCTTCGTCATCGGTTCATCGAATCGTTTTGCCAATGGTGCGGCGGTGGCGGKGGSGGAAAAWCCCSCCCGCGCCTATAACCCGCTATTTWTTTGGGGKGGTTCTGGACTGGGCAAAACGCACCTTTTGCATGCCGCCGGCAACTACGCACAGGTGCTACACCCGGGACTGCGCGTGAAGTACGTGTCCTCGGAAGAATTTACGAATGATTATATTAATTCCTTGCGCGATGACCGCCAGGAATCCTTCAAGCGGCGCTACCGCAACCTCGATATTTTGATGGTGGATGACATCCAGTTCTTAGAGGGCAAGGAATCCACGCAGGAGGAGTTCTTCCACACTTTCAATGCGCTGCACCAGGCCAATAAACAGATCATTTTGTCCTCGGACCGCCCGCCAAAACAGCTCACCACGCTGGAAGACCGCCTGCGCACGCGCTTTGAGGGCGGGCTGATTACGGATATTCAACCGCCTGATCTGGAAACCCGCATTGCCATTTTGATGAAGAAGGCCGCCGCCGATGGCACTGAGGTGGATCGCTCCGTCCTAGAGCTCATCGCCTCGCGCTTCGAGTCTTCCATTCGCGAGCTCGAGGGCGCGCTCATTCGCGTCTCCGCCTACTCCTCCCTGGTCAATGAGCCGATCAACGTGGAAATGGCAGAAATTGCATTGCGCGATCTCGCGCCGGATTCTGCTGACAGGCAAATTACCGCGGCCTCCATCATGGAGGTCACCGCGGAATACTTCGATATTGATGTAGAAACCCTGCGCGGTGCTGGTAAGAAGCGCGCGGTGGCTCATGCCCGCCAGCTGGCGATGTACCTCTGCCGCGAATTGACCGAGCTATCGCTGCCCAAGATTGGCGAGCAATTCGGCGGCAAGGACCACACCACGGTGATCTATGCCGATCGCAAGATCCGCAAAGAGATGACGGAAAAGCGCAATACCTACGACGAGATTCAGTCCCTGACCCAGCGCATCAAGAATCGCGGTCGCGCCTAGATCAAACGAACCACTCGGTGGCGTCTTCCTTAAATAACAGGAAGGCGCCATTTTTGTAAGCAGGCGCCGCGCTTCCCGGTGCCCTCCACCTTCCACCACCGCCTACCTGCGGTTATGTCCCTGTAAAGACCGTATGAACAGCTATCCACAGAGTTATCCACACCTGTGTAATTTCACGGATGTAATTTGTAGATTTTGCTCACAGTTTTAAATTCCACAGGCCCTATCCAGCACAGACGCCCCTGTGATCAACACTGTGTGCAGATCCGTGGAAAACTAGTACAGGCTGTGGATAAAACGATGACCCGCCAATTTATCCACACTCCGGGCCGGTTGATCACAGCAAGATCACAAGAATTGGCACACCCCGGATCGCCGCGCTGAACTTGTCATTTACCCCGTTGATCACAGATCCCACAACGCTTATTACTACTACTAAATTATTTCTCTGATCTTGTAAGTAGAAAGGGGATGTGTGGAATTGTGCCCGGCGCCGAGCACGCGGCGCTGGCTCGGACGGGCGGAGGGAAAATTACAAGGCTCACCGGATGCGGTAAGTTGGAAGCCAGCTTTTGAAAGTTACACATTCCTACCCCGCCAAAGAGGAGCTCTTCGCACCATGGATGAAGCCGTGTCATTTCGCGTTGCCAAAGATGACCTTGCCAACGCCGTAGCGTGGGTTGCCCGCAGCCTGCCTTCCAAGGTCACCCAGCCGGTGCTGCGCGCGATGCTCATCACCGCTGATGACAACGGCTTAGAGTTCACCGGCTTTGATTACGAGGTTTCTACCAAGGTGCGCATCGCCGGCATGGTGGATGAGCCCGGCCAGATCGCTGTTGCCGGTAAGTTGCTTTCCGATATCGTGGCTACCTTGCCCAATAAGGAAGTGGAGATCTCCCAGGTAGATTCCAAGGCTTTGGTTGCCTGTGGTTCCTCCCGCTTCGAGCTACCGCTTATCCCGCTCGATGATTACCCGCAATTGCCGGTATTGCCTGAGGTCACCGGCACGATCCAGCCGCAGCTCTTCGCAGAGGCCATCCAGCAGGTAGCATCCGCAGCCGGCAAGGATGACACCCTGCCCATGCTCACTGGCGTGCACATGGATATCCACGGCAAGGATATTGAGATGACGGCTACGGACCGCTTCCGCTTGGCCATGCGCACCCTGGAGTGGGAGCCAGCGGCTGAGGACGTTGAGGCTAAGCTCCTAGTCCCGGCAAAGACCCTGCAAGATACCGGGCGCAGCCTGGATCCGCATTTGAATATTCCCATCGAGATCGCGGTGGGCTCCGGCGATAATATCGGCGCCGATGGCCTCTTTGGCCTGCACGCGGATAACCGCGAAACCACCACGCGCATGCTGGATGCGGACTTCCCAAACGTCCAGCCCTTGCTTCCCAAGTCGCACACGAATATTGCCTCGGTTGAGGTGGCACCGCTGCAAGAAGCCATTCGTCGCGTTTCCCTGCTGACGGACCGCAATGCGCAGATCCGCATGGAATTTGCCGATGGCCAGGTCACCCTGTCCGCCGGCGCCGATGCCGGTAATGCCACCGAGACCCTGCCATGCGCATTCCACGGCCGCGATGAATTCCTCATCGCCTTCAACCCGGGCTATCTGAAGGACGGCCTAGCGGTCATCAACACCGACCGCGTGGTCTTCGGATTCACGGAGCCTTCCCGCCCCGCCATCATGATCCCGGAGCCAGAAGAGCTGCCGGAAGCCGATGAGGATGGCAATTTCCCTACGCCGCAGACCAATTTCACCTACCTCTTAATGCCGGTTCGCCTGCCAGGTTAATGTTTATACGGGATCTCGATGTTCGGGATTTTCGCTCATGGCCCGAACTAAAGCTTGAGCTGGGCCCGGGGATCACTCTGTTTGTGGGCCGCAATGGCTTTGGCAAGACCAATATCGTGGAAGCCGTGGGCTATACCGCCCACCTGTCTTCCCACCGCGTCTCCCATGATTCGCCGCTGGTGCGCCAGGGCGCGCAGAGCGCGCGGGTGTCCCTTACTGCCGTGAACCAGGGGCGCGAATTAACCACCCACCTGCTGATAAAACCCCATGCCGCCAACCAGGCGCAGATTAACCGCACGAGGTTGCGCAGCCCGCGCGAGCTGCTCGGCGTGGTGAAAACGGTGCTGTTTTCCCCTGAAGATTTGGCCTTGGTGCGCGGTGAGCCCGCGGGGCGCCGCGCGTATCTCGATAGCATCATCGCCTCGCGCACCCCGCGCTTAGCTGGGGTTAAGGCGGATTATGACAAGGTATTAAAGCAGCGCAATGCATTGTTGAAGTCGGCATCGGCAAGCTTGCGGCGCGGCTACGGCGATAGCGACGGCGCATCGGCCCTGTCCACGCTGGATACGTGGGATGCCCAGCTCGCGCGCTTAGGCGCACAGGTCATTGCGGCGCGCCTTGCGCTTGTCGATGCCCTCTTGGACCACATTCCCGCCGCCTATGCCGGCCTCGCACCGGAGTCGCGGCCTGCGCACGTGGAGTATAAATCCACCATTGATACCTCTGACCGCGAGGTGCTGGAGGCCGTCATGCTGACCGAGCTGGCCACTGCCCGGCAGCGCGAGATCGAGCGCGGCATCTCTCTGGTGGGCCCGCACCGCGATGATCTCGTGCTCCACCTGGGGGATCAGCCGGCCAAGGGTTTTGCCAGCCACGGCGAAACCTGGTCTTATGCCATCGCCCTGCGCCTGGCGGAGTTTGAGCTCCTGCGAGAGGATGGGGGATCCGATCCGGTCCTCATCTTGGATGATGTCTTTGCCGAGCTCGATGCCAAGCGCCGCACTCAGCTGGTTTACCTCGCCGCCACGGCAGAACAGGTGCTAATTACCGCCGCGGTGGATGAGGACTTACCGGATAACCTAGAGCCCATCGTGCGTTACCGGGTAGGAGTGGAAGATACGGACCAGGGGCGCATTTCCACCCTGCACACGGAAGCCACCGCAGGAGAGGATAGCGAGGAAGAAGCATGAGTGAGGAAGAAGGGGAAACCGGCACGCAGCGCACGGATCCCGTCACCCAATACTTCCGCTTGGTGCGCTCTACCTCGAAGAACCCGCCAAAACTTACGCGCCCGGTGCCGAAGATGCCGGTTCCCTCCTTGGCGGATGCCCAACAGCAGAACTATCGCGGCTACCAGGTGGGTAGGCCTACCGGCGCCGATGGCAGGAGGCCGCGGCGACAGATCGACGTGCCGAGCCTGGGCGCACAGATTAAAAAGGAGATTTCTCACCGCGGCTGGGAGCATGAATTAGCGCACGGCTGGGTCATGGGAAATTGGGAAAACCTGGTGGGTGAGCGCATTGCCGCCCATACGCAGCCGCAAAAAATCAAGGACAAGATCGTCTATATTTCCTGCGATAACTCCACTTGGGCGACGGAACTGCGCTACCTGCAGCGGGAAATCCTGCGCAAAATTGCGGACCGGCTCGGCCCCGATGTCATCGCTGAGCTGCGGATCCACGGCCCGCGGCAGCAGCGCAATTACGAGGGGCGGCAGTGGGTGAAACCTCAGGGATCGCAAGATACCTACGGCTGATAAGTGGCTGATAGGCGCAGGTTAGCTCTGCCCTTTAAAAGATAAATAACCACAGAGCGCGCCACATAGCTACCTCTGGCCGGTGTGGGGTGTCATTCAGTAGGGGGTATGCGTGTAGAATAGTGAAAGTCTTAGAATTAGCTATAGCCAAAAGGAGAGCACGAATCCGTGGCTGAAGAACACGCATATGATGCTGGATCAATTACGATCCTGGAAGGTCTAGAGGCCGTCCGCAAGCGCCCCGGTATGTACATCGGTTCTACCGGATCGCGCGGTTTGCACCACCTTATCTGGGAGATCGTCGATAACTCCGTCGATGAGGCCATGGCAGGCTTCGCGGACAAGGTTACCGTCAAGCTCTTGGAAGACGGCGGCGTCGAGGTCATCGATAATGGCCGCGGCATCCCGGTGGAGATGCACGCCTCCGGTGCGCCGACCGTCCAGGTGGTCATGACGCAGCTGCACGCCGGCGGTAAATTCGACTCCGATTCCTATGCCGTTTCCGGCGGCTTGCACGGCGTCGGCATTTCCGTGGTCAACGCCCTGTCCACCCGCGTGGAGGCGGAGATCAAGCGTGAGGGCAAGCACTGGTACCAAAACTTCCAGAACGCCATCCCGGATGACCTTGTAGAAGGCGGCAACGCCCGTGGCACGGGTACCAAGATTCGCTTCTGGGCGGACCCGGAGATCTTTGAAACCACCGAGTTCGACTACGACACCATTGCGCGCCGCCTGCAGGAGATGGCCTTCCTGAACAAGGGCCTGACCATCGAGCTGATTGATGAACGCGTGACTCAAGAGCAGATCGAGCTCGAGGAAATCGCGGATGCGGAATCCGGTGAGGCGAGCGCGGATGAGACCTCCTTTGATGATGTCCCCGATGCCGGCGATACCTTTAACGAGGAAGCCGATTCCAAGAACGTCACCAAGGCCGATAAGAAGCGCCGCAAGAAGATCACCTTTCACTATCCGGAGGGCCTGACGGACTACGTAAAATTCCTCAATAAGTCCAAGAGCGCCATTCACCCCACCATCGTGTCCTTCGAGGCAAAAGGCGAGGACCACGAGGTTGAGGTGGCCTTGCAGTGGAACCAGGGCTATAAGCAGTCCGTGCACACCTTTGCCAATACCATCAATACCCACGAGGGCGGCACGCACGAAGAGGGCTTCCGCGCAGCCCTGACCTCCTTGATGAACCGCTATGCCAAGGAGCACAAGCTCATCAAGGACAAGGACGGCAACCTTTCCGGCGATGACTGCCGCGAAGGCTTGGCCGCCGTTATTTCGGTCAAGGTGGGCGACCCGCAGTTCGAGGGTCAGACCAAGACCAAGCTGGGCAACTCCGAGATCAAAGGCTTTGTGCAGCGCTCGGTCAACGAGTACGTCAATGACTGGTTTGATGCCAACCCGGCAGAGGCAAAGGCCATTATCAATAAGGCCGTCTCCTCGGCGCATGCCCGCATGGCAGCGCGTAAGGCGCGCGAGATGGTGCGCCGCAAGTCCGCCACCGATCTGGGTGGACTGCCCGGCAAGCTTGCGGATTGCCGTTCTAAGGATCCGCGGAGTTCGGAGCTTTATATCGTGGAGGGTGACTCCGCGGGCGGTTCCGCGAAGGCCGGCCGTGACTCTATGTTCCAGGCCATCTTGCCCTTGCGCGGCAAGATCCTGAACGTGGAAAAGGCCCGCATGGATAAGGTCTTAAAAAATGCCGAGGTCCAAGCCATCATCACCGCGTTGGGTACTGGCATCCACGAGGAATTCGATATCAAGAAGCTGCGGTACGACAAGATCGTGCTGATGGCCGATGCCGACGTGGACGGCCAGCACATCGCCACGCTGCTGTTGMCCCTGCTCTYCCGYTTTATGCCGCAGTTGGTTGAGGATGGCCACGTGTMCCTAGCTAMCCCGCCGCTCTACAAGCTGAAGTGGTCCAAGGGCACGCCGGGCTACGCCTTCTCTGATGACGAGCGCGATAAGCTGCTGGCGGAAGGCCTGGAGCACAACCGTAAGATCAACAAGGATGACGGCATCCAGCGCTACAAGGGCTTGGGCGAGATGAACGCCTCCGAGCTCTGGGAGACCACCCTGGATCCCTCCACGCGCCTGTTGCGCCGCGTGGACCTGGAAGACGCACAGCGCGCCGATGAGCTGTTTTCCATCCTCATGGGTGATGACGTGGCCGCCCGCCGCTCCTTTATTACCCGCCGCGCGAAGGATGTCCGCTTCCTGGATATCTAAACCGTTGGCTTAGCCCTTCTGCGTGCAGGGGCTAGGCAAAAAGCTAGAGCCCACCGTGGATAATTCCACGGTGGGCTTTAACTATGGGGCGAGGTATTAGCTGCGGGAAGCGCGCTGATCCGCAAAACCAAAGCTCAAGGACACTAGGCAGACGGCGATGATGACGCCAAAGCCGGTCATGATGGATACGGGCCAATCTCCGGAGGTGCTTTGGAGCATGGCAAAGACGATGGCGGTAATGACGGCCAAGCCAATGGCGGTGCCGATGCGCTGGCCGGTTTGTAGGACCGCGCCGGAGGAACCGGCGTAGTTATCTGGGACCTGCGCCAAGGTCAGGGTTTGGTTAGGTGAGACCACGGCACCCTGGCCAAGCCCGATAAATGCCAAGGAGAGGATGAGCCACCATTCGTTCATTCCCCAATGCGTGGTGCCCCAAATAAAGACCACCGTGGCGATGAGACCGAAGATGGTGGTTAGCATGCCGATGATGACCACCATGCGCCCATACCGCGAGATCTTGCGGCCAGCGATGGTGGCGGTAATGGAGTTGAGGAGTGCGGAAGGAATGCCCACCGAGCCGGCCGCTAGGGCGGAGTAGCCCAGGCCATTTTGGAAATACAACGCAACGAGCACCCAGATGCTGGTAATACCCATAAACCACAACGTGGCGATGATGGTGCCGTTGCGGAAGCTCGAGGTGGCAAAGATATTGAGATCCACCATCGGCGGGKGGCCGGKGGCCTTGTGGKGGCGCYCCCACAGCMCCCMCACGCCAATGAGGACGGCACCCGCCAGAAGCAGCCACCACACGGCCGGGGAGCCGGTTGAGTCCATGAAGGGGAAGAGGATGCACCATACCGCGGCGCCGAGGATGAGCGCGCCGATGGGATCCAGGGTGGCCAGTGCCTTGAAGATGCCCAGCTTATTGCCCGCGGCATCGCGGACGCGGGAAAACAGCGGGCGTGGGAACCACATGAGGCCCAAGATGATGGCTAGCAGGCCGATAGGCGCGTTGACCAGCATGGTCAGCCGCCACCCGTGGTCAGGACCACCGAGCTTAATGAGGAAGCCGCCCAATACCGGGCCGATGGCCACGGCGATTCCCACGGTGGCGCCAAAGTATCCGAAGGCGCGGCTGCGTTCTTCCCCGCGGAAGTATTGCTGAATCATTCCCACGCCTTGGGGGTTCAGTAATCCGGCACCAACACCCTGGACAAAGCGCGCGATGTTCAGAGAATGCGCATTCGGCGCGAAACCCGCCACGGCGGCGCTGATGGTGTAGACGGCGATGCCGAGCAGGAAGATGCCCCCGCGCCCCACGAGATCGCCGGCGCGCCCAGCGGCGACGAGGACCACGCCGAAGGTAAGCGCATAACCAGACAGCACCCATTGCACATCCGAATCCGTGGCACCAAGCCCAGACTGGATCGACGGCAGTGCCACGTTCACGATGGACACACTAATCAGTGACATGAACACCGTGACCAGCACAATAATAAGAACCCGCCAGCGGGCGGGGTCTTGGCCGGCGGGGTAATCGGTACGGTTTGCTTCTGATGTCGACGATTTATGATGTGGGGAAAAAGTCACTTCCACACTTATACTCCGCAGTCCAGATAACCTTCAACCGCAGGAAAACCGGTGGAAATTAATTATTTACATGTGCTTTTGCACGACGCGGCCGAATGCAGGAACTTCCGGGCTTAAGATCTTGGTGGCCTTGCCGCGCAGGGAATTATAGGGTTTGCGCAGTGCGGCGGAGTTTACCTTTTCCACGTGCTTATCTGCGATGTTCATAATCTCATCGCTGACCTCTTCCTGGTGCGGTTCAAGGAAGGCGCCGAAATCATCCTTCCCGCTTTCCGCAAAGTCTTGCCACCGTGGATCCAGGGCATCGAGGACATCCGGCAGGATCCGTTCCAGCGCCTTGGGGACGACATTGGCATCGGCTTTTTTGGCGGCCGCCAATCCGCCTTTAATGGCTATGCCGGAAATGCCGGATTTGGCGGAGGCGACTTTTTCAACGAGATCCCCGCATTCGGCGATGAACTCGGTGCGGGTGGATCCGTGCATCAAGGTAGAAAGGTGAGACATGGTGCCATACTTTACGCGAATTTAGTGGCCATATAGACGCGGGCACAGTACTGCGCGAAGGTCTGATTTCCAGCGTTTAACGCTGGCACCTTTTCCAAAACCTCCGCCATAGCTCGAGCGGCCTGCCGCTCATCGCCGTGGATGGCGATGCCCTCTAGGCGCGCGGTGCTGGCAGCGGCGGCAGACACTAAGGCGGAATAGTTGATGATGCGGAGATTAAAGCGGGCGCAAAATTCTTGGGCCAATAGGTACAGCTGTTCGGGGCTCATGCGTGTGTCTTTCGCGCCCTGCGAATTTCGGCCTCTAGATCCGCGCGGCCGGGGAGGAGCTCGCGGGCGGTGGCTTGCACGTGGGCATCGGCAAGCGTGCGCGAGGCCGCCGCCACGATGGCACGCACCACCGCCTCGTGCTTGGAGGTTCCCTGCGCGGAGGCCAAGAGGGTAAGGGCGTGATCTTGTTCTGCGGTAAGCCGCAATGTCATTGCCATGCCCCAGTGATACCACAGTGATACCACCGGTGCGGCAAATAAGGCCGATAAAGCCCGGAGAAGGTAGAATTTGGCCTTATGAGTGACAGTAACGACGATCTTTTTGATCGGATTTTTCCCATTGACATTAATGAGGAGATGGAGTCGAGCTATATCGACTACGCCATGTCCGTCATTGTGGGCCGCGCGCTGCCTGAGGTGCGCGATGGCCTAAAACCAGTGCACCGCCGCATTCTCTACGCCATGTTCGATTCGGGTTACCGCCCCGAGCGCGGATATGTGAAGTCCGCGCGCCCGGTCTCTGACACCATGGGTCAATTCCACCCGCACGGTGACTCGGCCATCTATGACACCTTGGTGCGCTTGGCGCAGTCTTGGAATATGCGCTACCCGCTTGTCGATGGCCAGGGTAACTTCGGTTCCCGCGGTAACGACGGCCCCGCCGCAATGCGTTATACCGAGTGCAAGCTCACCCCGTTGGCCATGGAAATGGTCCGCGATATCCGCGAAAATACCGTGGATTTCTCGCCCAACTATGATGGCAAGACCAGCGAGCCGGACGTCCTGCCGTCCCGCGTGCCTAACCTTTTGATGAATGGTTCCGGCGGCATTGCCGTGGGCATGGCCACCAATATCCCGCCGCATAACCTCAATGAGTTGGCCTCGGCCATTTACTGGCTGCTGGAGAACCCGGACGCAGACGAGGATGCCGCGCTCGCGGCCTGCATGGAACGCGTGAAGGGCCCGGATTTTCCCACCGCCGGCCTCATCGTGGGCGATCAGGGCATCAAGGATGCATATACCACCGGCCGCGGCTCCATCCGCATGCGCGGTGTGACCTCCATCGAGGAATCCGGTTCCCGGCAGACCATCGTGATTACGGAGCTGCCGTTCCAGGTCAACCCCGATAACCTCATCTCCAATATCGCGGAGTCCGTAGCCAACGGCAAGATCGCCGGTATTTCCAAGATCGAAGATGAGTCCTCTGACCGCGTGGGCATGCGCATTGTTGTGACCCTGAAGCGCGACGCCGTCGCCCGCGTGGTGCTCAATAACCTGTACAAGCACTCCCAGCTGCAGACCTCCTTCGGTGCGAATATGCTCTCCATCGTCGATGGCGTGCCGCGCACCCTGCGCCTGGATCAGATGCTGAGCAATTATGTTGCGCACCAGATCGAGGTCATCGTTCGCCGTACCCAGTACCGCCTGGATGAGGCGGAAAAGCGCGCGCACATCTTGCGTGGCTTGGTCAAGGCGCTGGATATGTTGGATGAGGTCATCGCCCTGATCCGTCGTTCGCCCACCGTTGATGAGGCGCGCGAGGGATTGAAGGAACTTCTCGATGTCGACGATATCCAGGCCGATGCCATCCTGGCGATGCAGCTGCGCCGCCTGGCTGCCCTGGAGCGCCAAAAGATCGTCGATGAATTGGCAGAAATCGAAGAGGAGATCGCCGACCTCAAGCACATCCTCGCCCACGAGGAACGCCAGCGCCAGATCGTCCACGATGAGCTGGAGGCGATCGTCGAAAAGTACGGCGATGAGCGCCGCACCGAGATCCTGCCTGCCTCCGGCGAGGTCACCGATGAAGACCTCATTGCCCGCGAAAACGTCGTGGTCACCATTACCGCCACGGGTTATGCCAAGCGCACCAAGGTCGATACCTATAAGTCACAAAAGCGCGGCGGCAAGGGCGTGCGCGGTGCGGAGCTCAAGCAAGATGACATTGTGAAGAACTTCTTCGTCTGCTCCACGCACGACTGGATCCTGTTCTTTACCAACTTTGGCCGCGTCTACCGCCTGAAGGCCTACGAGCTGCCAGAGAGCGGCCGCGCCGCCCGCGGCCAGCACGTGGCCAACCTGCTGGAATTCCAGCCGGAGGAAAAGATTGCCCAGGTCATTCAGATCCAGTCCTACGAGGATGCGCCATACCTGGTCCTGGCCACCCAGCAGGGCCGCGTGAAGAAATCGCGCCTGACCGATTACGAGTCCGCTCGTTCCGCAGGCCTTATCGCCATCAATCTGAACGAGGGCGATGCGCTCATTGGCGCCCAGCTCGTTTCTGAGGGCGATGACATCCTGCTGACCTCTGAGCAGGGCCAAGCCATTCGCTTTACTGCCGATGACGACCAGCTGCGCCCCATGGGCCGCGCTACCGCCGGCGTGAAGGGCATGCGCTTCCGCGGCGATGACCAGCTGCTGGCGATGTCCGTCGTCCACGACGGCGAGTTCCTACTCGTTGCTACCTCGGGTGGTTACGGCAAGCGCACCGCCATTGAGGAATACACCCCGCAGGGCCGCGGTGGCTTGGGTGTCATGACCTTCAAGTACACTCCGAAGCGCGGCAAGCTCATTGGTGCCATTTCCATTGACAAGGACGATGAAATCTTCGCCATTACCTCCGCCGGTGGGGTTATTCGCACCGAAGTAAACCAGATTCGTCCGTCCTCGCGCGCCACGATGGGCGTGCGCCTGGTTGACCTTGCCGATGACGTCGAATTGCTTGCCATCGACCGCAATGTTGAAGAAGATGGTGAGGAAGACGCGCAGGCTGTGGCCAAGGGCGAAAAGACCGTCGATGAGGTCCAGCAAGAGCACCACAAGGTAAGCGATGCCTCCAAGGACGAGGAGTAGGACATGGAACGACGAGACGTAACCATCCACCACATCTCGCCCACCTCGGCGTTTCGCGTTGGTCTGGCCCTGTCACTCGTCGGACTCATCGCGTGGTTGCTGGCCGTGTGCCTGTTGTACATCGGTTTGCACCAGGTGGGCATATGGGAGTCAGTCAATAGCCTCGTTGGTGGCGTCGGCGGCGGCTTTGAGGTCACCTTTGGAGTGGTGATCGCAGCCAGCGCGCTGATTGGCGTTATTTTCGCCGTCCTGTTCACCTTGCTCGCACCGCTGATGGCCGTAATCTATAACGCCATCGTGGATGTCTTCGGTGGGCTAAAGGTCAGCTTGGATGACATCTAGACCACTGTGAGTGGGAGACTATGCCGGCAGCTACGGTTGCCGGCATTTTTCTAGTTTTAAGCGCGAAGTAGCGTCCTCATTAGACCCACGAAGTGCGCCTCTGAAAACCTCTTTGAGCTGCCGATTTGTGTTCTTTCCGGGGTAGTATGTAAAGTTACATCTCGTTCCGCTAAAGGGCCTATAGCTCAGTCGGTTAGAGCGCATCGCTGATAACGATGAGGTCGCTGGTTCGATTCCAGCTAGGCCCACCACGGAACAATGGGGCATTAGCTCAATTGGTAGAGCATCTGCTTTGCAAGCAGAAGGTCAGGAGTTCGATTCTCCTATGCTCCACAGCATCAGTCCGGCTTCCTTAAGGGAGTCGGACTTTTTGCTTTTTGTACCCTCTCGAAGCTCCCCACACCTATCAAACTGGTTTTGGGGGTGTTTGTCCGATAGCAGGCATCAACGCGCTTGATATTGTTAAAACAGCAAAGGCATTCGCGGGTTAAGGGACAAAATGAGTGTCTAGGCCGGCGTGTCGCGGGGTGGGACATTTTGTGTGTCTGCCGCCCCGCGGTTTAGGGGTTTGGGCTGGGGGTTTAGGGGTTAGCGCATGGAGCCTTTGCGGATACCGATATCGTTGGTGTGCGTGCTTTCGATTCCGGTGTCGTACCGTGCTGGTGCGCCGTCGAGGTCGTTAGCCGTGTTGTTGGTGGACGCAGCTTGTACTTTGGCGAGTGCGCTGCGTCCCCATTTTTGACTTCGGGCAATCTCAATAGGGTCACCGGGATATTGCGTGTGCAGATGCAGCCACCAGTCCACGGCAGTGCGCTGGTGCTCCTCTGGCATTCCTCGGTGGTACCTGGCAAGGGCTTTTACTCCGGCGTTTATGCCGCCTTCCAGGCTGTTGGTATCGCGAGCGAGTTGTCCTTCGACTGCGTCTTCCTGACTGGTCAGGAACGTAAATAGGTGCTTGTTCCGTTCCAGTTTGGCGAGCAGTTCGTAGGCACTGCGGTGTCGGGAATGCATGTAAAAGAACTTCTTGTTTCGACGGAATTTCTTTGGAATCTCTTCCGGTTTGAGGTCTTTGATGTAGGTCTTCTCACTGAGCCACTTGCCGTACACGTCGTGGAATTGCTGCAGCTTCGCGGTCCATTCCGCGGCCTCATCCAGGTTGCTTACCCGCAGCAGTGACAACGATAGGCCGCGCAGTGCTTTGCCAGATGGCAGCACGGGGTACAAGCCGACGTAGCGTTGAATGTTGCGTTTGACGTGGACGAGGCAGCGTTGGATGTGTGCTTGTGACCAGGTTGTTTTGATGGCTTCTAGCGAGCCTTGGTGTCCATCGGTGGTGACCACCAGTGGGGCATGCCCGACCTTGTCGAAGAGACGGTTGTAGTTGAACGTGTCTTCTTGGCGGCACCAATGCCAGGCCACGACGTGGGCTTTCGTTGATGCCACCAGTAGGCAGTTCTGGTGGCCGAAGTAGGTTCCGTCGACAAATAGCTGGTCATAGATGCGATTGGAGTCGGTGTTGTCGGGAACGTGGACGAGCCAGAAGTTTTCGAACCACCGGGTGAGTTGCCGACGGCTATAGCCGTGCTCTGCGGCGATTGACGACAGGGTTGATGAAGACAAGAACCACTCGTAGAACATCCGGAACCTGGCAGTCTGGATGGGGTCATCGTTGGTATTGGTGAAGCTGTGGCCGCATGAACGGTCTTTGCAGCGCCAACGAGTCTTGCCTGCGGACGTTGTGCCATTTTTCTTTACTGGCCCCAGGCACACGGGGCACGTGATGTGTTGATTAACCACGCGGGTTAGTTTGCTGCCTACCCCGTCGGGTACCACATTCTCAGCCAGATACGTGGATTTCGCGCCCAGACCCCGCGCTGCGCCTCACCGCCTAGAGCGGAATCCTCGTTGCGACTGGTCAACCTAGCTACCGACGCACATCCGGACACACATTCTGTCCCTTAACCCGCATTCGCTGAATACGACCACAACACCTGCTATCAGCTTAAGATTGCACCATACATGGGAGATCGTCCGCATCCAGTTGGAGGGCATGAATGCAGAAGCTAAAATCCAAAAAATATAATTCACGAGTATCGTGGGCTGTATTTTTTGCTTCATTGGTCCTTCTGGGACTATTTCTCGGAATCGTTTTTGACTTAGATGTCGTCCCTAGAACGGTGATCGGTCTCATCTTGTTCTGCATTTGGTTCTGGATAGATTGGACAATGAGAAAGAAGTTTTCGGGTGATGAGGACTAAAGTTCCTCTTTAAAGCCAACATGGGGCACTCCAACTAAAATGTAGTGCCCCATATGTCGTTTCTTTGCCTCTTTCTTCCACTTTGAGTAGGCGAAAACGGTAGGTGAAACCTGAAGTGTCCCACTTGTGGAAGATCGCATCTTGCTGGAAGAGCATGTTAGGCAGTAAGCCCCGAAGCTCGGCGTTTCATGGCACACAGCCTGGCAATGGGCGCAGGAGGCCCATCGTGCAGGAAACTTCCCAGAACTGGGCCCAAAGCCTCCGTTATGATCCGGTTCATCGCTAAATGCCGGGACCGTTTCTCTGTCGAGTTCATCTGCAATGACGTTGAAGAATAACCGAGCTGATGGGGTCGGGCTGACCGCGCCGTGTCCACTTTCCGGGGGCTAGGCCCGTTTAAGCTGGGTGGCCATCTCGGCAGCTCCACTTCGCCTCTTATACGAGAATGGCTCCTTCCGTTCTGTAAATATACCTCCCCGGGGTATATGGTGGGGAGAGTAACCATCACTGTGTTCCACCGACGCTAGAACTCCTCTTGGTGCAGGGAGGAGAAGAAAGGAACTTCATGAGTACTTCCCACCAACACAGTGAGCATTCCGGTGCTCACCAGGCCGCGGGAGCGGATCATACGCAACACACAGATCATGGCGGCCACGAAGGGCACTCTCACGGTGACCATCAAGGTCATGGCCACGAGCACGGGCATGGCCACGGCCATGGGCACGGACACGGCGATCACGCGGCGATGTTCCGCAGCCGCTTCTGGTGGTCGCTGCTGCTATCGGTACCGGTCGTCATCTTCAGCCCTATGGTCGCAGAATTGCTCGGCTACGGCGTACCCGAATTCAATGGTTCATCCTGGATTCCCCCGGTGCTTGGCACCATCATCTTCATTTATGGCGGCACGCCGTTCCTGCAAGGCGGCTGGTCGGAACTGAAATCCCGCCAGCCCGGGATGATGCTGCTTATCGCCATGGCTATTACCGTGGCGTTCGTCGCCTCATGGGTCACCACCTTGGGGATTGGAGGATTCGACCTAGATTTCTGGTGGGAGCTGGCCCTCCTGGTCGTCATTATGCTGCTGGGCCACTGGTTGGAGATGCGTGCACTCGGCGCGGCCTCCTCCGCTTTGGACGCCTTAGCAGAACTTTTGCCTGACGAAGCCGAGAAGATCATCGATGGGCAGGCCCACACCGTGCCAGTCTCTGAGCTGGCGGTGGATGACATAGTACTGGTCCGCGCTGGAGCGCGGGCGCCTGCCGATGGCACCATTGTTAAAGGCTCAGCCGAATTCGATGAATCCATGATCACCGGTGAATCCCGCCCAGTCTTCCGCGATAAAGGTGAGCGCGTGGTCGCCGGTACGGTGGCCACCGACAACACCGTCCGCGTCCAGGTAGAAGCCATCGGAGGAGATACGGCCCTGGGCGGTATCCAAAGCATGGTCGCCGAGGCGCAGGAATCCTCCTCCCGCGCCCAAGCCCTTGCCGATCGCGCCGCAGCGTTGCTCTTCTGGTTTGCGCTAATCGCAGCCCTCATTACTGCGGTGGTCTGGGCCATTATCGGGAGCCCAAGCGACGCCGTGGTGCGCACCGTTACCGTGCTCGTCATCGCTTGCCCCCACGCCCTCGGTTTGGCTATCCCACTGGTCATTGCGATCTCTACCGAGCAGGCCGCACAGTCTGGGGTACTCATCAAGGAACGTTTGGCGTTGGAGCGCATGCGCACCATCGACGCCGTCCTCTTCGATAAGACCGGTACCCTGACCGAAGGCGCTCATGCCGTTACCGGTGTTGCAACCGTTGAGGACATCAGCGAGGGGCAGCTGCTAGCAGTGGCCGCCGCGGCCGAGGCCGATAGTGAACACCCATTGGCCCGCGCCATCGTCAAGGCAGCCGAAGACCACGCGGAAGCATCTCAGGAGCAGCTGCACAGCACCGATTTCAGTGCGGCCGCCGGCCGGGGAATCAAGGCCACCGTCGATGGGGCAGAGGTCCTCGTCGGTGGACCGAATATGCTGCGCGAGCTAGAGCTTGCCACCCCTGGGGTGTTTGATGCGCAGGTTGAAGAGTGGTCCCAACGCGGCGCGGGTGTCCTGCACGTCGTGCGCGATGGTCAGATAATCGGCGCTCTCGCGGTTGAAGACAAGGTTCGTCCCGAATCCCGCGCGGCCGTACAGGCCCTCCAAGAGCAGGGCGTCAAGGTTGCGATGATCACTGGCGATGCCACGCAGGTCGCCGAGGCCGTTGGCGAAGAATTGGGTATTGACGAGGTCTTTGCCGAAGTCCTGCCGCAGGACAAGGACTCCAAGGTCACCGAATTACAGGAGCGCGGTCTAGCCGTGGCCATGGTTGGCGATGGCGTCAACGACGCCCCAGCCTTGGCCCGCGCGGAAGTCGGCATCGCCATTGGCGCCGGCACCGATGTCGCCATGGAATCCGCCGAGGTGGTGCTCGCCAGCGACGACCCGCGGTCGGTGCTTTCGATGATCACCTTGTCGCGCGCTAGCTACCGCAAGATGATCCAGAACCTTATTTGGGCATCTGGCTACAACATCATTGCCGTGCCCTTGGCGGCAGGCGTACTCGCACCCATCGGTGTCGTGCTCTCCCCGGCGGCCGGCGCGGTATTGATGTCGCTATCGACCATCGTGGTGGCATTCAACGCGCAGTTGCTGCGCCGGATTGAATTGGACCCAGCTCGCTTGGCACCCACCAGCCACTAGGTGGAGGAGACCAAGTTCGAATAAGTGGGACGGGCTCCGGCTACTTGGGATTATTTTAGAATTGAAGTCCAGTTGCTAAAATAATCCTCATGACCGAGCGGGACGACTTTTGGCTGGAAGAGGATGAACTAGCAGCATTCATGTCCCTGATGAGCGTGAATGTCCGGCTCACCAATATTCTAGACGCGCAGCTGCGCGATGATGCCAAGCTAAGCTTCTTTGAATATACGGTGCTCTCACGGCTATCAGAGGCCGAGAACCATGAGATGCGCATGCGAGACCTCGCCATCACCGCAAACGGCTCCTTGTCCCGTCTGAGCCAGGTTGTTACCCGTTTGGAGCGCCAGGGCTGGGTCGTGCGGCGTCCTTGTCCCAATGATGGGCGGACGACGATGGCGCACCTTACCGATAGCGGCTGGGACAAGGTAGTAGAAACCGCCCCGGGCCACGCTAAGCAGGCCCGCCGATCCGTTATCGATAACCTGACCCGCGCGCAGATCCATCAAATGACCCAAATTAATGAGCGCATCATCAAAGCCATCGAAGCCGATGAGCGCTACGGCGGGCGCTATTAATTATTTTTKGGATAGCCGCGGCGGCCGGAGACGGTCTTATCAAAGGGAATCCAAAACCGCAGGGCCGCTTCCTGGTTTTTGGAAATACCAATGCGCGGGCCGCGCACCCATTCCGGTGCAGACTCGCGCTCAGAAAGCTGCACTGGTAGGTGGTTATCCTCCAGCGTTGCTCCAAGAGCTTTACCGAGGTTCCCAGGGCCGCGGGCTAGATTATGAAAATCGCTGGTGCCGCGGCGTGCAAAGGCGGTATCGATCCCGGATAGCACCTCACCGCCGCGCAGTAGGCACCCTTGGCCCACGCCTTCGGGCGCGCACACGATATTGACATTGCGGTGGATGCCGTAAGAGGCATACACGTACAGTCGGCCCGGTGGGCCGAACATGGCGGCATTGCGCGGGGTTTTCCCACGAAAGGTATGGGCGGCGGCATCGTCCGTGCCCAAATAGGCCTCGACTTCCGTAAGGCGAATGCTCACCCCGGCGTGCGTAATGACGCAGCCAAGGAGCTGCGGGGCTACGACATCAGCAGTGTGGGAGAAATCAATCATTAACGGGAGTAGTAGCGCTTTCCGTCTACCGGGGTGCGCAGCAACTCATCGAGGCTGACCGGCTCCAAGCCCTTGGCGCGCAGGCCATCGATAATGCACTCGGCCGCATTGACGGTGGTCGGGTGAATATCGTGCATCAAGACGATGGAGCCTGGGTTAGCATCCTGGACGGCGGCATTGCAGACGTGCTGCGAGTCGCGGATCTTCCAGTCCAAGGTATCCACGTTCCATAGGGCCTGCGACAAGCCCTTATCCCTGGCTACCTGGTCAACCGTTTCATTGGTGGCACCGTAGGGCGGGCGCAGCCACTTTGGATTCTGCCCGGTGGCATTGCGGATCGCCGCATTGCCGGCGTCGATTTCTTGGGCAATATCGCCGTAAGCTAACTGGTTGAGCTGGCGATGGGTCTTGGTGTGATTGCCAATGGTATGACCTTCTGCCTGCATGCGCTGGAGCGCTTGGGGGTACTGGTAGGCGTGATCCGCTAGCACCATGAAGCTGGCGTGGGCGTTTTTCGCCTTAAAGGTATCCAAGAGCTGGTTGGTATAAGGGCTTGGGCCATCGTCAAAGGTCAGGGCCACGCAATTCGGGCAATCGACGCCGTTAGCCTGTGGCTGCGGGGCTGGTTGCGGTGCGGCCCCAGCCTGGGGATCCGGTGCGGGTGCAGCCTCATTCTGCGGCTCGTCTTGTGGTGCTACCGAGGAAACAAGATCTTGTGCCTGCGCGCGGGTGCTGTCGATGCGGCTTTGAATATCGGTCTGAATCTCAGAAACCGCGGACTGGATATTTGGTTCTGAGGACCCGGCTACTTTTGGGGTGCCTTCGAGGAATTGCGCATTGGCGCAGGCGGGAAGGGCAGCGGTGGCAAGCACGGTGAGCGCGGAGGTAAGAAGACGACGCATACTTTTCCTAGGAACGAGGACAGATGGGCACGATTAGCCAGCCTACTCCACTGCGAAGGGAATTATGGATTAAACGCGTGTGATAAATGTGATAGAAGTACATCACTGTGCCGCGGTGTCTTCGGCATTTTTGGAATGAGCGGCTGCAGTAGTAGAGTACAAGCCACTGGGGCATTAGCTCAATTGGTAGAGCATCTGCTTTGCAAGCAGAAGGTCAGGAGTTCGATTCTCCTATGCTCCACAGGAAAAGTCCGGATTCTGGTTAAAGAATCCGGACTTTAGTCATGCATAGGGCTATAAAAAGCGCTTGACCATGATGTAATGCTCGGCGTACACACCTACATGCTCGAATCCCAAGCGTTCATAAAGTCCCTGCGCACGCGGATTATCGGGGTGGACGGCTAAGGAAATGCCGGGCGCTTTGAGGGTCTGGGCGAGGGAAATGGCGGCATCGATAAGCGCGGTGGCAATGCCCTGGCCCGCAAAGCGGCTTTCTACCGCGATGGCAAATTCTGGGATGGCCGGTTCCACGAACCCGTAACCGTGATTGTCCTCGGTGCCCCAATTGAGCCACACACCGCCGGCGGGCACGAGGTCCTCCCAAGCGATGAAACCTCCCTGGTTGGGCTCCCAATTTTCCACGTAGAAGGAAAAATCGTCGGCAAAACCGGAAGAAAGCTCGCCTCGTTCATCGCCGAAGGTATCGGTCAGGAAGTTGAGGCGAGCTATATAAGTGCGATCAGATTCTTGTGTCGCGCGAATTTCCATAATCCCCAGGATATATGAAGAATCCGCCGGGCTAGTTAAGCCAAGTGGTAGTTATGCACGTCCGCGCCGTTGAATTCGCGCATTTCACCGGATTCGTCAACGGAGCGGAAGGTAGCGCCGTTATCGATGGCAAAGCGGAGGTTATCCACGCGCGGGGAGGGATCATCGGTTACTGGGCCTGCGGGGAAATAGTACGTTGAACCGTCTTTGAGCTTGACGGTGAGAGACTCAAAGCTCATTGTTTATCTCCTTGTAGAAAGCCTTAATGGGTGAATTCAAGCAGGAGATTTTTGATTAGGCAAAGCAATGAGATCTAGGCAACGCCTACTGCACCCCCACCGCGGGGGTGCGAAAGGAACTACTGCTCGTCAGATTGCAGGCGGTGCTTGCCCTCACTCTGGTGATCATCGGTGATGCGGGTGGTATCCGCTTCCTCCGCGGCGGCCTCTTCTTCCTCGCGGTGCTTGGCCAGCTGCTCATCGATGGAACCCAAGAGTTCCTCATCGCGCACAGCGCCCTCTTCGGCGAGGTCCGAATCGGCTTCGTGCTTAGCTTCGCTGGTGGAGGTGTAGACCAAGGTGGATTCTGGGGCGGTGTTTTGGGTGCCACCGCGGTAGTCATCCACGCGCGGTGGGGTCTGGGAAGGCTTGTCATTGGAGCGCAGCCAGTAGTAAATCGCACCGGTTGCCGCGGCGAGCAGGGCAACGATTCCGGCAACGGTCCAGAACCTGGAAGACTTCTTGTCCTTCTTGGTGGCTTCCTTCTTGGCCTCATCGAAACGCTCGACGGCATCCTCGCGGTAGTTATTGAATTCCTCTAGGGCGCGCTCGAGGCGGGAATGCGCGGCCTGGGTAACTGCGCCTGCCTGCTTGCGGGCCTCATCGAAGGCGCTATTGTCTTCCTTTTGCATCTGCTGGGCAGCCTCTTCGAGCGCGGTATACGTTTCGCGGGACTTTTCTTGCCGGTAATCGCGTAATTGCTTCCACAGATTGGAACCGGTCTTCAACGCCATATTCACTGCGGTGGGGTTCATGAGTGCAGGTGCTCCTTAGATGAGATTTATCTGTCCTTTCCCATCCAGCATAGTGGCCAGCTTGACACCCCACCACTGTTTTGGCGGGTGATTCAGGGAGTGGAATCACCCATAAAATAGACCGCTTGGTTCAGATTGGTGGATTAATATTCACGCCGATTTTGGCTAACCGCGCTGTTTATGGGCCTGCAAAGGTAATACCATTAGCGGCGCGCTACCCCGCAAACTGAACAGCTTGGTACGTTTTCCTCCAGACAGCAATTGAGATCGGGAAAAGGAGGTGACTATGAGCCCGCGATTTTCGGCGTCAGCACCATTGGATTCCATGAGTGAAGAAGAGCTAATGGTACCGGAGCGTTTGGCGCTATCTTTCGAGGTAATTCCGCCGCGCCATGACGCCGATGAAGCCAAAATCGACCGTTTGCTGGAAACCTTGGAAAGCTACCACCCGGATTATATTGCGGTGACAAGTTCCAAACGGTCCGGTTGGCTCGAAGGGACGACGGCCTTTATCGAGCGGATTTCGCGCACCACCTCGATGCGTCCGCTTGCGCACCTGGCCTGCACGGCTGGTTCGCGCACGGAACTTATCGGCTGGATTAACCGCTTGGTCGATGCCGGTGTCCGCGGCCTGCTGGCCCTGCGCGGGGACCTGCCAGAGGAAGGCTTGCCGGAGCACTATCCGCAGCATGCCGATGAATTGATAAGCCTCATCCGGCAACTAGAAAGGCAGCAAGCCGCGCGATTCGCCGCTGGCCGCCTGGCCGTCGGAGTCGCGTGCTATCCCAGCGGGCACGTTGAATCTAAAAACGAAGATGAAGATTTTGACGTCTTGCTCAAAAAGCAGCGCCTCGGCGCGGACTTCGCCATTACCCAGCTATTCTTCGACTCCCAGGATTACCTGCGCTTTACCAAAAAGGCCCAACTGGCCGGGGTGCATATTCCCCTTATTCCGGGAATCATGCCCATGACCAGCCTGCGCCGGGTGGAGCGAATGGGAGAGCTGTCCGGGCTCGCCGTGCCCGAAAGGGTGCGGTCGGCGCTCGCGGCAGCGACAACCCCAGAAGAAGAATACGAAACCGGCATGGAACTGACCGCCGAACTAGCCCGCGACATCGTGGCTGGCGGGGCGAGCGGGCTCCATATATATACCCACAACAACCCCGACAATACTCACGACCTACTAACCCGAATCGGAGTAGACAATGACCAACGCTAATTTCCCCAAGGCGACAATTGAGGGCTATCCCCGCATTGGCGCCAACCGCGAGTTGAAGCGCGCGCTCGAGTCCTACTGGGCCGGCCGCATCGATGCGGAGACCTTCGAGTCCGCCGCACACTCGCTGCGCCTCGATACCTACAACCGCCTGCGCGACCTCGGCCTGACCGAGGATTACGCCATCCCGGCGGACGTCGCTTACTACGACCAGGTGCTCGAAACCGCACTGACCGTCGGTGCCGTTGCCGGTGAAACCCTAGATGATGAGTTCACCCTGGCCCGCGGTAATAAGGACACCGCGCCGCTGGAGATGACCAAGTGGTTCGACACCAACTACCACTACATCGTTCCGGAAATTGCCGATGACCACGCCTTTAAGGCGCACCCACAGCGCATTATCAAGCTGGTAGAAGAAGCCCGCGAAGCAGGCCACACCGTGCGCCCGTACCTCGTTGGCCCGGTTACCCTGTTGGCCCTGTCCAAGCAGGCCGAGGGTGCAGCCAAGGCCCCGCTCGAGCGCCTAGATGATGCCGTTGCCGCCTACCAGGAGGTCCTGGCGGAGCTGCACAAGGCTGGCGTGGAGTGGATCCAGTTGGCAGAGCCTGCCCTCGTGGCGGATCTGACCAACGCCAGCGATGAGGACTTGGCTGCATATACCAAGCAGGCATACTCCGCCATCCTGGGTGCAGAAGAGCGCCCAAAGGTCTACCTGACCACTCCGTACGGCTCTGCACGCAAGGGCCTCGATGTCATCGCAGAGCTCAAGCCAGAGGCCGTCCAGGTTGACCTTTCTGTTGGCACCCTGGCCCTGGATGAGGGCTACCTCGAGCGCGTGAAGAACCTGAACACCCACGTTGTTGCCGGCCTTGTCGATGGCCGCAATGTCTGGGCCGCCAACCTGCGCGACCTGCGCTCCAAGTACGAGGACCTGGCCGGCAGCATCGATGAGCTGTCCGTATCCACCTCCGTGTCCTTGCAGCACGTGCCGCACTCCGTCGAGGCAGAATCCAAGCTGCCTGCCGATGTCGCCCCATGGTTCTCCTTCGCCAATGAAAAGGTCAAGGAAGTCGTCGCCCTGGTACAAGGCCCAGAGGCAGCCGAAGAGGCTTACAGCGTCAGCGACCGCGCTGTTCGTACCCGCGCCGAGTCCGAGCGCATCAACAACGCCGCCGTGCAAGAGCGCATCTCCCAGCTGCCGGAAGGCGAGGTCAAGCGCGAGCCGGCCTTCGATGAGCGCAAGGAAGCACAGAAGGAGCTCGGCCTGTCTGAGCTGCCGACTACCACCATCGGTTCCTTCCCGCAGACCAAGGAAATCCGCCAGGCGCGTGCGGCGCACCGCAAGGGCGAGCTTTCTGATGCCGACTACAAATCCGCCCTCAAGGACGAGGTTAAGTCCGTCATCGAGCTGCAGGAGCGCCTCGGCCTGGACGTCTTGGTCCACGGCGAGCCAGAGCGCAATGACATGGTGCAGTACTTCGCGGAGCTGCTCGATGGCTTCGTCACCACCGAAAACGGCTGGGTACAGTCCTACGGTTCCCGCTGTACCCGTCCGCCGATCGTTGTGGGTGACATCTCCCGCCCGGCTGCTATGACCACCGAGTGGTCGAAGTTTGCACAGTCGCTTTCGGAAAAGCACGTCAAGGGCATGCTGACCGGCCCGGTCACCATCCTGGCGTGGTCCTTCGTCCGCGATGACGTGCACCAGTCCGTATCCGCGGACCAGCTGGGCGTGGCCTTGGCAGATGAGGTTCGCGACCTGGAGGAAGCCGGCATCGACATCATCCAGATCGATGAGCCAGCCCTGCGCGAGCTGCTGCCGCTGCGCGAGCAGGACCGCAAGGCCTACCTGGACTGGGCAGTGCGCTCCTTCCGCCTGGTAGCCCTCGAGGCCAAGCCCACCACCCAGATCCACACCCACCTGTGCTACTCGGAGTTCGGCCAGATCATCGACGCCGTCGCCGGCCTGGACGCAGACGTCACCTCCATTGAGGCTGCACGTTCCCGCATGGAGCTGCTGGAGGATATCGATGAGACCTTCCACTCTGAGATTGGACCTGGCATCTACGATATCCACTCCCCGCGCGTGCCTTCCGTGGAGGAAATGGCAGAGCTTATCCGCGCCGCACTCAAGAACGTGCCGCTGGACCGCCTGTGGGTTAACCCGGACTGCGGCCTGAAGACCCGCGGTTACGAGGAGACCGAAACCTCCCTGCGCAACATGGTGGAAGCCCGCGATGTGGTGCGCAACGCCCTCTAAATAGAATCTGCGAAATTCTAGGTTCTTAAAGGAAACGCTATGCAGCCGGTCTGCATAGCGTTTTCGTGATCTTGTACCCACCCGCGACGCTATGGCCGGATCCGGATTACCGTGGGCGCTATGAAGCACTCAGCATTTCGCAATAGCCAAGAATCCTTCCTGTCTGATTCCCTGGCCGGGTTCATCGCCCAGCATCCCGATGCCACCTGGCACGATGCGGGCTTCATCGGGCGCAGCACCCCGCTGCGTACGGCAGATGATAAACCGGCGGTCGCGGTCATCTCCGGTGGCGGATCCGGCCACGAGCCCATGCACGCCGGCTTCATTGGGCAAGGCATGCTCGCCGCAGCCTGCCCGGGCCTGCTTTTTACCTCCCCGAATGCGGTCCAGGTCAGCGAAGCCACGCAGTGGGCCGACCAGGGCAGGGGAGTGCTGCACATTGTGAAGAACTACACCGGCGATGTCATGAACTTCACCGTGGCGCGCAACGCAGCAGAGGCCGTGGATACGCGTTCCGTCTTGGTTGCCGATGATATTGCTACCGAAGGCACCGGCGAGGGCCCCGGCCGGCGCGGTACCGGTGCCACGATCCTGGTGGAAAAGGTGGCCGGTGCCGCGGCGTATCGCGGCGATGACCTGGATAAGGTCACCGAGCTTGCGGAACGTACCTCCGATCAATCCCGCAGCATGTCCGTGGCACTGGGATCCGGCTTTTTGCCCACCACGGGGCGCGAGACCTTTGATTTGGACGACGGGCACATGGAAGTCGGCGTGGGCATCCACGGCGAGCCCGGCACGCACACGGAAAAGGTCGATAATGCCCATGCCATCGTCGCCACCGTGCTGGAAAAGCTGAGTGCTGCCCTCGACATCAGCAGCGGCGACGAGGTGGTGTGCCTGGTCAACGGTTTGGGCGGCACCACGCCTTTGGAACTGAGCCTGGTATTCGGCGAGGCGTCTGCACAGCTGGCGGAGAAAGGAATTACGGTAGTGCGCTCCATGGTGGGCAACTTCGTTACCGCGGTCAATATGCACGGCGTATCCATCACGTTGCTCAAGGCCGACGATGAGCTGCTTGAGCTTATCGATGCCCCAACCCAAGCCCCCGCCTGGCCCCATACCTTGGGCGGTGCCAAGCAGGTGGAATCGGCGCGGATTACCTTCGAGGATGAACTGCCTACCGAGGGCGAAGAGAACCAGTGGTTGAGTGACTTCGTTGACCGCGTGCAATCTTCTATCGAGGAGCTGACCGAGCTTGACCGCAAGGCCGGCGATGGGGACTTCGGTACCAATATGGAGGCGGCGCTTGAAAGCATTAAACTGCCGCTGCGCGGCGCGGATGATGAGATTTTCACCGGCCTGGCCAAGCGCTTCCTCGTCCTGGCGGGCGGAACCTCGGGCGCGGTCTTCGGCAGCTTCTTCAACGACATGGCCCGCGCGGAGACTTTAGCAGAAGGTTTGAGCAGCGCGGCGGAGTTTATTCAAGAACTGGGCGGCGCGCAGCGCGGTGATTGCACCATGCTCGATGCGCTCATTCCGGCCGCGGAGAAGGCGCAAGAAATCGGCGCAGAACGCCCAGACGAGCAAACGCTCCAGGCCCTGTACGAGGCCGCGCGCGAGGGCGTGGAAGAAACCGGAAAGATTGCCGCCAAGAAGGGGCGCGCGTCCTATCTGGGCGATCGCAGCAAGGGAGTCATCGATCCCGGTGCCCTCGTGGTTAGCTGGCTATTTGGGGGACAAGCCCTGTCGGCCGACTAGGGGAAAACGGTGGCGCGATCGCTGAGAGCGTTATGTCTTGCACAGCGGAGAGGAAGTAAATTCTTTACAATGGCTGGCATGACTCAGAAGACCGCAACTGCAACGATGCATACCAACTACGGCGATATTGTTATCGATCTCTTCGGTAACCACGCACCGGTAACCGTTGAAAACTTCATCGGTTTGGCCAAGGGCGAAAAGGACTACTCCACCCAGAACGCAAAGGGCGAGCAGTCCGGCCCGTTCTACGATGGCGCCATCTTCCACCGCATCATCGATAACTTCATGATTCAGGGCGGCGACCCCACCGGCACCGGCCGCGGTGGCCCGGGCTACCAGTTCCAGGACGAGTTCCACCCAGAGCTGCAGTTCGACCGCCCATTCCTGCTGGCCATGGCGAATGCCGGCCCAGGCACCAACGGCTCCCAGTTCTTCATCACCGTGGCGCCGACCCCGCACCTGAACAACCACCACACCATCTTCGGTGAGGTTACGGACCCGGCTTCGCAGGAAGTCGTTTCCAAGATTGGCAAGGTCGACACCGACCGCATGGACCGTCCGCACGAGGACGTTGTCATCGAGTCCATCGATATCGCCTAAGCGTTTTCCTCGCTCCGCGCCCGGCACCACACACCTTGCTGTGGTGCCGGGTTCGTTTAGTTTTATCCGAATGCCAACAAAGGGTCAGCTTCTACGCCATGGTGAAAAATTATTTGCGAACCGCCCCCGTTACCTCGGCCATCGCCGCGATCTGCATCATCGCGTGGTCAATTACCGCGGTACAAGCTCGAACTTTGGGCGAGACCTTCTTTCTCTCCACGCTGAGCCAAGACTGGGCCCTGTGGGGACCGCAGTACGCCGATGCGCCACTTACGGTGCTGTCTTCGGAATTCATGCACTTGGACGGCGGGCACCTCGCGGTCAATATGGTGATGCTCCTGCTCATTGGTAGGGAAGTAGAGCGCGCCCTCGATACCGGGTTATACATTGCCGCGTATCTGGTTTCTTGTCTGGGCGCTTCCGCCATGGTGCTGTGGTTCGATTTTGGCACGCCCACGGTAGGTGCCTCCGGGGCGATCTTTGCGCTGATGGGCATGCTGGTGGGCGTCTTCCGGCAACGCGGGATGGATCTGCGCGCGCCCATCGTCCTCGTATTGGTCAATGTGGGCTATACCTTCGTCGCAGAGGGGGTCTCCCTGTGGGGGCATCTTGGTGGCTTGTGCACCGGCATCATCTTGAGCTTGTTCCTCTTCCATCGAAACAATTCTGTGCGCTGGGCGGGTGTCGCTCTCACCGCTGCGGTCATCATTGTGTTATTAGCCCTGCGAGCTGGGGTTTGGGGATAACTGTGGAATTTGATCACCGGAATGGGTGTGCGAAAGAAATCCACAATAGTTATCCACATTGTGGATAACCACATTCTTGTAATTTACCGAACGCTTTTCCGGAGTTTTCCCTGATCACACAGGTTATAGCGGTATCGACGGCCGCAAAATCACCTGTGGAAGCCCGTGAAAACACTTATCCACAGGGTGGGGATAAGTCTGTGAAATTAATATTCCACAGGTTTCTTCCACAGCCTGTGGATAACTTTGTACCCATCGTGTGGGCGAATAGGTAGATTGGGGCCACTGACCTGCACAAGGAGGATTGTGGATAAACAACCGCACGCTGTGATCGTCGGCGCAGGGCCCAATGGGCTTACCGCTGCGGCCCGCCTCGCCACGGCCGGCTGGCGTGTGGATGTGTATGAGCGCGCCAGCAAGCCCGGTGGGGCGGCGGCATCGTCGACGGAGATCTTCCCGGGCACCATCGTCGATCTCGGCGCGGCCGGCCACCCCTTCGGCATCGCGAGCCCGGCCTTCCGCGCGCTGGATCTGGAATCGCACGGCCTGCGCTGGCGCCATGCGCGCTATCCCATGGCCCATCCACTAGAGGGCGCGCCGGCGGGCWTTCTTCACMCCYCCCTCGAGGAGMCCGCCGSGGGGCKCGGCMCCGATGCCSGGGSGKGGACCCGCCTGCACGGCCACGTGGTGCGCAATATCGACGCACACGTGAACAACGCGCTCACCCCGCTGGTGCGCTGGCCCGAGCACGCGGTCCGCTTGGTGCAATTTGGCGCGCCGGGCGTGCTCCCGGCGAGCGCGCTCGCGCGGGCGGCATTTACTTCCCCGCAGGCGCGTGCCTTATTCGCCGGTAGCGCGGTGCACGCCATTACCTCGCCTACCAGGGCTTTTACCTCCGCATTCGGCCTGCTCTTTGGCGCGCTCGGCATGACCCGCGGCTGGCCAGTGGTGGAAGGTGGTACGCAGGCGCTTGCCGATGCCCTCGTCTCCCTCCTCCGCTCTCACAAAGCCCGCATCCACACCGGCGCCGACATCACCGATGTGCGTAGCCTGCCCCGCGCCGATGCCCTGATCCTCAACCTCACCCCGCGCCAGATCCTTAGGCTGGGCGGGCTCGATCTTCCTGCCCGGACCCAGCGATCCCTGCGGCGGTGGCGCTATGGCAGCGCGGKGTACAAGGTCGACTTTCACTTAAGCGAACCCGTGCCGTGGGCCGATCCCCGCGTGGGCCAAGCGGGCACCGTCCACGTGGGCGGCAGCGTGGAGGAGATTGGTGGGGCAGAAAGGGATATCGGCAAGCGCCGCATGCCCGAAAATCCCCTGGTCATGGTGTGCCAACAGTACGTGGCCGACCCCTCGCGCGGGCTGGTGCTGTGGACCTATGCGCACGTGCCGCATGGCTATGAGGAGCGTTATCCGGGGGAGGTGACCGGCCTCATTGCGCGGCAGATCGAGCGTTTCGCACCCGGTTTTCGCGATACCATCCTGGCCACCCGCGCGACGAGCCCAGCTGACCTGGAGCGCTGGAATCCCAACCTGTTGGGTGGCGATATTGCCGGTGGCGCCATGACCGGGCTGCAGACCGTGCTGCGCCCGCGCCTCTCCGCGCACCCGCACCGGCTCGCGCCGGGAATATTCATGGCATCGAGTTCCACTGCGCCCGGGGCCGGGGTCCATGGCATGCCCGGATGGTGGGCCGCTGGGGATGTGGCTACCCCTTAATAGGAGCCCGGCGTTCGCAGTAGAGGAAAACCGCACCGATCATCCACAGCGTTACCGCGGCAAGATATCCGGGGGTGGTCGTGGTCTGCGGTTCGATACTATTGCCTGGGATAAGCCCAGTAATCAGTGGCTCCAGCACGAAGCCGAGCACGGCAACGTAATCTAGCCAGCCGAACCTGTGGGACAAAGCCCCCGCCACGCCGAAAAGTGGCCCGGCGATAAGGGCGAAGAGGAACCACGTGGCATTAGAGGAAAAAGCCGTCTGCCAGTCGTAGATACCAAAGGTGAAAAGCAGCGCGTAGTGCACTGCCAACATGAACAAGAGTATGCCGGCTCCTGCGAAAAAGGCCGATCTCCACCGGTGGGCGCACGCCTTGCCCATGAGGTAGGCAAATAATGCCCACACCATGCCAGAGCCCAGCACTGGGCCAAGGTAATTGCGTAAGGAAAGGCGCGCGGGTGCGGTGCCTTCGATCAGGGCCGGATCAGAAAACGCGATATGGACGACGGCATAGGCCACCGAGACGGCTAAGCCGGCCAAGAGAACGTACTGGGACCGGTGCCGCGGCGGTGCGGGTGAACGACTGGTCATGGTGTGCTCCTTGAGATGAGGATCCCGCCATGTCCGAGGCGAGTACTTGTGAAGGACATGAAACGGTTATAATTTCAATAATAATAATTGCATGCGCGATATCGCGGAAGAGCACTCTTAGTGGTCATTTAGACAGTAGATCGCACCCAATTTATCCCTGCGCTTTTGCAGGGTAGCTGCTTGATGACAAGACCGGAGGGCCCAGTTGAGCAGACTGATTATCAAGGCAATGAGCATGGATATGTCTCAAAATGCACATATAGGGCTAGTCATGAAGCAACAACCACAGTGCTAAGGGCTACGTAACTTAAAGGAGATACGTGGTCAGTTTTCATCTCTATTCTTCCGTAGGTCATTCATTGGTCGGGCGCATAAAGATATCCATCATCGAGAGGGTGGGATCTGACGAGGCAAAGATCCGGTCTGTTATATCACGCGGCGACCAGCTATCAGGGAAATCCTTGAACTCATTTGTGACAGTTCCGAGGGCCAAATCGGGACTATTTTTAACAGCAGTGAGGATGGTGAAAACCTCGTCAGGGGTGGCGTGGGAAGAGTTTATGTCATTAGCGCCGGTGGCATCAGCAATGCTGGCCCAATCATTTACTTCCGCAATATCGCTTAAAATATTAGAAACAATAGTTTCTGGTTTTAAATCCATATTTACGTTCTCCTGACGTGACGCGGTGGTTGGCGTAGGTAGCGCGCTTGCTAGAGAGAAGCCGAGGGTAGAGGTGGCATCGGCAAGCGATACTTCCTAAAGATCAATGTAGTCCAGTGGCTGGTGCGGGTCTATGCCTAAACGAAGTTGAGCATCACAGTCGATAGTCCTCGAAAATCTCACATAAAAAAGTGAAAGTGACATCATTGACACTGGGGTATGGTACCAATAGGTTATAACATAGTGCTGCGCTGGGATATCGGCGCGTTTATGGGATGGTGCCTGCCCACACAACAGAAAAGTGAACGAAATATGCAGACACAGACGAAGGGCCGCGTAGAAGGCCTGTACATCGACGAGAACGTCGAGCTGCGCGCTGGTGCGCTGAACTTTGGCGGGCGCATTGAAGACATCTCGCTTGGCGATGTCCCCGCAGCGCACGCGGACTGGCAAGCCGGTGACCCAAACGTTTTGCTGTGGGTTCCAGGTTTTGTGGACCTGCACAATCACGGCGGCAATGGTGGAAGCTTTCCCAATGGTGATTATGACCAGTGCCGCGCCGCCGCGCGCTTTCATCGCGCCCACGGCACCACCACGCTGATAGCCAGCATGGTTTCTGGGACGCAAGCGGAGCTGTGCGCGCGGGCGGAGTTGCTTGCCACGCTGGCAGATGAGGGGGATATCGCCGGCATCCATATGGAAGGCCCGTTTATCGCCGCGGCCAAATGTGGCGCGCAGGATCCATCGCGCATCGTGCCGGGAGACCCAGACTTTTTCCGCGCGGTGATCGACGCCGCCCGCGGCCACCTGCGGTCCATTACTTTCGCCCCAGAAACCCAGGCCGCTGCAGAGATCCTTGAGGTTTGTGCAGAACACGATATTATCGCCAGCTTGGGCCATACCGAAGCCGATTATGAGACCACGCTGCGGATCATGGAGCAGGCGAAAGACTTGGGCGTCACCGTGACCGGCACCCACCTTTTTAACGCCATGCCGCCCATCCACCACCGTGCACCCGGCACGGTGGCCGCGCTACTCACCGGCTCGAAAGCGGGCGATGCGGGGGTAGAGCTTATTGCCGATGGCGTGCATCTTGCCGATGGCACCGTGGATATGGCCTATAACCGCCGCTCCTTTGCGGTCACCGATGCGATGGCCGCTGCCGGCATGGCCGATGGCTCCTATGAGCTGGGCTCCCTGCCCGTTACCGTGACCGATGGCGTGGCGCGGGTGGACAGCGGCGCCATCGCCGGTGGAACCTCCACCTTGGCGCAGCAATTTGCGCGTTTTGCCGCGCGCCACGGCGCAGAGGAAGCGGTTCGGTTTACTTCCACCACGGCTGCGGACGTGTTGGGGGATAAGGACGTGGGCCGTTTGGCTCCCGGTAAGCGCGCCAACCTCGTGGGCCTGAATGCTCGATTCGAACCTGTGCGAGTCATCGCTGATGGTATCGACATCGCCGCCGCGACAGATACTGATTTACGTTAGGAAAGCACTGCATGGATATCCTCATTCGTTCCACACCAGCAGAGGTGGCTATTGCCGCCGCCGATATCTTCGTCCGCTATGCCAACGCCGGGGCCACCTTGGGGCTGGCCACGGGTTCTACTCCGGTAGCGATGTATCAAGAACTCACCGCCCGCTACGAGCGCCAGGAGGTGAGTTTCGCTCGCAGCCGCGCCTTCCTCCTCGATGAATACGTGGGGCTGGCTCGCTCCCATGAGCAGTCGTATTACTCCACCATCCGCCGCGTATTTACCAGCCACGTCGACTTCATCGATGAGTTAGTGCAGAGCCCCGAGGGCGATGCCGCGGACTCGGACCGCGCCGCAGCCGCCTATGACCAGGCCATTCGCCATGCTGGCGGCATCGATATCCAGCTGCTTGGCATCGGTGGCAATGGGCACATCGGCTTTAATGAGCCCTCCAGCTCCTTGCAATCGCGCACGCGCCTGGAAACGCTGCACCCGCGGACGGTGCAGGATAATGCCCGCTTCTTCGAGAACACGGACAGTGTTCCTCGCTATGCGCTAACCCAGGGGCTCGGCACCATCAGCGAAGCCCGCCACCTATTGCTGCTGGCCACTGGGACTGAAAAATCCAGCGCGGTCCGCGACATGGTGGAGGGCCCGCTGTCCGCGCACTGCCCGGCCTCGGTCCTCCAGCTACACCAGCGGGCCACGGTGATTCTCGATGAAGACGCGGCTTCCCAGCTGGAAGATCACGAGTACTACCGCTTTGTGGATGAGCACCGCCCGCACTAAAGCCCTCTTTTACCTCTTTACACCTTTGAAAGGACTCCTCCCGTGAAACTCAATATTATGGGGCCGCTGCAGCGGCTCGGAAAGGCGCTGATGGGCGCCGTGGCAGTACTGCCTGTCGCGGCGATCCTCGGCGGCGTTGGCTACTGGATAGCCAGCGTTGCCGGCCAGGATAACGTGGTCGCGCAGCTGCTCGTCAGCTCCGGTGGTGCCGTGCTGGATAACCTGGGCTGGATCTTCGCCGTAGCCATCGCCTTTGGCCTGGCCAAAGACTCCAATGGTGCCTCCGCACTGTCCGGTTTCCTGGCGTATGCCACCTTCATGAAGCTCTTGGGCCCCGACGCGGTGGCCGGCTATCGCGGCATCGAAGATCCCGAGGCTCTTACGGGCGACGAAGCCGTCGAATGGGCGGCTGAAGGTTGGAATGCAGTCGGTGACGGCAACGTTCTTTTCGGCATCCTTGCAGGCATCATGGCGGCGATGATCTATAACCGCTTCCATGGCACTAAGCTGCCGGACTTCCTGGCCTTCTTCTCTGGCCGCCGCCTCGTCCCCATCCTCACTGCGCTTTTCGCCATCGTGGTTTCCGCCATCCTCTACTTCGTATGGCCCTTCATTTACCACGCGCTCTTCAACTTCGGTACCTCCATCCAGGGCCTCGGTGCTGCGGGTGCGGGCATCTACGGCGTGGCCAACCGCCTGCTCATTCCGACGGGTCTGCACCACGCACTGAACTCCGTGTTCTGGTTCGACGTTATTGGTATTAACGACATCGGTAACTTCCAATCCGGCCAATCCACTATCGACGCGGCCGCCGCGGCTACCTCCGCCGCAGAGTGCCCTGGTATTTGGGAAAACGGACAATGCACCGTGGACGGAGTTGTTGGGCGCTACCAGGCCGGATTCTTCCCAATCATGATGTTCGGCCTGCCAGGGGCCGCCCTGGCCATGTACCTGCGCGCGGACAAGGGCCGCCGCAAGGTCATCGGCTCCCTCATGGCCGCAGGCGCCCTAGCTTCCTTCTTCACCGGCGTGACTGAGCCACTGGAGTTCTCCTTTATGTTCGTCGCCCCGCTGCTTTATGTGGTGCACGCGCTGCTGACCGGCCTCTCCGTCTTTATCGCCGCCACGATGGAATGGACCGCGGGCTTCGGCTTCTCCGCAGGTTTCGTGGACATGCTGTTGTCCTCGCAAAACCCGCTAGCGAATAAGTGGTACATGCTCCTAATTATGGGCGTTATTTTCTTCGCCCTGTATTTCGTTATATTCTACTACCTCATCGGCTGGTTTAACCTGAAGACCCCGGGCCGCGGCGATGACGAGGACGCCCCTGAAGACGACGATGCCGCCGCAGGCGATGATAAGACCGCCGCTTCCGCCTCCCGCATCATCGAGGGTCTCGGCGGCAAGGACAATATCGATTCCTTGGACTACTGCACCACCCGCCTGCGCGTGGGTGTGAAGGATCGCGCGCTTGTCGATGACCCCACTATCAAGCGCGCCGGGATTTCCGGCGTCATCCACCCCTCCGAAAAGAACGTGCAGGTCATCGTGGGCCCCTCCGTGCAGTTCATGTTTGACGAGGTCAACCAACAGCTGCGCACCGGCTCTGCAGCGGTAGCTACGGCGCCGGCGAAGCCTAGCGAAGATTCTCTCCCCGCAGAGAAAATCGGGACCGATGTGGAGCTCCGCGCCCCGTTCGAGGGAACCGTCGTGCCTCTCTCCGAGGTCCCCGATGAGTCCTTTGCTCAGGGCATGGTGGGCGAAGGCTTCGCCGTCATTCCTACCGAGATCGATGCCTTCGATGTCTGTGCCCCAGTAGATGGCACCATCACGATGGTCTTCAAGACCGGCCATGCCTTTGGCATGCGGACTGAAGAAGGTCTTGACCTGCTCATTCACATCGGCATCGATACCGTGGAATTGAAGGGCGAGGGCTTTACTAAGCTCGTGGACAAGGGCGATGTCGTCCGCGCCGGCACCCCCATCATCGCGGTGGAGTCTGAGAAGCTGCGCGAACGCGGCATCAACCTCATTACCCCGGTGGTCTGCCCCACGGCAAAGCAAATCGCTGGAGTAGATATCGAACACGAGGGCCGCGCTGACCAGAGCGTCTCCGTTGCCCGTGTGCGCCCGGCTGGCCACTAGAATTTGCCCTTCCAGCTTTTCTTTGAGACTGGTGGCCAGGTCTAGAAGTTCGTCCGGGTTATCTGCGGGGCGCTGTTGAGATAGATTTCGCTGCGCCTTGCGCACGAACTTTGAGAGTGTGCCGGCGCCGCGCGCTAGTGGGGAAGCGGCAGGAAGTTCCGCCAGTAGTGCCGTAAGTGTTTGGCGGCACTACTGGCGGCGTCTAACGTGTACTTGTAGTCTCCAGTGTCCCCGTGGGCTCCGATGAACAAAGCTCACTGAAATGTCCTAGGAACAAAACCCGGGGCACTTCAAATTTCTGTCGCGCTAACGTGGTCGAGTCCCTGCGGCAGCGGCTTTTCACAACTTCATGGGCGGTTCAGTTGATGCCGGTAAGGAAACCTGAGAGTGTCTAATGGTTTGTGTGTGGGAACCTAACCCGCATAAGGAGATGAACCAGAATGACTACTATGGCGAGACGAGATCCGGCTGATAAGGCCAAGATTGATGCGATTGAAAAGAAGCTGCTTGCTAACCCAGAAATCGCGAAACTGATTGATGAGCTAGGCACGTCGACAACGGATGCCAATGACCTAGTTCGGGGCATGTTGCAAGCCTCAATTACCCGGGGTTTGAATGCTGAAATGGATGCCCACCTAGGCTATGAGCCCGGCGATAGAGCAGCTAAAGCTACTGCTGGAACAGACAATCACCGCAACGGCACCTACCCGAAAACCGTGGATTCTAACTACGGGCCAGTAAACATTGATGTTCCACGAGACAGAAACGGCACGTTTGTTCCTACTATGATGCCCAAAGGCTCCAGGCGGCTGACAGATGTTGACGATATGATTGTCAGCTTATATGCCGGCGGAATGACCATTCGGGATATCCAGCACCATATGGCAACTGCGATGCGGGTTGATATCTCCCATGAGACGATCTCCGCAGTCACCGACGCCGTCCTCGACGAGGTCATGATCTGGCAAAACCGCCAGTTAGACGAGTTCTACCCCGTGATATTCCTGGATGCGTTGCGCATTAAAGTCCGCGACGGCGGCCGGGTAGTTAACAAGTCTGCGTACATGGCAATCGGGGTGGACCTCGACGGGATCAAGCATATTTTGGGATTGTGGATTGCCAAAGAAGAAGGTGCTTCCTTCTGGGCGCAGGTATGCGCCAACCTGGCCAATCGTGGGGTCAAAGACGTCTTTATCGTCTGCTGTGACGGGCTGAAAGGCCTACCAGAGGCAGTGGAGGCAACTTGGCCGAACTCTATGGTGCAAACCTGTATCGTGCACTTAATTCGTGCTGCGAATCGATGGGTGGCCTATGGGGATCGCCGCGCTGTATCAGCCGCGTTGAAAAAGGTCTACACCGCCGCAGACGAGCCCACAGCTAAGGCGGCCTTAGACGAATTCGAGGCCTCCGAGCTGGGTGTGAAGTATCCTCAGTCGGTCAAGGTCTGGCAGGACGCATGGGATAGATTCGTGCCATTTTTGCAGTTCCCACCAGCAGCCAGGAAGGTCATCTATACGACGAACTCCATTGAGTCGTTCAACAACCAGCTGCGTAAAGCTACCCGCAACAGGGTGCAGTTCACCAACGATGAATCAGCGATAAAGACGCTGTGGTTGATGATCTGCAACATCGAAGACAAACGAGCCGCAAAGAGGGCAAAGCAAGGCAAACGAGTCTCAGCGACAGCCGGCAGACTCATGGAAGGAGCCCGAGTTTCCGGCTGGAAACAAGCCATTAACCAAATGGCCGTGGCCTACCCCGACAGCTTCGACAAATACCTATAAACCTAGCCCCACACACAAACAACTTGACACCCTCCGAACAAGCAAGCATTGATAGATGCAGGTCTGCACTACATTTTGTCGGTGAAACCCCACCGTGCCTGAGGTGATTGAAACCTGGCGGCGGGAAATCCCTGGTGAAGCCTACGCCCACGGCCAGATCTGGACACAAGCCTCGGCAAGCGATGCGCGCAAACACACAACCCCGAATACGGTGACCCACTTCCAGTACTCCTATGATCGGGCCAGACGCGGCCTGCGCGGAATCAAAGAGCAAGTCGCAAAAGCCAAACGCGCTGTTGACGGCGCAATCGCCATTAAGCGCAACCGCTATTTCGATCTTTCCACCCCGAACAAGAAGGTCAACTACGCTCTCGCTGCCAAACACCGAGCCCTAGCCGGAATTAAAGGCTATGAAACCGACCTGACCGCTCTTCCCGCCCAGGAGGTTATCGGGCATTACCGCAGGCTATTCCACATTGAAAATGTCGTATCGGATGTCGAAATCAGACCTGAAAGCACGCCCAATCTATGCGAGGAAACAAAACTCGATCACAGCACATCTCAATATTGTGATGGCAGCACTAGCCGTGACCCACCTGATGGAGACCCGCAGTGGTCACTTCATCAAACGCCTCGTGAGAACACTCAAGAAATACCGCAGCTTTCAACTCGTCGTTGGCGGCGAAACCATTCACGCCGCCGTACCATTCCCGCCCGACCTCACTGCCACCATCCAAGTAATCACCGGCCGCGAACTTCCGCACAAAATTGGCCTAAGTCAGGTTAGAAGGGAATCAGCACACCGTCTCGTGGGATTCGTGCTCTGGGTGCTCAATCTGGATGGTGGAGTGCTCGATACCGTGTTCGCGCAGGGCCTGCTGGGCGGCATCCAACAGCGGGCCGGTGCCGACGGTGCCGTCGCGCACGATATGCACGGTCGTGAGCACGTTCACGCCGTCCAGGCTCCACAGGTGCAGGTCGTGGATGTCAGCAACGCCCTCGACCTGCCGCAGCGCGGGCTCGATCGCACTGGCGTCGAAGTCCGCCGGGACTTGCTCGAGCAGCACGCTCGTCGAAAGCCGCATGAGCTGCCAGGCGCGCGGCAGCACCATCGCCGCGATCGCTAGGGAGGCGATCACGTCCGCCGCCACAAACCCCGTGGTCAGTACCACGATGCCGGCCACGATTACTGCGACAGAGCCGAGCATATCCACTAACACGTGCAAGAACGCGCCCTCCACGTTGATCGAGGATTTGCGGTGCCGGTGCAGAACCCACGCCGATAGCGCATTCGCCACCAGGCCGATCACCGCGATGATCAGCATCGTTTTTCCCTGCACTTCGGCCGGGCTCTGCAGGCGGCGCACCGCCTCGACGACAATCCACACCGAGATCGCCAGCACCATCACTGCGTTCGCCAGTGCAGCAAGCACCTCCACTCGTCGGTAGCCGTACGTGGCCTGAGCCGATGCTTGTCGGCGCCCAACCAACACCGCTAACACCGCGATGATCAACCCCGCAGCGTCGGAAAGCATGTGCATCGCATCCGCCATCAGCGCCATCGAACCCGCCAACCAGCCGCCGATCAGCTCCGCGAAGAAGACGGTGCCGGTAATGCCTAGCGCAATCAAGAGTGCGCGCAGCGGCGTGCTGGAGTGATCGTGGTCGTGGTGCTCGTGTGCCATGCACTCAGCCTATCCCCGTCGACGCTTATTGACAATTAAATGCAAATGGATGGCGGTAAGCGCAGCCACTGAGGCCAAGTCGGCCTGCTTTAGGTCATTGTGCAGTTGTCCTTTGAATGTGTAGAGAAGCTGAAACATGAACAACCAAAAAGGTGAGGTTACCCTCGTTTAGTGGACACCCGATTAGTRCGGATCTTGTGTCCGTARGAGAGGATGTTCATTGTGAGTCAACAACGCCAGAAATACACACCTGAGTATCGACGCGAAGCCGCGAACCTGGTAATCGAATCGCAGCGCCCAATTGCTCATGTAGCGAAAGAAATTGGTGTCGCACCTGGYCTTTTAGGYCGRTGGGTAAAAAATGAGCGTCAACGCCKAGGATCYTCYGATGGRYTAAGCGAGGCTGTCCGCCCTTGGGATGGTCCGCCCTGTCGATTTCGAAAATCACATCACCCAAACCAGAAACGAAGAAAAAATCGCTGCCTAACCGCTAGGTAGCTCTACTACGTGTCCACGATTTGCGGGCAACCCCACTTTGATTCCCTGTTTCCCTGGGCAGTTATTTGTTACTTTTACGTTGTCAGCACTTGGCTGGACGTTAACGCAGGTAGCAACCGGGGACGAAGCGGAAAAGAAACTAATTCCGCCCTTAGTTGCGTCGGGGAGAAAACCGTCTGGGTCGACAGAGAGTGGCACGGTGTCCCCAGGTTGATACTGATTATTTTCAGATGCGTGGGCGGTGACAGGGAACACTGCAGTTAGTAAAGTGCAGCCCATTAAAATGAGACCCTTTTCCATGTCATTGACAATCATCCTTTCTGGATATATTCCATAGAATTGAATTTATCCTTTTCGGGAGTTGAGGTAAGGAACATCTCTACGAAACCAGAGCCCTGAAGTATTTCATCCCACTCGATAGATTCTTCATTTCTACTTAAATCAGGGAATCTTCCCCAAAGGCGAACGACTTTTCCTTCGTGAAGTCTAGGGTTAAAGAGGTCGAAGTGGTACCAGAGCTGATTTTCGGGGGAGCCGCTGTTTCTTCCCGCTTGGATGCCGACTCCGGCTAAAATTGTTTCCTCTGGAAGTATGGTGTCTTGAAACATTTGGGTGGATATATTTTTCAAAAACTTGATTTCATCAGTCGTGATAGAAACAAATTGATTGATGACTATTCTCCTAGCGGTAGAAAGCAGTGATTATTCCGACAGGTCGGCCGTCTCCGCTTGCGGGATCTACTCGTTCTGTGGCAACAACCGTCATAACTCTTCCATTGATTGGGTAAGAGCATTTTTTCTTGCTATTTCCTGCATTTAAGCCGCCTTTGCAGTCGGGGGCGTTATGTAAAACTGTGTCAATCTCTGTAGTGGCTGGAACGAAACCGTCGTGACTGTCTTTGATGTGAGAAAGCCCAAAACCAACACTGCCGGGTTCATCTCCTTGTCCTACGCGGAGTGGAAGATCTCGCCTTTCGGGCCAATGATTGTTTGGCTGATGGTCCAGTCAATTGGCTGAGCGGCCACTGCAGTGGGGGAAACAAGTAATCCGATAAATGCCGCCAAAGTGGCGGATAAAAATTTCTTTACTTTCACGGCAACGCCATTCAAATGTGTTTGGAAGATTTGCGACGGGAGAGAATGAAACCTTTGGTGCTGATGTTGGTGTCAAGTGAGGCATGAACCAAAAAGGAAACCCTGTCTCATTAATTATGATGGTCTAACTCTCCGTTTCCCGCAAGACCTTTTTGTGAATGCATAAATTAATTTATGCATTGCTTCAATCGGGCTGCTACTCGAACGCGTCAGCCGATTTGTTGTCCTTGGCCACCTGCCAGGCAGGCACACCAGCAAAGAAGTATTCACAGCCCTGCACAAGGCTGTCGCTGGAATCGATAAAGCACTCTGGTCATCAATTACCTGGGACCAAGGAAGCGAAATGGCAGGCCATAAAGCCTTTACCATGGCCACTGACATTCCCATCTACTTCTGCCATCCAGGATCACCGTGGGAACGCGGCAGCAACGAAAACACCAACGGCAGGCTCAGGAGAAACCTTCCCAAAAACAGCGACCTGTCCATCTACAGCGCCGAGGACCTGGAGATGATCGCCAACATACACAACCACAAACCACGCAAAGCGCTCAACTGGCGCACCCCAGCCGAAGTCATGACCAACGCCCTGACACAAACCGGTAGTATCACACCAAAGTAACCATCATCGTTGCAACGACCCCTAGAATCCAAGCCTCCGACACTCCTCGCCCACTCCGAGAATAAGCCCGGAAATAAAAAATCTCGAGACACCGTCTTGGAGATGATGTCTCGAGATTCGAAATTTTGTGCGCCCGGAGGGATTCGAACCCCCAACCTTCTGATCCGTAGTCAGATGCTCTATCCGTTGAGCTACGGGCGCAGTCCGTTGTGAAGCAGCGCGTATGCTCTGCTGTGCAACGAGAATTTACTATACCCACGGACCTGAAAACTAACAAATCGCCTGTACAGAGCCGTGTTCGGCGGGATAGCCAGCGGTGTATTGTTCACCCGCCGTTCACGCTTGAGCTCGGTGTGGAGGGCGAGGGGAGGCTATACAAGGGCGGAGGCTTCGGCATCGGAAAGCAGGGCGTCTTGAAAGGCCTGCAGGGTGGATTCATGATCGAAGTCGACGCCGATGAGCACGAGCTCCGTGCCGGGGGTTACACCATTGGCGGCCCATAAAGAAGCGGGCATAATCTGCAGGTTTGGCCCGGCCTGCTGCCACGCGTGGGCCACGCGCAGATCGGTATCGATCCAGCAATACCCCTTGGACCGCACGAGGCCCGTGCTTGCCCGGAGGGCGGCGATGAGGCGCTCGCGGTTAAAGGGGCGGTCGGCGCGAAAGACGACTGAGGAGATGCCGTATTCCTCGGTTTCTGGAGTGTGTGGGTTCGCAAGCTCTTCGGCATAGCCGTGATAGGCGGCAGCGGTGGCGGTATTGAACAAATGCGCATCGAGAACTAGCCCCGGTTCGATGACCCCGTGGGTCACCGGCACCACGCGAGCCCGTGGATTCATGGCGCGGACTGCGGCGATGACGCGCTCGGTTTCGGCGGCATCGACAAGATCGGTCTTGGTAATGAGGATAAGGTCGGCGAATTCGACTTGGTCCACTAAGAGATCAGAAATGGTGCGGTCATCTTGGGGCGTAGCCTCGATGCTTTCGGAGACGAGGCTGCGGCCGCGGCGCAATTGGTTTAAGAAGGTGGAGGCATCGACGAGGGAGACCATGGTGTCGATGGGGGCGGCATCGGCAAGCGTGGTGCCATCGGCAAATTCCCACTCAAAGGTGGCAGCCACGGGCATGGGCTCAGAAATGCCGGTGGATTCGATGACGATCTGATCAAAGCGGCCGGAGCGCGCCAGCTTGCCCACGGACTCGATGAGGTCTTCACGCAGGGTGCAGCAGATGCAGCCATTCGACAGCTCCACGAAGCGATCCTCGCCGCGTTCGAGGTGGCCTTCGCCGGCGACGAGGGCGGCATCGATATTGACCTCAGAAAAATCGTTGACGATGACCGCCAGCTTGCGCCCCTCCCGGTTCGCGAGCAGGTGGTTAAGTAGCGTGGTCTTTCCGCTGCCTAAAAATCCGGACAGCACGGTAACAGGTGTAGCCATCCTTTAATGGTAACGTTTTTCATTAAAGGATGGCTACTGAGGTGCTTAATGTCTAGACCGTCAGCCCGAAGATCGGTACCGCCAGCAGGAAGACGGTAAGGGTGATGAGGAAGATACCGATGACGTTGAGTCCAACGCCGCCCTTGATCATCTCGCCAATCTTGACGTAGCCGGAACCATAAGCAATGGCGTTCGGCGGGGTTGCCACCGGCAGCATGAAGGCACAGGTTGCGGCCAAGGCGACCGGGATGGTGAGCAGCAGGACGTTGATATCGCCTTCGGTGGTCAGGCCCACGCCCACGGCGACGCCGCCCATGATGGGAATGAAGGTGGCCGCGGTGGCGGTATTGGAGGTGATCTCCGTCAGGAAGAGGACCAGGGCGGCCACGGCTGCGACGATGAGCACGATGGGCAGGGAGCTGAGCCCCTTGGCCATCTCACCGATCCACAGGGACAAACCGGAGGAGTTGAAGGCCGAGGACAAGGAGAGGCCACCGCCGAAGAGGAGGAGGACGTCCCATGGCATTTCATTGGCCGTCTTCCAATCCAGCAGGCGGATGCGGCGCTCCGAATCGGCCGGCAGGATGAACAGGAGGATACCTGCGGCGATGCCGACGATGGCATCGTCATAATTATCAAAATCGCCAAGGACGATGGGCAGGGTTACCCAGGCCAGGGCGGCTAGGACGAAGATGATGCCGGTCATGATCTGCGGGCGGGTCCATGAGCCCAGCGCCTTGATTTCCTCGTTGATGAGCTCGCGGCCGCCGGGGATTTCGGTCATTTCCGGCTTGAAGATGGTAATCAACAGCGCCCATGCGATGAGTAGGAAGACAAGCGCCAGCGGCACGCCGACGGCCATCCAACGACCAAAGCCGAGGGTGACGTCCCAGGTATCGGCCATGTACGCATTCAAGAAGGCATTCGGCGGTGTACCAATCAGGGTACCCAGCGAGCCGATGGAGGCGGAGTACGCGATGCCCAGCATGAGGGCGGTGGCGAATTTCTTCTGCTTATCCCAACCGCCAACGGTCTCTGCGGTAAGCGCCAGCACGGACGTACCAATCGGCAGCATGACGACGGCCGTTGCGGTATTCGATACCCACATGGACAAAAAGCCGGTGGCCAGCATGAAGCCCAAAATGAGGCGGCGCGGCGAGGTGCCGATGAGCTTTACCACATAAAGCGCAAGGCGGCGATGCAGGTTCCAGCGCTGCAGCGAAAGCGCGATAAGGAAGCCACCCATGAACAAGAAAATGGTGGCAGAGGCATACGGCGCGCCGACTTCCTTAATGGTGCCCACGCTTGCGAGCGGGAAGATGACCAGAGGAATCAGCGCGGTGGCAGCCAGCGGGATGGCCTCAGTCATCCACCACACACCCATGAGGATGGTGACCGCCGCAACGGTGCGGATGGCGCTTAGCGTGTAATCGGCTTCCTCGTCCACGCCGGTGGACTGCTGGACCGTATCGATGGCATTTGAAGGGAAGATGAAAAATACGAGGATGGCCAGGGCGAGGCCGATGAAAAGGCCAATGAACTGGCGGCGCCATTCATTGCGTGGGGCACCCGGATCCTCAGCGCCCTCTGATTGGGCGGTAGATTCGTGAGTATGCGGGGTGGTCATGCCGCGAACTCCTTTGCTAGAGAGACTTTTAGCAGGGCGGGGGTGTGATAGCTCTGTCAATTACCAGCAATCGAGCCGGATCCTTGGTGCATCCCGAACATCATTCAGTCCGTGCAGAGCATGCTAAGACCCTACAAAACATTTGCACCAGAAACCACAAACTTTACTGAATTCACCCCCACCGCATTTAAAATTCACACACCGCAGCTACTCACAATGTGAAATTTTCCCCACCGGTTCGCTACCCCCGCCCGGCGCGCCAGGCCCCGTGTGCCAGGGGGCCTTTATAGCCCGAGCACGGACTTGGCGATGAGGAAATAAATAATCAGACCCGTGGCATCGCAGAACGTGGAGATAAACGGATTGGAAAATACGGCAGGGTCCGCGCCAATGGTCTTTGCAACGATGGGCATCAGCCCGCCCACCGTGGCGGATATGGAGCAGATTAAAAACAGCGTCGAGCCAATGACTAGGCCAATATCTACGCCATAGACCACCGTTGCCAGGCCGAACCCTGCCAAGCCCAATACTGCACCAAGCAGCATGCCTACCCGGAGCTCGCGCCAGAGAACGGCAAGGAGGTCGCGCCCGCGGACATCGCCAAGCGCCAGCGCACGGGTGACCGTCGTTGCTGCCTGGTTTCCCGTATTGCCGCCGGTACCGGTCAGCAGCGGGATAAACAGGGAAAGCACCACGGCCTGCGCCAAGGTGTCCTCGAAGGCGTCCAGGACCCGCACGGTCAACAGCGCGGACACCGCCAGAACCAGCAGCCACACGATGCGGGACTTCACCAATTTTAATAGCGGCGTGGACAGGTACGGCTGCTGCAGGGCCTCGGTACCGCCGGCGCGCGCTGAGTCCTCGCTATCTTCTGCTTCGACGATGTCAATGGCATCATCCCAGGTCAAAAGGCCTACCAGGCGGTCCGAATCATCCACGATGGGCAATGCCAAAATATCGAGCGGCAGGAACCACCTAGCTGTGGCTTCCGCATCATCATTGGCGTTGGCATAGATGGGGCTTTGCATGATCTCCCCAATCGTGGTGCCCTCCTCCGCGGTAAAAATCTCCCGCAGCGTCACCACGCCCACTAGGCGGCGGTCCGCGCGGGTGATGGGCACCGCATAGATGGTTTCCAGCTCATCGGCCTTCGCACGCAGGGTCCGCAGCGCTTCCTCCACGCTCATTTCGGGATGGATGCCGGGGACCTCGGGCGACATGCGGCGGCCCACCGAGCCCTTGGTATAGCCCAGGACAACCCCGGTGACATCCCGCTTTGATTTGGTAAGCGAGCGCAGCAGCCGATCCGCGATTTCCGCCGGCAGCTCATCCAAAAGGGCCACGCGGTCTTCTGGCTCGAGTTCATCGAAGAACTCATAAACATCAGCATTTCCCAGCTCATCGATGATATCTGCCTGGTGCTTGGCATCCAGGGCATCAAATACCACGATGGATTTACGCCGCGGCAACAAGCGCAGGGCCAGCGCGGCGCGGATGGCATTTTGCCGCTCGACGATGGCGATGAGCTCTTGCAGTGGCACCTCATCAAGCAACGCCTGCAAGCGGGGCGCTTTTTGCGGGTCAATGGCAGAATCCTGCTTCAACCATGCCTCGACCGTATCGCTGGCCTGCTCAGTAGTATCCGCCATCGCCGTCACCTTGCCCTTCTCGCCCCTCATACCGCGGCACCGGTGGCCACCGTAATTGATATAGCCCCACATAGATTACGCGTATCTCCCATCAGCACACAGCGCTGCGGGGAAAAATCTGCCTTTAGGCAAAAACACCCCACAAGGCAAAGGCCGCAAGCAGGGAGACCAGCCCCGCGCTACTGGCCAAGACGGCGGCGCTGGGGAGGTGGCGGTGGGTGCGCAGGGAGGCATCGACAAGCGATGCCCGCTTCCTCMCCGCCAAGATCAGCACCAGCACGCCCGCCGCGAGCGCCAGCAACGGGAGAAACACACTAACGCTGACCACCCGCATGACCCCTAGGAGTATCACCGCCAGCGCGAGGATGGTGCGCTGCCACGATAGGCGGGTGCGCTCGGGCTGCAAGCCGGGGTCAAAGAGCTCCCCATGCGGCTGCGGGCTAGGCAAGTAACTCTCCTACCAGCAGCACGGCCGCGATAACGACGATGGTGCCCACCAGCACCGGGATGGCGATGCTAAAGGGCAGCGGGCGCTGTTGCCGCAAGGCACGCTCAGCCCGCTTCCATTGCACCCACGCGACTATCGGCAGCACAATCGCCACCACCAGCATGAATGCGGAAACCACCGCGCGCAGGGTCGCCGGTAGCGGCACATCGAAAGCCTCCAAGGCCACTCCCCCGGCAATCAGCGCGAGCGAGGTGCGAATCCATGCGAGGAAGGTGCGCTCATTCGCCAGCGTAAAACGCGGATCAGGGTCACTTCCTACCCCAAATACCGAGCGGGGAAACCTCGAATCGCTCATGCCTTCCTACCTTATATTCAATGCACGTCCTTAGCGCGATAAGGCCGCGAGCCTGTTCGCCGGTCACCTCGTTATGATCGGGGCCATGATTGAAGTCGCAGCCATCGTTTTCCGCAATTCCTTTGGCCACGTGCTTGGCGTACGCAAGGCCTCATCCACAAAGTTTCAGCTGCCGGGCGGCAAGCTAGAAGAAGGCGAAAGCCCTGTCCAGGCCGCTGCGCGCGAGGCGGAAGAAGAAATCGGCGTGCAGGTACGCCTACCTGAACTCACTGAGCTCGGCACCTTCACTGCCCCGGCCGCCAATGAACCGGGCCAGACCGTCCGCGGGCATATCTTTACCTACCCGCGCCCCGTCATCGCCCACGCCGCGGCCGAAATCGCCGAAACCGCCTGGATCGATCCCGCCGACCCGCAGTGCGAGCTTGCCGATCTCCTGCGTAGCAAGGTTTTTCCGGCGCTGTAAAGTGGTCAAGCTCGCGTATCAACAGAGAGCCACGCCTACACCCCGTCACCTGCGGCGGGAAGAATCGTGGACCAGCGATGACGTAACAGCCGCTCTGGGGTCAACAAGGTGTGGTTTACTACTTATTTAGACTGACGCCCTGCATTCTCCGCCCACACGCGCACTCCGACAGAAGCAGCAGTCAGAACAACAATGAAGATGGTCACTAAGCCGATGCCTATTACATCGGTCAGCCACAAAACAAATATCACCAAAGAGGCGACTGCTAAAGCGAGCAAAACTCCGTTTTTGTCTTCTGCGCTTTATCCATGTCTCCATTATTCACGATAAAAACTCACCACGCGACGAGTTCATCCTTCTGAAAAATCTCCTTGAGCACCAAAAGCGCCCTCGGAGAACTACATTTCCATTTCATGCCCGTAGCGGGGGAATACTCGTATTACGCTTGCAGAATAGGGGGCCTGGCTCCTGATTGGTGGCCACCGCATTTTGTCATTTAACCCCGTTTAGGCCTGTCGTTTAAGCTGGCAAAACAACAAAATCCCAAGCGCATTCGCCCGGGATTTGTGTGGCGGAGATGAGAGGATTCGAACCTCCGGACCCCAGAAGGGTCAACTCCTTAGCAGGGAGCCCCATTCGGCCGCTCTGGCACATCTCCAAGTTCAGAAAGAACCGTAAAAGACAATACCTGCCGCATGCGCCACGGCCAAACTAACCCCCTGGTTTTGTCCCCGGTTTTCTTCCACGCGCGCAGGAGAGACGACCTAGAGTGGTAGCCATGATTCGCTCCGACTTACGCGCCATTCCGGGCTATGTGCCCGGCGCGCGCCACGATGATGCCCTCAAGCTCTCTTCTAATGAGGCCACGCAGCCACCGCTGCCTGAGGCCGCAGAGGCTATGGCCCGCGCCACCGCCGAGGCCAATCGCTATCCGGATATCGCGGCCACCGAGTTGCGTGAGGATCTGGCCGAGCACTTAGGCGTGAGCTTCGACCAGGTTGCGGTAGGCACGGGTTCTTCCGCGCTGTGCCAGCAATTGGTACAGATCACCACCACGCCCGGTGAGGAAGTGATTTTTCCGTGGCGTTCCTTCGAGGCTTATCCCATCTTTGCCCAGGTTGTGGGCGCACGCCCCATTCCAGTTCCACTCGATGCGGACCAGCGCGTGGATTTGGCCGCGATGGCGGAGAAGATTACCGCGGATACGCGCCTAATTTTCGTCTGCAATCCGAATAATCCTTCCGGCACCACCGTGACTAAGGCGGAGTTCGCCGAATTTATGGACGCGGTGCCAAGCGATGTCCTCGTTGCCCTCGATGAGGCCTATATCGAATACAACCGGAATTCCGATACCCCGCTGGGCACCGAGCTTTTTGGCACTTATCCCAACGTGGTTTTCCTGCGGACCTTCTCCAAGGCCTATGGTTTGGCCGGCGTGCGCGTGGGCTATGCCTATGGCCCAGAAGATGTCATCGCGGCGCTGAATAAAGTAGCGATTCCGTTTTCCATCAACGCCGTGGCCCAGGCCGGTGCCCGCGCCGCGCTAGCAGCGCAGGATTCGCTGCGCGAGCGCACCGAAGAGACCTGTGACCAGCGCCAACGGGTGGAAAAGGAACTGGCAGAATGGGGCGTTCCCCACTCGGAAGCCAACCACGTATGGCTGCCGGCGGCGAATATTGAAAGGCTAGGAACGCCGCAGGAATTAGCCGCACGCCTAGCCACACGCGGCGTGCTCGTTCGCGCCTTTAGCGAAGGCATACGCATTACTATTACAACCGAGGAAGAAACTAACGCCCTGCTGCAGGCGTGGAACGATACCGTAGGAGGCTAAATGCGTTCGTTGACCAATTTTGCCCTCAATGTAGTCGCCATCGCGATTGCGCTCTGGGTCGTAGTGGGCATTATCCCCGGGATTTATATCACCCCGGATAAGCTGGGCAATTTCATTGCTGTGGCCATTGTTTTCATCATCATTAATGCGGTGGTCATGCCCGTGCTGCGTTTTATCGGCGCCCCGCTGACCTGCCTTACCCTAGGGCTATTCGCGCTCGTCATCAACGGCGCCGCCCTGCTGATCGTGGAGTGGACGCTCAATACCTTTGACTTAGGAATTGGCCACCTTGTGGTCAATTCCTGGGGCTCTGCAATCTTCGGCGCCATCGTCTTGTCCTTAGTCAGCAGCTTGGTCAATTTCTTTACCAGCCCGCTGCGCGAGCCGGTCTAAAGGAACGGGTTATCCCCCGGCGAAGGGCGGCAGCACGTCAACGCGGGTCACGCCCATGAGCGGCGAGTCCGCCTGAGTGTTGCCGGCGCCATCGATAAGAAAGTTGCAGCGCCCCAGCACCTCTTTCATGCTCATACCGGCCTCCGTAGTGCCGGTGTGGTCCTTGCCCAGCTGCTCTATGAGCTGGCCTAAGGTGGTGGGCGCTTTTACCTGCTCCGAAGCTACGCCAGCCGCGGCACGAGCGGCGGCGAAATAGTGAACGGTCAACATGCTTCCTACTATGCCCGCAGGCTTCGAACGTGTCGAACTCGCGGGTAAACTTGACGCCATGCGCACTCCCGAAACCCACGCGCACGAGGTCGCGGCTGCCCTCGGCCCGCGCGAAGTCATATCCCGGTCCTTGGGCCAGGCACAGGAGATGGTCCTTGCCTCCGATGTCTATACCACCTTCCCCTCGCCGCGCTTTAGCAATTCCCAAATGGATGGCTACGCGCTGCCTGCTACCGAAGCCGGTGCGTATGAGGTGGGCCCCACCATCGCCGCAGGCGCGGATCCCGCCGAGCTGCTGGATGGCCCTTTGCGCGCCGCCAGCCCCATCATGACCGGAGCCAAGGTTCCGGAGGGCACGGCAGCCATCGTGCCGATTGAAAAGTGCCAGCCGCAGGAGTTCCTCCAGCCGGGCGAGACCATTACAGTTCCGGCCACTGAAAAGGGCCAATTCATCCGCGGGACGGGCACGGACCTCGAGCAGGGCGCTCTCCTGGCCGCCAAGGGCGATAAGCTCACCCCGGTGCGCTTGGCCGCGCTGGCCTCCCAGGGCATCGAGGAGGTCACCGTTTACCGCCCCGCCCGCATCCTCGTGTGCACCGGCGGCGCGGAAATTGGTACGGGTATAGCTGCTATTCCCGATGCCAATGCACCGCTCATCTCTGCTATGGCCCACCGCGCCGGCATTGAGGTCGCCGGTTATGTCACCACCGATGATGATCCGGAGGTGCTCACCCGCGCGCTGGAGGAGGCCACTAAGCTCCACCGCCCCGATGCCATCGTCACCTCCGGCGGTATTTCTGCGGGCAAATACGAGGTCATCCGGCAGGTGCTCACCGGCTGGTTTGGCCACGTGGATCAGCAGCCCGGCGGGCCGCAGGGCATCGCCAGTTTCCATGGCACCCCGGTCATCTGCTTGCCCGGCAATCCGATTTCCACCATGGTGAGCTTCCGCCTCTTTGTCGCCCCCACCCTGGGCTGGGCACCCGCGGCATATCGCGTACCAATCGCGCACGCCATCGAGGGGCTGCCCCACAAGGATCAATTCCGCCGCGGGTACGCCGATGCGCAAGCCCACGTTACTGGCGGTGCTAGCTCTCMCCYGCTGGCCCMARCCSCCMAWGCCMCCCMCCYCMYCCSCMTTCCTKCCGGKAAGAGCCTCAGCGCAGGAGAAAAARWAAAGGTCTATCCCCTATGAGTTCTGCTCGCACCGCCATTGTTTTGGTCGCCTCCACCCGCGCCGCCGCCGGGGTCTACGAGGATCGCTCGGGCCCCATCGCAGTAGATTTCCTGCGCCGCAAGGGTTTCGACTGCCCTGATGCCCGCGTGGTGCCCGATGCCGATATCGCCGCAGCGGTGGACCAGGCCTTCGCCGAAAAGCCCGCGGTTATCCTTACCTCCGGCGGAACGGGCCTGACCCCGGACGATCTCACCGTCGATGCCGTACAGCCCCATCTCACGCGGGAGCTTCCCGGCATCGCCATGGCCTTTTGGAATAAAGGCTTGGAGACTATCCCCACCGCAGTGGCCTCGCGCGCGGTCGCAGGCGTCAATGACACCACCTTTGCCATGACCCTGCCCGGTTCTACCGGCGGAGTCAAAGATAGTTGCGCCGTGCTAGAGGATTTAATCGTCCACATCGTCGATATGTTAGAAGGAAAACATGAGCACTGATCCTTCTTATGTCGCCGCGCAGACTGGGCTCACTGTCGGCGCCATACTGACCGAGCAGCCCCTCGAGCCCCTCCTTGCCGCCGCCAAAGCAGAGGTCACCACCTCAGCCATGGGCGCGGTGGTCACGTTCGAGGGCATCGTGCGCGATCACGATGGCGGCCGGCCCGATGTCACTCAGCTGTCTTACTCCGCACACCCTAGCGCCCCAGAAAAGCTGCGCGAGATTGTCGATGAAGTAGCAGGCCAGCACCCCGTGCGCTTGTGGTCGGCCCACCGCACCGGCGATCTACAGGTGGGCGATTTGGCCTTTACCGTCGTCGCCGCCTCTGCCCACCGCGGCGATGCCTTCCGCGCCGCGGAGTCCTGTGCCGATCGAGTCAAGGCCGAGGTGCCCATTTGGAAGGAACAAAGCCACGGCGATGGCTCCATCAACTGGGTGGGCCTCGAATGAGCACACGCTATGCCCGCCAGGAGGCCCTGTGGGGTGATAAGGGCCAGCAGAAATTGGCTGACTCCCACGTCGCGGTCATCGGCGCGGGCGGGCTTGGCTCACCGGCGCTGCTCTACCTGGCAGGAGCCGGGGTGGGCCGCATCTCGCTTTTCGATGACGACCTCGTCTCCCCCTCCAACCTCCACCGGCAGGTCATTCACACCACCGCCTCCATTGGCACCGTAAAGACCGAATCGGCCGCAACGGCGGTGCGGGCCCTCAACCCTGAGGTGGAGCTCATCTGCCACGGCCGCCTAGAATCCGCCACCGCCCTCGAGCAGCTGCGCGGCTGCGACGTGATCCTCGATGGGACGGATAATTTCGACGCCCGCTACCTGTGCTCATGGGCCGCCCACAGCCTGGGCATTCCCCACATTTGGGCTTCTATCCTGGGCTTTGATGCGCAGATGAGCGTCTTTTGGTCCGGCAAGGGCCCTGTGTACGAGGATGTTTTCCCCACCGCTCCTGCCCCGGGCGAGGTTCCGTCGTGTTCCCAAGCCGGCGTCCTGGGCCCCATCGTTGGCACGGTGGGTTCTGCGATGGCCTTGGAGGCTTTGAAGATCATTACCGGCGTCGGTGCCCCACTTATTGGCACGCTCGGTTACTTTGAGGCGCTATCTGGGACCTGGGAGTATATCCCCATCCGCCCCACCGGCGCGCAGCCTACCCAGCCAGCCGATGCCCCCGAGGTTCGCGAGATCCCCGCGCACGCCCCGCTTATCGATGTCCGCACCGACGCCGAGCGCGCCCGCTCTGCCATTCCTCATTCAACGCATCTGCCCCTCGACCGCATCCTCGCCGGCGAAAACCCGGACATCGGCCAGGGCGATGCCGCTGTTATCTACTGCGCTAGCGGCATCCGCTCCGCGCAAGCCGTCCACGCATTGCGCGGCCGCGGCTACGAGCACGTTGTTTCACTGCGCGGCGGCATTAACGCGTGGTTGGAACAGCACGATTTGTCCTAGCCTCGCCAAACAGTGTGGGGTGCCTATGGCCTTCCGTATTTGTCTTCCTTGCCGCGAACAAAGACGAACCAGATCAGCGGCCCMAAGAAAGGAAGGGCGAAGGTAGCGGCGAWAAAGAGTATCTTGGCCGCAATCGTGTACCMAGAAGCRAWAAWARAAAWAACCGCCGCAATCCAGAACGCGACGAGCAAAATAATGGGAAGGAACCCAAGGAACCACCACGTGTCATTAGAGTTAGTAGATTCCGCTGCTGCTACATAAAGTTCCGAGGTATTCATGACGTCCTTTCGTCGAGCATTTTTATCTCTGGGACAAAGCCAGCACCGCATCGATACCTGACTTGCCCTGTACATTTCCAAGATTAAGTCTGCGCCGCACTAGGCGCGTCATCCCCCGGTATGAAATGCCACAGCAGAATCCCACTGATCTAAGAGGTCTTCCGGTGCCCTGTCATCTCTAGGTTCGCTTTGTCGCCATCTAAGGTGAGGTTTCCCGTCAGTTCCTGCGTGGCCACAGCACCCGATTCGCCTTCCCCATAGGCACGCCACGTTACTGTCACGGTATCGTCGGTCCACTCCAGCTGATTAATATGCCTGCGTGCTGGCTCCATGCCATTACGGGTCCAGTCTTCTACCTGGGTAATGTAATTCAGGTCATTGTCATAAATGAGCAAGTTATCCGGCCAGGCCACGCCGCCTTGATCGCAGACATAGGTAATAACGGCTTCATCTTTGCCATCACCGTTGATATCGGCGTAAGCACCCTTAGGGGTTCCATCCTTGTTGAGCTTTAGCCCGGCGGCAGCATTGGGATATCCAGTCTTTAAGTGCTCGGGCAAAGTCCCATCCACCAACGTGCCGGCGTCATGCTCACACAACGCTGGTACCCACAAGGAGTACAAGTCTTCCACTGGGATGATCTTATTTTCCCCTGAAGTCGCAGATTTCTGGGCCTTTTCCGTCACTGTCGCAGTGCTCGGCTCCGTCGCGGAATCTGAGGCTCCAGCACCTTCATCATCCGTGTTTGAACTGGAGGATTCTTCGCTGACCTCGGAGGTCGCGCTAGATCCGGTGAAATTCGGCTCGCTATCGGCCTTATTAGGTTCATCGGAATTAGAGCAACCGGAAACAAAAGCGACAGCGGTCACGGCCAGGATCGCGCAAGGAGAGGTGAGAGAATTAGGCATAAGCGCAGCATACAGTGCTAGGGCGGCTGGATTCGCGCCAATGGAGGTAAAAATGAGAATTCGGCAACCTGGCGGGAACCAGAAGCTAGCCAACTATCATCTTGTTGTGGGTCACTTTTGGAAAGGAAGTAGGGGGCTCCGTTCTGATTCCAGACAAATTTCTAATGCATATCAGGTTTACCATCATCGCTAGAAATCAGGATGGGTCAGCGCATGAATAAACCCCGAGACCAAATGGCCTCGGGGATTTATTTTCTCGCTTCTTAAATCTTAGAAGCCGAGGATGGAGCGGTTAAACTCGTTAACAGCGTCCGGAACCAGGTAAGGCACCTGACGGAAGAACAGGCTTGCCTGCTCAAGAGCGTCCCAGCCGGTGGAGACTGCGGAGTGTGCTGCTTCCTGTACGTTGGATACAAGATCAAGAATCATTTCAGAATTCCTTTCGAGGTTGGAAAATTCTTATACGCGTTTCCGCGCGCACTGATCATTGTATGTGGTTAGGTGCGGTGATGTGCAACTTTCGAGTAGGCAGTTTATAGATTTGTTAGAAAACAATCGTCCTGGGGTTTAAACGATCTGCATTACATTTTCTTTCTATCTAAAACTTTCGCGCAATAAATTTTAGTTTCAAAGATGATCAAGGGAAGTAGGGAAAGGTTCCACGTTTTCCCGTCCGAGGAAAGGATGAGCCGTACAGACAAGACAAAACCCCTAGTCAGCTGGGACTAGGGGAAATGCTCTCTGCGGAGACGGCGGGATTTGAACCCGCGGAGGAATAAACCTCGCCGGTTTTCAAGACCGGTGCATTCGGCCGCTCTGCCACGTCTCCATCGTGCCGAAGAGGCAACTTGGTTAGCTTACTAAACGGTCCCGCGCGAATCACATTGCCCCACAAGGAAATGGACGTGGCGCACACCACACCCCCTCCATTACATTGGCCGTATGAGTGCTACACAGATGAAGGCAATCGTCCAAACCGATCCTGATACCCCACGGTCGCTAGAGCTACAGGACGTAGACGTTCCTGAGCTGCGTTCCGGCGAGGTACTGGTGAAGGTGAAGGCCGCGGGTGTCAACCGCGGCGATATTCTGCAGACGATGGGCGCGTACCCGCCGCCGCCAGGGGCATCGGACATCATTGGGCTGGAGGCCGCCGGCGTGATTGAGGATGCCGGCGATACGGACTGGGAAGCCGACACCGAGGTCGGATGCCTACTCGCAGGCGGCGGCTATGCGGAATACGTCGCCGTCCCGCAGGGCCAGCTGCTTCCGCTGCCCAAGGGATTTAGCCTGGAAGAAACCGCGGCCGTGGTTGAGGTCGGCTGCACCGTGTGGTCCAACCTGGGCATCGAAGCGGGCCTGCACGAGGGCCAGCGCGTGCTCATCCACGGCGGTGGCGGCGGCATCGGCACCTTTGCCATCCAGGTAGCCAAGGCGTTGGGCGCCGAGGTAGCTGTCACCGCCGGATCACAGGAAAAGCTAGACCGTTGCCGCGAGCTCGGCGCGGATATTCTCATCAACTACAAGGAGCAGGATTTCGTCGATAAGCTCAAGGGCAGCTGCGATGTCATCCTGGATATCATCGGCGCGAAGTACCTGGAAAAGAACATGAAGTGCCTGGCCAAGGACGGCAAGCTCATCATCATTGGCATGCAGGGCGGCACCAAGGCGGATATCAACCTGGCCCCCATGCTGCCGAAGCGCCTGACCATTCAGGGCACGACGCTGCGCGCGCGTGATTTGGACGATAAGGCGGAGATCGTCGCCGGCACCATCAAGAATGTGTGGCCCATGCTGGAAGATGGCCGCGTGAAGCACGCGCTGCACGGCACGTACCCGCTTGCCGATGCCGCCAAAGCCCACGCCGCCCTCGACAGCGGCGAGGTCACCGGCACGCTGGTGCTTACGGTGTAGTTTCCCAGCGCGCCTTCCTTAGGCGAGCGAGGCAACGACGCGCACGAGGTGCTCGATATCGTGGTGGGTATTAAACGGGCCCAATGCTACGGTGACGGCACCGCCGATTTCTTCCACGCCCATTTCCGTGAGCAGCGGCGTTTGTGGGGCCAGCGTGGTGACGAGCCCATTATCAAAGAGGCGCTTGTACACCGTCTCCGCGGGCACGCCCTGGACCGCAAAGGTAAGGCGCGGCAAGCGATTATCGGATGCGCCCGCTGCCGCCTCGCCGGTAACACCCAGGATGTGTACGGCGGGAAGCGTGCTCAAAAATGAGTACAGATCCGCGCGCAAGTCCTCGAGGTAGGCGCTCAAGGCGGTCATGGACTTATTAAGCCGCACCCGGCGCGATCCCTTATCCCCACCGGCCAGGGCCGCGAGGTGATCTACCAGTGGGCCCACTCCGCCGGCTAAGCCGGAGGAGACGGGGGTTTCTAGCTTGCGGCCGTCTTCCTTGGAATAGATGGGATTTAGGGCATCCAGGCGGCGGAGCATGCGCGTATCGCGGAAGACCAAGGCAGCCATTTGCGGCCCGCCCAGCAGCCCGATGTCGATGCCCACGATATCCGCGCCCAGCTCATCGAAGCGGATGGGGCGGTAGGGCGCGATTGCGGAGACATCGAGAAGCGTCCAGGCACGCGAACGCCCCCGCACCGTGTCAATGATCTCCTCAGCTGGGGATACCGTGCCCAAAAGCTCATGCGCGGCGGAAAAGGAAACGAGCCTTGTAGAGCCATCGACAAGCTCTGCGAACTGGAATCCCGGCAATTCGCCGGTGCCAAGGTCCGGCTGCGCCCAGCGGATATCGGCGCGCACGTCAGAAAAAGCGGAATACAGCGTGGGAGGATCCAGCTTGGACAGCACCACCGAGGAATTGCTGCCCAATAGTGGGCGTGCCGCACGCGACAGGGATTGGTACAGCACGGGCAGGGATGGGCCAAGGACCACACGGTCTGCCTTGGAAGCGGTGAGATCCGCAATGGCCATGCGCGCTGCTGCATAGTTGCCATCGCCTGCCAACCGGCCCGGCTCGGGCGCGGCCGAGTGGGCGCCGCCTGGTCCCTCTTGCGTCGCTACCGCCGTCGCCATCCGGAAAGACCGGGCAACGCCGGAGGTCACGCGCTCCGAAATTTGGGGCACCGCGTGCGCATTGAGGTATGTCCAGCCATCAGATAGTCCGGTGTACAAACCTCGCGCACTAAAGACGTCATAGTGTGCCGAAGCTGCTGGCATTAGGTCCCCTTCTTCATCGCACTGAACAACTGCCACCACGTGGCGGTCGATTCCCTACTGTATACGCGTTTGCTCTCAGTTTCCCAAATCTGAATTTTCCCTGGGCATCACTGTTTTCCCAGGCTAGCGGCGTGTAGTTCCCGTTTGCCCAGCACGCGCGCTAGGGTGTTGGGCGTGCAAGATAACAATCAACTGCGCGCTGATATCGCCCGCATGACCTCCCAGCCAGAAGGCGAGGCTATCCCAGCGTCCCAGTCCATGACCCTCAAAGCTGCTTTCGCAGACCTTATGCGGGGTGCACAGCAGCGTGAGCTGTGGTTCAAGCTGGGCCTGCAAGATATCAAGCAGCGCTACCGCCGCTCCGTCCTCGGCCCATTCTGGATCACCATCGCCACCGGTGTGATGGCGCTTGCCTTGGGCCTCTTGTATTCCATGCTTTTTCAGATTCCCGTCGCGGAATTCCTTCCCCACGTCACCGTGGGCCTTATTATGTGGACCTTTATTTCGGGCTGCATTAAGGAAGGGTCCACGGTCTTTATTGATAATGAGGGACTGATTAAGCAGCTTCCCGCCCCGCTTTCGGTGCACGTGTACCGGCTGGTGTGGCGCCAAACCCTGTTTTTGGGCCATAACCTCATCATCTGGCTCTTGCTAATCATGATCTTCCCGCGCAACTTGGGCTGGGAATTCTTCCTCTTTATCCCCGGGCTACTGCTCCTGCTCATTAACGGCGTGTGGGTCACCATGTTCTTTGGCATCATCGCCACGCGCTTCCGCGATGTCGCCCCGCTGCTTGATGCCCTGACGCAGCTACTGTTCTACGTCACCCCAATCGTCTGGATGACCAATACGCTCAAGGACCAAGGCGGTGCGGTGGCGGACCGCGCCCGCATCGCGGAAATCAACCCGCTGTATCACTACTTGGAAATCGTGCGCGCCCCAATGATTGGTGAGCCCGTTGCCGCCTACCACTGGTGGATCGTCATCGGCTGCACCGCAATCGGCTTGTTCATCGCTGGGCTAGTCATGCGCAAGTGGCGCTTCCGCGTGAGCTACTGGGTATAGCTTCCCTTCCTTTACTCCCACCCCACCATGAGGCTCGTTGAAAGGATAAAAACTGATGGTCTCAATTGATACGTATAACGCGTGCGTGGACTTTCCCATCTTTGATGCCAAATCCCGCTCCCTAAAAAAGGCCATGCTTTCTACCGCGGGTGGTGCCATTGGGAAAAATGACCACAACACCGTGGTGGTTGAGGCGCTGCGAGATATTAACCTGCACCTGCGGGAAGGCGATCGCGTCGGGCTCGTTGGCCACAATGGCGCCGGCAAGTCCACGCTGTTGCGCCTGCTCTCCGGTATCTACGAGCCCACGCGCGGTACCGCCGATGTCCGCGGGCGCGTCGCCCCCGTCTTTGACTTGGGCGTGGGCATGGACCCGGAGGTATCCGGCTACGACAACATCATCATCCGCGGGCTTTTTTTGGGCCAATCCATCAAGCAGATGAAGAAAAAGATGGATGAAATCGCGGAGTTCTCCGAGCTGGGCGATTACTTGTCCATGCCCCTGCGCACCTACTCCACCGGTATGCGCGTGCGCCTAGCACTTGGCGTGGTGACCTCCATTGAGCCGGAAATCCTGCTGCTGGATGAGGGCATCGGCGCCGTCGACGCAGCCTTTATGGCCAAGGCCCGCGTGCGCCTGCAAGAGCTGGTCAAGCGCTCCGGCATCTTGGTCTTTGCCTCCCACTCCAATGACTTTTTGGCGCAGCTGTGCAATACCGCGCTGTGGATCGACCACGGCGAAATCCGCTCCGTGGGCGAGGTATCTGAAGTCGTGGGCCAGTACGAGGGCCCAGAAGTAGGCGAATACGTCCGCGATCTGCGCCAGCGCTTTGAGGGCGAAGAGGCGGCTGGGTAGAAGCTAGCGCAGCATCCCCAGCAGCTGCTGGCTCAGCCCGGAAACCTCCACGTGCAGGTCATCCGGGCGCTTGTAATTGGGGGCCTCCACGCGCGCAGTCACGTGCCGCTGCGGACTATTCTCCGGCCCCGCCTTTTCCTCTCCTTCAGAAACCACCTGGTAGCCCAGCTTCTGGCTCACCCGCGCCGAGGCCTCATTCTGTGCCACCCAGCTCGTGGTCATCGCCTGCGCGCCTAGGTAATCCAGCCCAAAGGCCACTACCGCGTGCCGGATGAGCGTGCCCACACCCTGGCCTTGGAACCGGTGAAAGACCCAGGAGCCCGTCGCAATTTCTCGCGTTGCAGCAAAGTCCTCCGCCCGCGCATCGATGGTGCCCAGGATTTCTCCCGAATCTGCGTCGCGCACGATGAAATCCAAGGACCATTTCTCTGGGCGCAGCTGCGCCCGGTTGCTCCACCGGAACTGGGCCGCCGCTGACGGAGTATTCATCCTGGGATTAAAGAGCCACGGAAAGGCGTAATCCGGAATGTCTGCGCCGTAGATATCCTCTGCCGCCACACCGGCGATTGCCGCAATATCCTCATCGCGCATTACGCGCAACTCCACGCCAGGGTGGGTTGTATTGCCCGCGCGTATCGTCAGCCCGAACGGTGGCCACATGCTTTCCATAGGCAGTCAGCTTAGCCCACGCGGAGTGTTTATCCGCGGCAGATCCATTCCCCGGTGGCAAGATGGAACGCATGACTGCCACCCTTGATTCCACCGGTACCACCGCTGCCGTCATTGTCACCCACCAGCGCGCGGACTTGCTGCGTGCCTCGCTCGAAAAGGTAGTCAACCAAACCCACCCCGTGCAGTGGGTCATCGTAGTGGATAATGGCGCCGAGGATGCGGTCCGTGACGCGGTGGAATCCCTGGCAGGCGATCGCGCGGTCTACGTGCCGTCCAAGACCAACCTAGGTGGTGCGGGCGGATTCGCCCTCGGTTTCCTTACCGCGCTATCACTCGGCGCCGACGCCGTGTGGTGCGCCGATGATGATGGCCGCCCCGCCGATTACGGCGTATTAGAAGAGCTCTACCGCGTGGCAGGGAATAATAACCTGCACGAGGTCTCACCTGCCGTGTGCAATATCGACGATCCCGGCAGCTTGGCCTTCCCGCTGCGCCAAGGGCTGGTGTGGCGCCGCCGCATGGAGGAACTCGAGGGAGACTTCCTGCCCGGCATCGCTTCTTTGTTTAATGGCGCTCTGATTTCCGCCGCGGCGATGCAGACCATTGGCGTTCCGGATTATCGCCTCTTCATCCGCGGCGATGAGGTGGAATACCACCGCCGCCTGGTCAATTCCGGGCTGTCTTTCGGCACCGCCTTGACCACCAGCTACCTGCACCCGGACGGTTCGGATGAGTTCAAGCCCATCCTGGGCGGCAAGATGCATACCCAGTACCCGGAAGGCGAGTTCAAGCGCTTTTTTACCTACCGCAACCGCGGCTACCTGCTGTGGCAGCGCGGCATGCGCAAGCTTTTGCCCCAGGAATTTGCTCGCTTTGGCTGGTTCTTCTTGGTCCAACGCCACGATCCGGCCGGCTTCCTGGAGTGGCTCAGGCTGCACAACCGCGGGCGCCGCGAGGATTTCCGCCGCCCCCGGTAATCGCTCCTAAGGCGTGCCGCTGGCCTATTTTTCCTTAAAGATAAAGACCCGCTGGATGGCAAAGTTGGTCACCGTCGCCACGCCTTGGGCAATGACGAAGGCGATGGTGTCTTTCACCGCGCCCTCAAAGCCTAGGGAAATCAGCGGCTCATTGAGTACCCAGTACAAGAAATTCTGCACGGCAAAGGTGGATACGTATAACACGCCCACCGTTGCGGCCGTGCGTCCGGACACCTTTGTGCCAAAGGTCCAGCGCGCATTGGCCAGATAGGCAGCGATGGTGCCAAAGACCCAACCAATCGCCTTCGCCCCAGAGCGGTGCAGACCTAAGTGGGTCAATAGCAGCGTCAACCCATAGTCAATGACGGCGGCAAAAACACCCACCGCAATAAATCGCACCAGCTGCTGCTTCAAAGAGCTGGAGGGGCGCTTTACTTCTGCAGCATCTTCAAGTGGATTAGTCACAGGCAGTTAGCTTACCCGCGCAGCAGCGCTCGGTACATGTCTAGGCGGTACACCGGCGCGGCGGCGTCCTTGCCGTAGGCACCAATCTGGGATAGCTGGTGCAAGGAGGCATCGCACAGCGCGCGAATCTCCGCACCTTTCAAGGTGTTGCCATCATCGTTGACCCAGCCCAAGGCATCCATGGTGGTTTCCACCACGGAATCGGTCAGCTCGTCACCGCCCATGCAGGATAGCGCCAAGGCCATGGACCAAAAGGCATCTTTTCCCTCATTGGTGACTTCACGCGGCAGGCTAGCCAGCGCCTCAGCCGTGGCCGCCGGCAGATCACTTCCGCGGTTTAAGTCCATGGCCTGTAAGAGCGGAACAAAGTCATAGAGCTTGGTGCGCTCGATGAGCGCCCTTACCTGGGGTTTAACCTGTGCCAGAACTTCATCGGTGATTTTTTCACCGGTCAATTCCCGGTTCACCGCAGTAAGTTCAAAGGGCGCGAAGAGGTTGCCCGAGCCGCCCACGCACAGCGCGCTGGGGGTGCCATTATCGCGGGGATAGATTTCTGCGACCACCAGCTCAAAGTCCCAGAGGCCCCACACAAAATCGATCTGGTCGCCCTCGCGCCAAAGGAATTCGGAGGCTTGACGCTCTGGGTCAAGGCGCGGGCCGCGGGCATCACTGTGCTCGTAAAAGTGCCACGGGGAGTTTTCATCCGGCAGACCAAAGCAGATGTGTAGTACTTTCTGCAGCTCATGTAAGGTAAGCGCATCGCTAAAGCCGATTTGACGGTGGACTTCCCCATCCGCACGGATATTGGAGGCTTGGCAGATGACGGTGAGCGGTTCCCGCTTTAGCGACAGCAGCGGGTCGGCACGGCGAGCCCGCGCCTGTGCAATATCGGTGACCCCTGCATTCATGGGCCCCACCATACGCAAATTTTAAGAAGCCAGTTTTTCTATATCGCGCGCTTCGAGCTCGCTGATGATAAACGTCGCCGCCGCGCCAATTGCTCCCAACAGCGTCCACGGGCGCTTAACGCCGCGCTTGCGCAGGAAAGACACCACCTTGCGGGATACGGCTACATCGGCCCACAAAGCAAGGCCCACCAAGATGAGCACCGCCGCCAAAATAGCCCAAAGTTTCAGGCCCTTATCCGCAAATTCCTGCGGTGAGCGCGGTTCATCGCCGTCCTCTTCGGCCTGGGCGTTGGTATAGGCCACCAATGCGCCAAAACCAATCGTGGACAAAACGTAGGCGGTAATAAGGCCCTTTGTGGATTTAATCCAGTCCGGGTAAGAGGTGACGATGCCCTGTGCGGCCGCTTGGGTGATGCGACCGGCCAAGGTGTCATCGAGGGCGTAATTATCGCGGGATTCTTCTGCTGCTTCGCGGTTGTTTGTCATAGCGACCACTCTAAGCGGCGGTAAGCTATTGCGCATGTACTCGGAAAAGACAGAGCATATGACACCCGCCCAGCAAGCCGCTCAGGATGAGCGGGCCGAGGACGATAAGCGCAACGGGCATTTTGAGGCAACAGAGCACACCAATCTGCCGCTTAGCCCCTTTATGACGCGCCTGATGGCAGAGGAAATGCCGATTTTGGATTCTACTTCGCGCCGCCGCGTGTACGAGATTTTGGACAGCTATGAAGGGCCCACCATTGAGTCCCAAGCGGACCTGCCGGAAGAAATCCGCGAGATCATGGATCTCTAAAGCGCCGCATTCGGGGCAGTCTGTGTGCCCCAAGCTGTTTTAAATATCACGAACGTCACTCCAGCCACCGCACTATGAGCTAGGTAGGCTGGTACATCGATACAATCCGTCGAGCAAAGAGTAAGAGATGGAACTACATACCACCGAAAAGTCCCTGCACGGCTGGGGCCGCACCGCCCCCACGACCGCCCATGTGCTGTCCACGGAAGACGTGGACGTCATCAAGAATGCAGTGGCACAGGTCGCGGACGATAACTCGGACAAGCCCGCCCACCTGCGCCGCGGCGTCATCGCGCGCGGCATGGGACGCTCCTATGGTGACCCCGCCCAAAATGGCGGCGGCCTGGTCATCGACATGCAAAAGCTGAACAAGATCCACTCCATTGACCCGGAGTCCGCGCTTGTTGATGTCGATGGTGGCGTCACCCTTGACCAGCTCATGAAGGCCGCGCTGCCCTATGGCCTGTGGGTTCCGGTCCTGCCGGGCACCCGCCAGGTCACCATCGGCGGCGCCATCGGCCCCGATATCCACGGCAAGAACCACCACTCCGCCGGTTCCTTTGGCAACCACGTGGTCTCCATCGAGCTGCTGGTTGCTGATGGCCGCGTTCTCCACCTCACCCCAGAGGGCAGCGAGGATGACCCGAGCGGTGACCTCTTCTGGGCCACCATCGGCGGCATGGGCCTTACCGGCATCATCCTGCGCGCTACCATCCGCATGACCAAGACGGAGACCGCCTACTTCATCGCGGATACGGATCGCACCGATAACCTGGAAGAAACCATTGCCTTCCACTCGGATGGTTCGGAGCACAACTACACGTATTCCTCCGCCTGGTTCGATGTCATCTCCCCAGAGCCGAAGCTGGGCCGCTCCACCATTTCCCGCGGCTCCCTGGCCACCTTGGCGCAGCTCGAGGAATTGGCCCCCAAGCTGGCGAAGGATCCGCTCAAGTTCAACGCTCCGCAGCTGATGACCGTGCCGGATATCTTCCCGTCTTGGACGCTGAATAAGCTCAGCCTGTCCGCTGTGGGCTTGGCCTACTACACCATGGGCGCGCCGGCGAAGAACCAGGTAAAGAACTTGACGCAGTTCTACCAGCCGCTCGATCTCATTGGCGAGTGGAACCGCGGCTACGGTTCCAAGGGCTTTTTGCAGTACCAGTTCGTCGTTCCCACGGAGGCCGTGGAGCCATTCAAGGAGATCATCCGCGATATCCAGCGCTCCGGCCACTACTCCGCGCTGAACGTATTCAAGCTCTTCGGCGAAGGAAACCGCGCGCCGCTGTCGTACCCGATGCCTGGCTGGAACGTCTGCGTGGACTTCCCCATCCGCCCGGGCTTGGGCGAGCTTCTCGATGACCTGGATCGCCGCGTCATGGAGTTTGGCGGCCGCCTGTACTTGGCAAAGGAATCGCGCACCTCTGCCGAGAACTTCCACCAGATGTACCCGGGCCTAGAAGGCTGGCTCAAGACCCGCAATGACATCGACCCCACCGGGGTCTTTGCCTCCGATATGTCCCGCCGCCTCGAGCTGCACTAATCACTGGACTCATCACCACCCCTCATGAAGGAGATTTTTTAAACCATGCTTAATGCAGTAGGCCAAGCCCAGCACATCCTGCTTTTGGGCGGTACCTCTGAAATCGGCCTCGGCGTCGTCGCCGAATTCCTCGAGCGCGGACCCGCCAAGGTCACCCTGGCCGCCCGCGCCCAGTCCCCGCGCATCGAGAAGGCACAGGCTGACCTGGAGGCCCGCGGCGCGGAAGTCGAGGTCGTGGACTTTGATGCCACCGACTTTGACTCGCACCCGGCGGTCATCGATAAGACTTGGGAGCGCGGCGATGTCGATATCGCCATCGTGGCCTTTGGCACCCTAGGTGACCAGGAAGAGCTGTGGCAAAACCACGACAAGGCCGTGGCTTCTGCCCAGACCAACTACACCGCGCCCGTCTCCGTCGGCGTGCTGTTGGGTGAAAAGTTCAGGCACCAGGGCCACGGCACCATCGTGGCGATGTCCTCGGTGGCCGGCATGCGCGTGCGCCGCTCCAACTTTGTCTACGGTGCTTCCAAGGCCGGCGTGGATGGCTTCTACATCAACTTGGATGAAGCACTGCGCGGCTCTGGCGCCAACGTGCTCGTCGTCCGCCCGGGCCAGGTTCGCACCAAGATGTCCGCTGAGGCCGGCGATGCCCCGCTGACCGTCAATGTCTCTGACGTGGCCAAGGCCACCGTGCAGGCGGTACTGGATGGCAAGCAGTCCATCTACGTCCACCCGCTGTTCAAGTACGTATCGCTGGCATTCAAGTTCATCCCGCAGCCCATCTTCCGCAAGCTGCCGTTCTAACCAGTTCCTGCGCGCAGGGTATGCCGGGCTCCTCAAGGCCCGCGGCCCTGCGCGCTTTGCTAGTTAATAAGCCAGCTCACACCGCGCCTAATCCCAGAAGAGTGATTAAGGTATGCGAAACTAAAGGGCATGACAAGCCCAGCTACGCCTTCCCAAGCAGTTCCCGTGAGCGAGGAGAAACGCACCACCGCCTACCACGCCGATGCCATGTCGCACCGCAGCACCCTGCTGGGCATTATTTTCGCAGCGCTGGGCGGCGGGGCAATTACGCTTTTCGGCTGGTATGCCTTCAAAACCGTCTCCCTGCCCTCCTTTAATACCTCCATGGTCACCCGCGCGCTGTGTACGGTCGGCGTGATCTTGACGTTGGCCTTGGCAGGTGGCTTTAGCGCGTGGTGGCTCTATGACCACTACAAGGAGAATTTCTCTCGCCCGCGCTGGCGCACGTGGGTGACCTACGCCATCACGTATCTCTCCCCCGCCTTATTGACCCTTGCCACCGTGGGCCTGCCGCTGTCTGCCTCGCGCTTATGGCTCGATGGCGTGCAGGTGGACCAGGCATTCCGCACCCAGTTCCTTACCCGGTCAGTAGATCAAATGGGCTATGCGGACATGAACTACCTAGACATGCCCACGTTTTACCCGCTGGGCTGGTTCTGGCTAGGCGGACGGCTCGGCTCCATATTGGGTATTCCCGGCTGGGAGGTTTATCAGCCGTGGGGTCTGATTTCCATCGCGGTTGCAGGCTGTATCCTCGTTCCCATTTGGCAACMCCTCACTAAAYCCCTGCCGGTGGGAACAGCTWTTGCGCTTMCCMCCACCGCCATTACCTTGACCATCGCGGCGGAAGAGCCTTATTCCGCGGTCATCGCCATGGGCATGCCCGCCATCGCGGTGTTAAGCGCGCGCGCATTCAAAGGATCGTCGTTGTCTACCGCCGCGGTCGCTATCTACCTCGGAATCTCCGCTACCTTCTATACCTTGTTCACCGGCGCGGCAGCGCTGACCGTGGTCAGTCTGATCGCCGTTTTCACCGCGCTGTACGACCGGGCGTGGCGACCCATCGTGCGCCTAGTCATCATCGCGGTGGGATCGCTGGCCATCGCAGCCATCGCTTGGGCCCCATACCTCTGGCAGGTTCTGCATTCGACCGCACCCCTGCAAGCCACCGCGCAGCACTACTTGCCGGAAGAAGGCACGCAAATTCCGGTGCCGTTCCTTTCCTTGAGCATCGTGGGATTCCTCTGTCTTGCCGGTCTAATCTTTATTATCATCCGGTTGCGAGATGCGGAAGTCCGCGCGCTGGGGTTGTCCATCATAGGCATTTATGTATGGACGGTGCTGTCCATGGTGATGACCTTGGTCGGCACCACCCTACTGAGCTTCCGCCTTGAGGTCATCGTGGTGCTGTTGTTCGCGACGGCGGGTATCCTTGCCCTTGCGGAAGTCCGCACAGCCGGTATTCACCGCCTGTACCCCGCTAGTTTCTCCCACACGGCCAATAAGCGGATTACGGCGGTTTTTKGCWTTTTYCTCSCCTTGGCTGGRGTCCATTATGCCCAGCAGATTCCCSAGGCAAACGAAGATGCCATCGACCACGCCTACAGTGATACCGATGGTTACGGCGAGCGCGCGGATCGCTTTACCAGCGATTCCGCTCATTATTATCTGGATATCCACAACTTCATCCAGGATCAGGGCTATACGGCCAACGAAACGGTAGTCCTCACGGATGAAAAAACCTTCATGGCTTACTACCCATACTGGGGCTTTAACGCCTTTACCAGCCACTATGCAAATCCCCTCGGGGAATTCAAACACCGCAATGACCAGATTGAAGCCTGGGCGGATGAGTCATGGGACTCTACTCCTGCAGAGTTCCAAAAATCCCTCGATTCCGCACCGTGGCGCGGGCCGGATGCCATCATCTTCCGCGGCGACCTCGACAATAAAGATGATGGGTTCAAGGTGCACTTGGCTGAGGATATCTATCCTAACCAGCCAAATATTCGCTACCGCGCAGTCTTCTTCAACCCCGAGGTCTTTGCGGAAGGCTGGGAGCTGGAGCAAACGGGTCCATTCGTAACGGCGGTGCGAACCAAGTAAGTTCACCCACACTTCCCCGGGGTTATCGGGGCGTGCACACGGGAACTTGGGCCAGACTGACGTACACTAATCGCCGTGTCAGATAGCCTTAAAACGAAATCGAAAGAAGCACGCCCCTCCGGGCTAAGTATCGCCACAGCCCCTGCCGGGTTGCGCTGGACCGCGATCATCGCCGGGTTAATTGGTTTCCTGTGTTTTATAGCCACCCCGCTATTGCCAGTGAACCAAACCCAGTCTTCCTTTGATTGGCCGCAGAATGATTCGCTGCAATCTATCAATGCACCACTTATCTCCGTGGCGCCGGAAAACTTGGAGGCCACCATCCCCATGTCCGCGGTGGATGAGCTCCGCGATGGCCAAAACATGGTCTACAGCACCGTCCCACCCGAGTCCAAGAAGGCATCGAACCGCGGCCTATTTGTCCGTTCCGGCGATGACGGCTTGTCTGTGGTCTCGCTCGATGAGGTCCTACTGACCTTAAGCGCTAAAGAAGTAGCGCAGCTTTCCGATGACGCCCAGCTGCACATCTCCGCCACCGGTGACGGCACCACCGTCAGCGTCGGCAAACACAAAAAGACCACCGAAGATGACCTGCGCCCGCAGGTCACCGGTGTGTATACCGAGCTTAAAGATGATGCCAATGTGCAGAACTTGGTCGATGACGGGCTGAATATCCACGTCGATATCAACTCGCGGTTTACTTCTTCTCCCTCGCTGATTAAGTCCATCGCGATGTGGCTCGGCGTCGCTATGGTGATTGTCTCGCTGTTCTGCCTGTGGCGCATTGACCGCCTTGATGGGCAAAAGTTGCGCTTCATGCCAGAAACGTGGAAGAAGATTCGCCCCCTCGATGGCGTCGTCGCCGCCGTCTTGGGCCTCTGGTACATCTTCGGTGCCAATACCTCTGACGATGGCTTCATCTTCTCTATGAGCCGCGTCTTCGATAACGCCACGTACATGGCCAACTACTACCGGTGGTACGGCGTGCCCGAGGCACCATTCGGCTCACCGTACTATGACCTCGTCGCGCTACTATCGCAGATTTCCACGGCGTCGGTCTTCGTCCGCCTGCCCGGACTAATTTCGGGGCTCATTATCTGGTTCATTCTTTCGCGGGAAATGCTGCCGCGCTTTGGGGACATCGTCGATGCCCGCCGCGTCAGCCACTGGACCGCCGCACTAATGTTCCTAGCCTTCTGGCTGCCGTATAACAACGGCACCCGCCCAGAACCGATCGTGGCCCTAGGCGTGATGGTGACGTGGGCATCCTTTGAGCGCGCCATTGCCACCCACCGGTTGCTGCCGGCAGCCGTAGGCACCATCGCTGCCACGATTACGCTCGCCGCCGGCCCCACTGGCCTTTTTGCGGTTGGTGTATTCCTCGTGAGCCTGCCGCACCTTTTCCGTGCGATGGCCGCGCGCGTGCCCGCCATGGGCGGTGGCGCTACCGGTTGGCTTAGCTTGGTTGCCCCATTTTTGGCTTCCGGCACTGCCATCATCGTCGCTGCCTTTGGAGATCAGACCTTGGCCAGCGTCGCTGAATCCACCCGGGTGCGCTCGGAGGTCGGCCCGTCGCTGCCGTGGTATGCCGAATACGCCCGTTATTCCACGCTCTTCCAAGAATCCGTGGATGGTTCGCTGACCCGCCGCTTCGCCGTACTCACCATGCTGTTTTGCTTGGTGCTCATCCTGGCTGCGTTTATCAAGGACCGCCGCGTTATTGGTGCCGCAGTCGGCCCCACCCAGCGTCTGCTCATCATCGTGGCGCTGTCGATGTTCTTCCTCATGTTCACCCCGACCAAGTGGACGCACCACTTTGGTATCTATGCCGGTGTCGCCGGGGTGATCGCTGCGCTGGCTGCCGTAGTGCTATCCAGGTTTGCGTTGCGCTCCCCGCGCGCCCGCACCTTTAGCATCGCCGCGGTGCTCTTCTTGCTCTCCATCTCCTTCGCGGGTTGGAATGCTTGGTGGTACGTATCCTCCTTCGGCATCCCATGGTGGGACCGCACGGTGCAGTTCAAGGGTATTGAGGCCAACTCGATCCTGCTCGCCATCTCCTTGGTCGTCCTCGCGGTCGGCGTGGTGCAATCCTTGCGCCACAGCCATCACAAATTGCAGGCCCAAGAGGAAGGCACGGAAAAAGAATTCAAGCAAGAAGCCGCCGCGAAGGTATCGCGCTCGGCCGGCATCATGTCCGCGCCCATCGCGGTAGCCTGCGCCATTGTGGTGGCTTTTTCGATGGCTTCTTTTGCCAAGGCCACCGTCGCCCAGGCGGATTCCTACTCAGTGGGCAAGGGCAACCTAGCATCCTTGCGCGGTGATACCTGCTCGCTAGCCAATGAAACCTTGGTAGAAACCAATACCAATGACTCCTTCCTCACCCCGGTGGATGGGGACTTGGGCGATTCCTTGGTAGACAAGGATGAAACCAGCAACGGATTCGGGCCGAATAATATCCCCGAATCCATCGAGCCTGAGGATCAGGATTCTGCTTCTGTGGGTGCCATTGGAGATAGCTCCCAAGATTCCGACTCCACCAGCCAAGACGATGCCACCGCTGGGACGGATAAGGAATCGGGCGGGGATTCTTCTGATGATTCGCAGGAGACCCGCCGCGCTGGGAAGAAGGCTTCAGAAAGCACCGATACGTCTGAAGGCGGTGTCCGCGGCACGAAGGGCGTCAATGGCTCGACCATGCACCTGCCCTTCAACTTGGACTACACCAGCGTGCCAGTCTTGGGCTCCTACACCGAAAGCCAAGAGTCGCTGTCCCAGGTAACCACGAAGTGGTATCACCTGCCGGAGACTACGGAAAATACCCCGGTTCTGGCTGTCAGCGCCGCGGGCAAGATTTATCACCACGATGTCAATGATGTGGAACAAGAGGGCATGGAGCTCACCTTGGAATACGGCACCATTGATGAGGATGGCAAGGTCACCGATAAGGGAGAAAAAGAGCTTTCCGATGTCGGCGCCACCCCCAAGTGGCGCAACCTGCGCCTGCCCATGGATGAATTGCCGGAAGAAGCCAATGTCGTGCGCCTAGTGGCCGAGGACGATTCCACCGATGAAGATGACTGGCTAGCCTTCACCCCGCCGCGCGTGCCGGAACTAGACAGCATCAATAACCAGTTCCCTGCGGAAAAGCCCGCGCTCTTGGACTGGGCGGTGGCTCTGCAGTTCCCCTGCCAGCGCACCTTTGACCACTACGCCGGCGTAACCGAGATTCCGGAGTATCGCATCCTCCCAGATGCGGCGGCGCAAACCTCCCTGACGGATTTCCAATCCTTCTCCGGCGGCGGTGCCATGTCCACTGCGGAAGCGGTGAACTACTCCTACGAAATCCCGAGCTACCTCAATAACGATTGGGCGCGCGACTGGGGCGCCATTGAAAAGTACGAATTGCGTACCGATTCACAGGGCAATACCCCGGCCAAGGCAGAGATCGATTATGAGGACGTTACTCGTTCTGGACTGTGGAAAGAGTCCGAGATGAAGATCCGGCCAGAGGGCGAGCAATAGCGACCGCCCCTAGCTGTGCAGCCAGCCGCAGCCGGTTTTATTGCGTCAGCTCACCGCGCAAAAATTCGGCTGCATCCTGCACCCGCTGGCGCGCCACGGCCGGGGTGGACACGCGGTGGGTCGAGACATAATCGCGCTCTTTAGCTTGGGGAATGTGGACACGATCGGCTATCTCATCCTCGGTCGCGGTCTGCACGAAGGTCTCAGGGAATTGTTTAGGCAGCTCATAGCCCACGCGGTAGTCCTCCGGCAGGTTGGCTAGGGCGCCGAAGTCGGGGAAGGTGAGCAAGAGGGCATCGGCAGGCGCGAGCGCTGCCAATGCACCGCCGGAAGAATATCCCCACGTGGTGACGTGGGAGGCGCCCTGCTCGCGGGCATAATCAATGGCGCGGTTGACCGCCGCGACCATGTCTTTGACCGTATGCTCCGGCGCGAGCGGATAATCCACGTCAATGATCGTGGTGCCGGAAAGCTGCGCGGCGGCGGCAACCTCGGGGCGCCACTGCATTTCCAGCGCCTTCCCATCGCCGCGCCACCAGCCGCCGGAGTGCAACGATACCGCCCACCGGCCAGTGGGCTCAGAGGGGCGAAAAATGGCGCCGACCTCGGCGGAGTCTACGGTAATGCCGTCCGTAAACGCCGTACCCGGAAGCGCATGATTAACGCCGGTGCCCAACACCATCATGGCGGCGTGGGTGATGCGGTCTGGCAGTAGGGCGCAATACTGGTCCGCCTCCGGCGAGCCACCGCCGACCCAAGGCGGGCGGAAATCCGGCGCCTCATAATGGGCGTCGATATAAGAAACCAGCTGCTCTAGCTGTTCTTCCTCGCTCATCTGGCGGTCTTGCCCGCCGATGCGCCATTGTTGGCCGGGCTCTAGCGGCCGGTGCGGATCTTTATCGTGTGCATCAGTCATATTTCCGAGCCTACGCGTGCACATGATGCGCACAAGGCAGGCTCGGGGAAGAACTAATTTACCAGATGGTGACGCGGTCCGCCGGGGCCAGGTACATCGGGGAGTCTTTGTCTACGTCGAAGGCCTCGTAGAATTCGGCGATATTCGCGGCGATGAGGTTGCAGCGGAACTCCGCGGGCGAGTGCGGATCAATGGCCAGGTACTGGGTCGCCATCTCCGGGCGGATGGCCGTGCGCCAGACGCGGGCCCAGGACAAGAAGAAGCGCTGCAGACCGTTGTAGGTGTGCTCGGCCAATTCCGGCTCGGCGCCGTCGACCACAAATTCTTCTTCTTGGCCCAGCAGGTCAATGCCCTTATCGGCGCAGTAATTCTTGTAGGCCACCACGGAAATGCCCAGTCCGCCTAGGTCACCAATGTTTTCACCCAAGGTGAATTTGCCGTTGACGCCGGAAGATTCGGTGCCAGCATCCTTTAGCACCGTAGGCACCTGGCCATCGAATTGCTCCACCAGCTTTGCCGTGAGCGCCTCAAAGTCCGCGCGGTCTTCATCGGACCACCAGGAGTTCAGGTTGCCCTGGCCATCGAATTGCGAGCCCTGGTCATCAAAGCCATGGCCGATTTCGTGCCCGATGACAGAACCAATGGCGCCGAAGTTCTCAGCGGCATCCGCATCCGGGTTATAGAACGGCGGGCGCAGGATGGCGGCCGGGRAGGKGATGTCATTGACCACCGGGTTATAGAAGGCGTTGACGGTCTGCGGGGTGGTGACCCACTCGTCGCGGTTGGCGGGCTTGCCAATCTTTGTCAGTTCATAGTCGTGGGAAAAGGCGGACCCGGCGCGGGCATTGGCAATCAGTTCCGCGCCCTGGTCAGAAATCTCCAGCCCGGAGTAGTCGCGCCAGGTATCGGGGAAACCAATCTTGGCCTTGAACTGGGAAAGCTTTTCTAGGGCGCGCTCGCGGGTCTGCGGGGTCATCCACTCCAGCTGGGAAATGCGCTCGCGGTAGGCAGCGATGAGATAATCCACCAGCTCATCCATCTCGCGCTTGGAGGATTCTGGGAAGTGCGCGTCCACGAACTCCTTGCCAATTTCCTCTCCTACCAGGCTTTCTGCCAGGCCCACCGCGCGCTTCCAGCGGTCGCGCTGCTGGGTCGCACCAGAGAGCCGGGTGCCGTAGAACTCGAAGTTCTTTGCGCCTACTTCTTCCGGCAAGAGGGCCGCGCGGGAGCGCAGGATGTGCCAGGTGGCCCACAGCTGCCAATCAGCCATGCGGTCAGCGGTAAAGAGCTTTTCCAGGTGCTCCAGGTAGGACGGCATCATATTGACCACGCGGTGCTCCGGCAGCTTTCCGCCGGCGAGCAAGGCTTGGGTGATGGAGGGCAGCTCAGAAAACTCGCACGGGTTATTGGTCTTTACCGCATCGCGGGTAGAAACCACGTCCCAGTGGCCCGCCGCCAGTTCTTTTTCCAAACCGACGATGCGCTCGGCGGCAACTTCGGTGCCGAGGCCAAATAGGCGGGTGGGCTCGATAAAGCCCAGCATCTCCGCCACGTGCTTCTCGTAGGCGGTCAGCGTTTCCGCGTGCGCTTCCTCGCGGTAGTAGGCCTCATCCGGCAGGCCTAGCCCGGATTGCACGATATAGGCAACGGCCTCTTCCGAGCCGGAGTCCTTTTCCACCCAGAACGTCGCCGGCGCCCCCACGCCCTCGCGCTCGAGCTCGCCCAAGCGGTGCGCCAATTCCGTGGGATCGGCGGCGCTCAAGCGGTCAAGGTCCGCATCCAATGGAGCCATGCCGGCATTGTTGACGCCCGCGGTATCCATGAAGGATGCATACAGCTTGCCGGGGCGAGCATCGTTGTCTTTGACGATGTCATGAACCAGTTCTTCTGCTTCATCGCGCAGCGCGTGGAAGGTGCCATCCACACCGCGATCATCTGGGACAACGTGATTTTCTACCCAAGGTCCGTTGACTAATTGATAAAGATCTTTCATGGTTGCCACTGTAGGCCAAACCTTCCAGTTAAGGTATGGACTATGGAAAAATTCCGCTTTCCMCCAGCCCGGCCGCGCGTCCTYTTTAYCGCCGTCCTTSCCTTCGTGRCGGTGGYCCYCSCCTTSCCCSCCATCGYCCMCGSGGTGCTMCCGCCGCACCCCGCCGATGTGGAGCAAGTAACCCTGTCTGATCCCAGCCAGGACTGGGATATTACCGTGCCTGATCTGTACTGCGAGCGCGACTATACTTCGCTGGCTAGCGTTGGCTGGACCTGCGGTGACACCTCCGTGCAGGCGGTCATCGTGGAAGATACCGACGACGATGAACACACCCTGCGCCGCATGGTCCGGGCCTATGGCATGGCCCCAGGTCTTCCCGAGGGCGAGGTCTACGAAGGTAAAAATGGCGCCCTCGCGCTTGCCGATGCCCCCTCCTCCACCGCCGCCATCTCCATCAACGGCACCGGTGCGGACGAAAATAAGGACTGGGTGGTCACCGTCACCGGGGAATCCGCCGCAACGCGCACGACCACTCAACGCCTCTGGAAGGCCTTCGGGCAAGACGAACTACCAGAAGAAGTCACCGCTGATATCGAGGAGTTTTCTGGAAAGGCCTTGGTTTAAATGTCTAAGCTCTTTCGCACCGCGCTGTGGATTTTCTCCGGTCTGGGCCTTATCGGTTTTATCTCCCAGACGGTCATCACCCTATTGATCTCACCGCTGATGGGCATTATCAGCATCCTCATCGCGGCGATCCTCGTCGCGGTAGTCATCGCGCTATTGCGCCTGAGCCCTATGTGGGCGCGCCCGGCGCGCGTATGGGCACCGCTTGCCTTTTTATGGGGCTCCGGCATGGCCATTAGCTTGGCATCTATGAGCTCCCCGGCGGTCATGCAGCTCGCCATCAATTCAGGCTGGATCGATTCCTTCATGTCCTGGAGCGGCGCCTATCCCGAAGAGATTTCCAAGGCCACGGGCGTTTTATTCGTCCTGATGTCCTYCCGCCAACTCAACCGCCCCTGGCACGGGTGGATGGTCGGCGCCGTCATCGGCCTTGGATTTGAAGCCAACGAAAACATCCTTTACGGCTCCATGGGCGCTACTACCCACCCGGATAGCGATTTCACCGGGCTCATACAGATGTGGGGCCTGCGCCTTATCGCCGGCCCTGGCCTGCACGTTTTGCTCACGGCGCTGGCCGGTTGGGGCATCGGCTGGGCCCTCTACGCTGCCGCCAAGCCGCTCTGGTGGCGCATCAGCGTGGCACTCGGCTGCCTCGCGGTATCCTTCCTCCTCCACTTTGGTTGGAATTACCTGCACGATTCCGATATCGCGGCCGTTATCCAGGCCCTTGCCGTAGCTATTATCTTGTACCCGCTGAGCGTCTGGCTCATCCTGCGCGGCAATAAATACGCACACGACGATGACAGCTACAGCCACAGCACCGCAGAGGAGGCGCTATCCTTCACCCGCTAACCCCAAGCCGTGCTTGTTTCTCCCAAAATGTCCAAACCAACCGCATTCCGCCAAAACTTCTCCAGCTTTCAGAGAAACGCGGTTGCTTTAGACGCTCGAGCCTTCCGTAGATCCCCCCCGGCCGCAAAAATCTGTGGTTTAAGGCACATGCGGGTAGTGACTTTCGCTACACTCTCTACAAGGCGCTTTTGCCACCTATCCTCCACTTTAAGGACTGAGGACCTTCATGAATGCCCCAACCCACGAGTCCCGCACGGATGACAGCACGGAAAGTACCGAGGGGGCAGCTCCGACAAATTCCGCAGAGGAAGCCAACCGGCAGAAGGCGGTGGGCTCCGCTCTGTCTTGGGTCATCGCGCTTTTTGGCACCGGTGTTGGTGCCGGCATCCTCTTCTTGCCGCTCAACGCCGGCGCCTTCGGATTTTGGCCGCTCGTCTTCGCCACCGTGTTCATCTTCCCGCTGGTGTATTTTTCCCACCGGACCTACGCCCGCATAGTCAGCGGCGCACCACAAGAACAACACGGGAAAGACGTCCTAGAGCTGGTGCGCTACTACCTTGGCCGCAATAGCGGCCTTTTCATCGCCGTCTTGTATTGGCTGGCCATCGTGCCAACAGTGCTCATTTATGGCATCAGCATTACCAATGTGGTCGATAGCTTCATCGTCAACCAGCTCGGCGGGCCGAGCATCAACAGGTGGATACTATCCATTGCCTGCGTAGGCGTCATGACGGGCCTTTTTGCCATCGGCCGCCGCCCCATGCTGTGGCTGGCCCAGATGCTGGTCTACCCGCTCATCGTCGCCTTGGCGGCAACCTCCATTTATTTGATCCCCAAGTGGGATTTCGAAAGCTTCCTCAACGTTGAATACGAAGGCGGTATCTGGGGAATCCTTAAGGGCATCCTGCTTATTCTTCCGGTGCTGGTCTTTTCCTTTTCCCACATGGCCGCGCTATCGCAATTCTCCGTAGACGTGCAGCCGGCCTACGGCAAAAAGACGGAGAAGTTCGTCTCCCGCGTGGAGCTCTATACCGCCGCAATGCTCGTGGTATTTACCATGTTCTTCGTCTGGTCCTGCGTCCTCGCGCTCGGAGCGGACGGATTGAAGGAGGCAGCCGATCAAAACATCCCGGTGCTGTCTTATTTCGCCAACGTCACGGGCACGCCGTTCATTGGTTATATGGCACCGCTAATTACCATGTGCGCGATCATCTCTTCCTACTTCGGGCACATGCTTGGTTCCGAGGAAGGCACCGAGTACCTCCTGCGCATTGCCGTTCCCCGCATGGCCAATAAGCTTTCGCGCCGCGCGCTGCTCAACATCATTTATGTCATCGTATTCGTGGCAACGGCCCTCGTGGCCGTCTTCAACCCCTCCATCATGGACATGATTTCAGTGGTTGGCGGCATCTTCGTGGCATTCTTGGTCTATCTGGTGCCGGTCTACATGTTTAAAAAGGTCGATGACTATTCCCAGTTCAAAAACGACATCTGGAATTACTTCGTCTTTTGCATGGGACTTGTCATCATGGCCGTGACCGTCTGGAACCTGATCTAACGGCCAGTCCCTCGGCGCTTATTGGCACACCCGCACTTGGCTTACCTGCGCCAGGGCTTGATTAGCGTTCGCGCACGCTTGGCGCTCAAGATCGGCCGCGGTGCGGGTGGCATCGCGAAGCGCCTGCTGCGCAGGTTCTGGCAGGTTGAGGTCGTTTTCGATGCGCGCGCCGATGGCCTCACTGGACCCGCCGACCGGCGCATTGTCGATGCCGCGCATGACATCCGCGGTATGGGTCTGCGCATCGCCATACGTATTGGCGGCTACGGTAAACCCATGCCCGGTAGATACGGAGGCGTGGATGGTGCGGTCATCGGACCAACCGAATTTGGTGCCCCATACTCCGGGAATGTGGTCGGTGCCGAAATCCTGGCGGTACCCATCCGCAGCCACGGGAGCAGCAGTGGCCATTCCCGCAAAAATGGGTGCTGCGATGGGGTCGTGCTGGATCTCCGCGGTAAACCGCGCGATATCTTCGGTCGAGGTCTGCGTGGTTCCCCAGTAGCCGGTGTAGTGAGTTTCACTCAGCCCGAATTCTTGGATGATGCTGGGAATGGCCTGCGGGTAGCGGCGGTCCAGGTCGCTGGCCACATTATCGTCGCTATAGCGAATCATATTTTYCACTTGGGCCTTATCGGCGGCAGAACCATACTTKAGCACCCAATATCCCAGGTAGAGCTTGCTCAAGGATAGCGCCGGGCGGGACTCGTGACTATTGGCAGTCGAGACGGTGGCGCCGGAATCGTGCCTAACGGTGATCTGCGTACGATCAGGCACTGATTGGGGATCGAGGCTGACCGCTTGGGCAGCGGGAATGGTCACGAAGGAAAGTGCGGTAACGAGAGAACCAATAGCTAATTTTTTCATAACGCATATAGCGTAGCCGTGGATGTACATCGCCGCAGGCTATAAATGCAAAAAGTTTCCCTATTGTACTATCTATCGCAGCAATACTTCTAGGTCCCGCGCATCCATGCCGTGCTTATGCATGGCGACGCGCCCGTGGGAGTGCTCGATGCCCTCGCGGTTCCAGTATTCTTCCGCGCGAACGGGATCGTGGGAGGCACCATTGGCGCGGACCACGCGCCACCAGGCGGCGTTACCGCCGTGCCTATTCATCACGGTGCCGACATTGCGGGCCCCGCACCCGGCGAGTTTTGCCACCTCCCCGTAGGAGGACACATTGCCGGGCGGGATAACGGCCACGATGGCTAGCACGCGCTGTGCCAAATCAGAGGAGCCTGTCATCAACGCCTCTCTCCCCGCGCTTAGTCCCTGGTGGGGTTGAGCACGTCGTCGGATTCGGTGGGCTCATCCTCGGGGGCGTCTTCGACCTCAGTCAGGGTGACGGTCGCGCCGGTGGAATCCGCGAGCAGGCACATGCGCCCGAAGGGGGAATCCCACGGCTCGCGGATGATTTCACCGCCGAGCTCTACCGCTTTCTTGGCGGCTTCATCGATATCGCGCACCCCTAGGTAGGTCTGCCAGAAGCTCGGCACCTGGGGTGGGAACTGGCCTTCAGCATTCCACAGGCCCGCGAACGGGGCGCCGTCTTCTTCCACGGTGGCGTAAATGAAATTCTCGTCCTCAGACTCCATGGCGCGAATCTCCCAGTTGAATAGCTCGCCATAAAAGTCCATGGCCTGCTGGAATCGCGTCGTGGCGGTCAGCTCGTGCCATACCGGGGTGCCGGGTTCGCCACCGGCGACGAAGTGCTCTGGGCCAGAGGGCTGGATGAGGCCGAACATGCCACCGGCGGCATCGGCAAGCAGGGCCATGTGGCCCAGCTGCACGGGCTGGGGCGCGGCGAGGATCCTCCCGCCGAGGTTCTCCGTGCGCTGGCAATCGCCGTCGATGTCTTTGGAGAGGAAGTAGGTCACCCAGGTATCCGGCGTGGGGGCTTCCTCCGGCTGCGGGATGAGGCCGGCGATGGGCAGGCCCTGCAGGCGCGCCATCTGATAGGGGTTGTCCTCCTGGGTCTCGGCCGAAATTTCCCAGCCCAAGACCTGCTCATAAAAGTGGGCGGACTTGCGCGGATCCGAGGTGGTCAGATCGATCCAGTAGGGCATGCCTACTTCGGCTTCAAATGCGGGCATTTATAGATTCCTCCACTTTTCCGGATCAAAGTCATCGTCTGCGGTGGCTTCATCAAAATAGTCATCATCATCGTCGGGCTCGCCCACGCGCGCGCAGGTGCCTTCGATGCACACCTCATCGCCAATCTGCAGCGTAGCGCCGCGGCGGGTCTCGGTGTCACCGTTGACCGTGACCGCGCCTTCTGCGATAAGTTCCTTGGCTTCACCACCGGTTCCGACCAAGCTGGCCAGTTTAATAAACTGGCCCAATTTGATGGACTCGCCAGAAATTGCAACCTCAAGCATGCCGCCCAGCTTACCCAGAGCCCGTTGCCGCGCGGCTATGGGTGGGGGTGGACAGGCTTAGTCACGCGCGCGCAGGGAGACCGCCGTGCCCGTGGCGGTGACCAACAGCATGTCATTATTGGTGCCCATTGGGGAATAGTCGAAGGCGATGCCCACCACGCCATCAGCACCCAATTCCTGGCCGCGGCGCCACAATTCATCCAGCGCCGCCTCGCGGGCCTTGATGGCTTCGCTTTCATAGCCTGAGGCGCGTCCACCGGTAATATTGCGTATCGATGCCCCAAAGTCTTTGAGCATATTGATGCCGGTAACGGTCTCACCAGCGATGATGCGCAGGTATTTGGTGATTTCATAACCGTCGACGGTATTTGTGGTAGTAAAAATCATAAGTTCAGCCTACATCGCAATAAGCCCACGGATGCCTTCAAAGAGGATAACCACGCCGAGGAGCAGGAAGACGATGCCACTGACGATGTCCACCCACGCCGAGTTCTTGGCCATCCACTTCGATACCGCGCGCGTGCTCAAGCCGACGCCGACGAAGAGCACCAAGCTTTCCAGCACCAGTACCGCGGCGACGACGACGTTTCCGCCCACGCCCATTCCTGGGTCGATGAAATTGGCAAAGATGGCGCCAAAAAAGATGACCACCTTGGGGTTGGAAAGATCGCAGACCAACCCCATGCGGTAGGCCGTCTTTGCCTTAATAATTCCGTCCGGGGTAAACCCTCGCGGTTGGGGTGCCTGCTTTTCCGTGCCCACGACGGTGGCGGGTGCGCGCCGTTCCCGCAGGCCGGAGGAAATCGCGCTATAGGCCATCCACAGCAGATAGCTGCCGCCGAGGACCTGCAGGAGCACCAGGATGCCCTCATGCGTAGAGATCAATGCCGAAAGCCCGGCGAGCGAAGCGATGGTCCACAGGGCAAGGCCCGTCGTGCTGCCAATGGCCACCCACACCGCCGCGCGGGTGGACCGCGCACCCAGGCGGATAATCTGCACCACATCCGGCCCCGGCGAAGCCATGGCCGCGAACCATACGCCCATCAGGGTCACAAGGGCACCTATAGCCACCTAACACCTCCACATTCGTATGCATTTTTACTAACGCATTCAACTGTAGGAAGTGTCTCACCTGCAGCGAAACAGGTAACTACTGTGATTTCAGCAGCGCGGTGGCACCCTCCCCGGCCATCACCACACCGAGCAGGCCAAAGACGAGGCCTGAGACCATATCGATGCCGGCGGAATACCGCGCCGTCCACCGCGCGGCCGCGCGCACGAGCAGCGCAAAGGCGGAAAACCACACAAAGGACATGGCCGCGAGGATTAACGCCACCGCGATAGTCCACCCCACGGACATATCCGGGCGGATGAATTGGGCGAATACCGCACCGAAAAACACCAATGCCTTGGGGTTCGACAGGTTAGTCACCAGCCCCAGCTTGAAGGCCCGCCAGTTGGTCATGTCTTCGACGTCGGCATCGCCAGCCGCCCGTGCCTGGTCCGCATAGTCTTCCGTGTCCACCTCGTGAGCGGGCGCGCGCCGCGCGGCTAACCCGCTGCGCAGGGACGATACACCCATGTACAGCAAGAAAAGCCCACCGAGCAATTGCAAGATGCTCAGCACGCCCGGCCGCGCCGTAATTAGCGCCGATAAACCGGCCAGGGAGGCGACAATCCAAAAGACCGTCCCGCTAAATACCCCCACCGCGCACAATAGCCCGGCGCATGTGGATCGTGGGGCCACGCGAATGACCTGCACGATATCCGGGCCCGGAGACACCAAAGCCGCGAGCCAAATTCCCATCAAGGTAAGAAGAGAGGAAATCGTCACGGCTTTGTCTCCTTAATGTAAGCGGGCGTTAGTAAGCACCCTTCGGTGCCTCTTTGTGGTCACGGATTGCCTCGCCTTCGGCGTAGAGCGGCATATCCTCGTGTGCCTTGTACCACGGAGTGTAGTTGGGCTCGAGCGGCGTGCGGCCGGCAATGAGGTCAGCAGCCTTCTCGCCCACCATCATAGTCGGGGAGTAGATATTGCCGTTGGGAACCGAGGGGAATACGGAAGCATCGGCAATATACAGGCCATCGATGCCCCATACTCCCATGGTTTCTGGGTTCACCACGGCCATGGGATCGGACTCATCGCCCATCTTGGCGGTGCAGGATGGGTGCAGTGCGGTTTCGCCGTCATTGCGGACCCACTCCAAGATTTCCTCATCGCTCTGGACCTCTGGGCCCGGGCTGAACTCGCGGGCGCCAACTTCCTCCATTGCCTTGGTATCCAGCAAGGAGCGGGCGACGCGGACGGCTTCTACCCATTCGCGGCGGTCCTGCTCAGTGCGCAGGTAGTTAAAGAGGATGGAGGGCTTTTGCCGGATATCGGAGCTCTTGATGTGCACGTGGCCCTTGGTATCGGAGAACATCGGGCCGACGTGCCACTGGAAGCCGTGCTTAACGTCGGCCTTTTGGCCGTCATAGCGCACCGCCATGGGCAGGAAGTGGAACATCAAGTTCGGGTAGGCCTCATCCTCGTTGGAGCGCACGAAACCGCCGCCCTCAAAGTGCGAGGTGGCCACTGGACCCTTCTTCGTCAGCAGCCACTGCAGGCCCATGAACGGCCAGCGCCACTTATCCAGGTAGGGCTGGGAGGAAGCGGTGGACTTGGTGGTCTCGTACTGGATGTAGACCTCGAGGTGGTCCTGCAGGTTCTCACCCACGCCGGGCAGGTGCTTGACGACGTCGATGCCGTGCTTTTCCAAGATCTCGCGGTCACCCACGCCAGAGACCTCAAGCAGCTGCGGGGTATTGATGGCACCGGCAGACAAGACGATCTTTTCTGCGAAGACGCGGTGGGTGCCACCCTGCCACTCGTATTCCACGCCCACTGCCTTGGGGCCTTCAAAGAGGATCTTGGTGGTAAATGCGCGGGTCCGCACCTCGAGGTTGTCGCGGTCCTGGTTAGGGTACAGGTAGGCGCGGGCAGCGGACCAGCGCTTGCCGTGCTTGATATTGCGATCGAAGGGGGCAAAACCTTCTTGGCGGTAACCGTTGACGTCATTGGTCAGGTTATAGCCAGCCTCTTGTACCGACTTAAATAGCGCCTGGAACAGCGGCGAGGTAGCAGGACCGCGGGACAGGTAGAGCGGGCCATCGTGGCCGCGGCGCGGATCATCGTCTTCTGCGGCAGCGGTGGTTTCCATGCGGTTGAAATACGGCAAGCAGTGGGCAAAATCCCAGTTATCCATGCCCGGGTTCTGGCCCCACTTTTCGTAGTCCATGGGGTTGCCGCGCTGGTAGATCATGCCGTTGATGGAAGAGGAACCGCCAAGCACCTTGCCGCGCGCATGGTAGATGCGGCGACCATTCATCTCCGGTTCCGGATCGGATTCATACATCCAGTCATAGTTCTTTGCCCCGATGGGGAAAGAGAAACCGGAAGGCATGTGGATGAATAGGTCCCACAGGGAATCCGGGCGGCCGGCCTCAAGAACGAGCACGCGGGTGTCTTTATCCTCGGTCAGGCGAGCGGCGATGACGGAGCCGGCAGAGCCACCGCCGACGACGACCACATCGCTGACCTCATCCGTCGCCCTCTTTGTCGAGCGCTTCTTAGTCAACTTGTCCACAATACCCATAAATCCCCTTCCTTCTGTGAGCCATCTCACGCGTAGTTCTCGCCGTATTTCGGGCGGATCCATTGTATCCTGCGCAAAAAATCTATACTTTTCCGCTTTCATTTATGCGCAATAGCGCCCCCAGAATACACATCTGGTGGACGTTTTCCCAGATTAATGTATATTTACGGTGTTCGGGTATGCATCTGAGTAGATGAAATCCGGGGTCTTTACGCATAGATTGCTCGCATATGATTTATGCCACCAACCTATCTCTTACCCCTCTTTTCGGGGAATTGCGGGGCAGTCTTGCGAAAGATTCGACACTTAATCGATCAAGACTAGGAGAAGTAGATGGCAAACCGTGGTCCGCACGACCATGAAGAGTCCCACACAGGGGATTCCGACACCTCTCTCGCTCACTCCACTGGGGAAACTCACCCAACTGGGGACAAGGGCCATAAACCGCGCAACCAAGTCCGCGCCATCGTCGGCAGCTACAAGGCCGAAACCGGCGACGATGTCGGCGCAGACGAGGTGGCCGCGCCCAAGCCCAATTGGCCGGTCTTTATCATTTCCGGTGTCCTGATTATCGCCATGGCCCTGTATGCGGGCTTTGGCAAAGAATCCGCGGCGAATACCCTCGCCAGCGTCACCGGATGGATCGGCACGAACCTGGGATGGTTCTACGTCCTGACCGCCACCATCGCCGTGGTCTTCGTCCTCTACATCGCCTTTTCCAATACCGGCAGCAYCCGCATGGGCCCGGACCACTCCCGGCCCAAATTCAATMCCTTCTCGTGGGTATCCATGCTCTTKGCCGCCGGCAKCGGCGKGSMCCTCWTKTTCTYCGCSGKGGCSGRGCCGGTCACGATGTACAKGGMCCCGCCGGTGGGCGATGGCGAAACCATGGAGGCCGCAAAAGAAGCCGTGGTCTATGCCATGTTCCACTACGGCCTTACCGGCTGGGCGCTCTATGCGCTAATGGGCATGGCCTTTGGTTACTTCGCCTACCGCCTGAATATGCCGTTGGCTATCCGCTCGGCGCTGTACCCGCTCATCGGCAAGCGCGTGCATGGGCCCATTGGTTCGGCGGTGGACATTGCCGCCATGCTGGGCACCGTCTTTGGCGTTACCGCATCCCTGGGCATCGGCGTGGTGCAGCTGTCCTACGGGTTCCACCTCATCTTCGGCATCGAGCAAGGACTGGGGCTGCAATCAGGGCTCATCATTATCGCGGTCGCCATTGCGACGTTGTCTGCCGTATCCGGTGTGGATAAAGGCATTCGCTTCCTCTCCGAGCTCAATGTCTACCTGGCCATCGCGCTGATGATCTACGTCGTGGTCTTTGGCAAGACCGCCTACCTTTTCGACGCCATCGTCACCAATATCGGTGACTACGTCTCCAAGTTCCCCTCCTGGACGCTGGAGACCTTCGCCTTTGCTGAGGACCAAGCCAGCGTGGATACCTGGATGCAGTCCTGGACCCTCTTCTTCTGGGCCTGGTGGATTGCCTGGGCAACCTTCGTCGGCCTATTCCTGGCCCGCATTTCCCGCGGCCGCACGCTGCGCCAGTTCATCC